>JACPFL010000058.1 GCA_016183025.1 Deltaproteobacteria bacterium | reverse complement strand
TGGCGCCCGACGAGGTGATCAGCGAGATCCGCGTGCCGGCCCCGCCCGCGGGGAGCGCCAGCGCGTACGCGAAGTTCCCGCACCCGGCCTCCCGCTTCGCCGTCGTGGGCGCCGCCGCGCTCCTGACCCTGCAGGACGGCGTCTGCCGCCGCGCGCGCGTCGCGCTCACCGGGGCGGCGGACAAGGCCGTGCGCGCCCGGGCCGTGGAGGCGGCGCTGGAGGGTGGGCCGCTGACGCCCGAGCGGATCGCTGCGGCCGCCTCGAAGGCGGCCGAGGGGCTGGAGTGCCTGGGCGACCTGGTGGCCTCCCCCGAGTACCGAGCCCACCTCGCGCAGGTCTATGTGCGCCGGGCCCTGACCGCGGCGGCGGAGCGCGCCCGCGCCTCGAGGTAGCCGCGGCGCCGCACGCCTCCCGTCCGCGCGCCGGGGGGGGCCGTGCGAGCGTCCTCGCTCGTCCATCCCGTGAATCCGTGTGCCCCTCCATGCGGCCATCATGTTAGACTGCGGCCTCGTCAGCGTTGACGTGATTATGTGGGTCGGCCAAATTTGCGTTAGAGATCCGCGAGAGCGCCTGTCCTCTAGCCATACTAACGTATGGTCAGGCCGGCCGATTTGTGCTAGGCTTTGTTAGTGGCAAAGGCCCGCTTCGAATGGGACCCGAAAAGGGATCAGGAGAACCAGAAGAAGCATGGGGTCTCGTTCGCGAAGGCACAGTTCGCCTTCGCTGATCCGAACCGCGTAATCGCCGAAGATCTGTCTCATGGCTCGAGCGAAAAGCGGTACTACTGCTTCGGTCGGGTCGAAGGCGGGGTCCTGACGGTCCGCTTCACATACCGCGGTGATGTAATCCGAATCTTCGGAGCCGGTTACTGGCGGAAAGGAAAGCGAATCTATGAGCAAGAACATTAGGTACACGAACGAACCACTGGGACGGCTGAAGGTGATTCCTGACTTCCTGCCTCGTCCCGAGGACTTGGTCTTTCGCGATGAAGGAGTCAAGGTCACGATCGCACTAAGCAAGCGTAGCGTCGATTTCTTCAAGGCGGAGGCGCGTAGACACAACACGCAGTACCAACGGATGATCCGGCGGCTGCTCGATGCCTATGCTGAACACCATTCGCGATCTCTAACGGCGCGCTCAACACGACCGCGCGCAAAGGCCGCGCGCGCCGAATAATACGGCCATTGTGGACGCCGGCATCGCGGCGTCGAAAAGAGCTGTCGAAATGAGTAAAGATGGGTTATCGTCCAACCTCGGGGTCGGTAAAGCCCACCGAATTCCAGGAGGCGAATCATGACCATCGTCACGGACAAACCGGACGTCTACATCGTCACCCCCCGCATCCCGCTCCAGAAGCCCTCGGTGCCGAACGACATCACCGAGCTCGCCTCCCTCGCCGAGAACCTCGGCTACGAGCGGATCTGGATCATCGAGACGAACGACCGCGACGCCTTCTCGGTCGCGAGCCAGATGGTGCTGTCGACCCGCACGATCGCCATCGGCACCAACATCGTCAGCGTCTTCACCCGCACTCCCACGCTCCTCGCCATGGGCGCGTTCACCCTCGACGAGCTGTCCGGCGGCCGCTTTATCCTCGGAATGGGCCCCGGCGGCACCGAGATCGTCGGCGACGGCCACGGGATCCCGTTTCAGAAGCCGTTGACCCGCGTGCGAGAATCGCTCGACATCATCCGGCCCCTCCTCACCGGCGGGCGCCTCAGCTATCAGGGGACGTTCTTCAACGTCCAGAAGGGGTTCCGGCTCCGGGTGGGCGCCCGCAACCCCCGGCTCCCCATCTACATCGCCGCGCTGAACCCCAGGATGCTCCAGCTCGCCGGCGAAAAGGCCGACGGCGTCATCCTCTCCCACGCCCCGGTCGACGCCGTGGACGACATCAAGAAGAACGTGGCCGAAGGCGCCCGGCGGGCGGGCCGCGACCCGCGCCAGGTCCACATCTGCATCAACCTCCCTGTGGGCGTGAACCAGGCCGAGGGGATCGTCAATTTGCGCAAGACCGTCGCCTGGCACCTGACCGCTCCCGCCTACGACTGGCTGATCTCCCACACGAAGCACGGCGACGTCGTCCCGAAGCTCCGCGAGCTGTGGTGGTCGGGGCGCCGGGAGGAAGCCTGGCCACTCATGACCGACGACATCGTCCTGACCTTCGGGCTCGGCTACACCGACGACCAGTTGCGCTCCCGGATCAAGCAGTACCTCGCGCAGGGCGTCACGCCGATCATCGACTCCCACGGGATCCGCAAGGGCCACGAGAAGGAGGACACGGTCTCGATCATGCGGGCGGCGATGCGGAAGTAGCGCCGACGCCGCCGCGCTCCGGATGGCCGTGTCGACATCGCCCTCCTTCAACCTCGGCTGGGAGTGCTGTGACCGCTGGGTCGGGGGCGGATTCGGGGGGCGGCCGGCCATCCACTTCGGCGACCGCCGCCTGACCTTCGCCGACCTCCAGGTCCTGTCCAACCGCATCGGCAACACGCTCCTCGGGTGCGGGCTCGGACGGGGCGACCGCTTTCTCGTCCGCCTCCCCAACATCCCCGAGCTCTACGCCACCGTGCTCGGCGGGCTCAAGATCGGCGCGGTGCCGGTTCCCACCCCACTTCTCTTCGGGCAGCGCGAGCTGGAGCACATCCTGACCGTCGCCGGGATCCGGCTCGCCGTGTCGGACCAGACGTTCCTCCAGGCGACCCGCCACGTGCGCGCGACGATCCCGACGCTCCGCCACGTCCTCTGTCTCGGCAACCGCGGGCCCGACGCCCTGTCCTTCGAGGATCTCGTGGCTCGGGCCTCGCCCGCCCTCGACCCCTGCCGCACCAGCCTGGAGGAGCCCGCCTTCGTCCTTTTCACCTCGGGGACGACCGGGCGGCCGACGGGCATCGCCCACGCCCACCGCGCCTTCAACCTGGCCCGCGGGAACCCGTGCGGCCGCTGGGCGATGGACTTGCGGCCGGACGACGTCGTCTTCCAGCCCCACGACCTGGCGTTCTCCTACTCCTTCGGGTGCGGGTTCCTCTTCCCCTTCCACTGCGGGGCGTCGGTGGTCGCCAGCGCGGAGCGGGTCCCGCCCGAGCGCGTCTTCGAGTGGATCGAGCGGTTCCGGGTCTCCATCTTCCTCAGCGTCCCCACCATGTACCGGACGCTGCTCTCGCTCGGGATCGAGCAGCGGTTCGACCTCTCGTCGCTCCGCCGGTGCATCAGTGCCGGCGAGCCCCTCTCCCCCCGGACCTATGCCGAGTGGAAGGAACGCCTCGGCCTCGACATCCTGGAACACATCGGCCAGGCGGAGCTCCAGATGTTCTGCGCCAACACGCCGCAGAGCGGGATCAAGCCCGGCTCGGTGGGCAAGCCCCTGCCCGGCTACACGGTCGCGGTGCTGAACGAGGAGGGAAAGCCCGCCATCGGTGCGATCGGCGACCTCGTGATCCGGGACGACAACCCTGCCCTCTTCTACGAGTACGTGGGGCAGCCCGAGAAGTGGCAGAGCACCCACCGGAACGGCTGGTACTACACTGGGGATCTCGCGATCCAGGACGAGGACGGC
>JACPFL010000094.1 GCA_016183025.1 Deltaproteobacteria bacterium | reverse complement strand
GGCGGGTGGAGCGGGGGGTGGTGAAGGTGGCGGACGAGGTGGAGGTGGTGGGGCTGGGGCCGACGCGCAAGACGGTGGCGACGGGGGTGGAGATGTTCAGGAAGCTGCTGGACCAGGGGCAGGCGGGGGACAACATCGGGGTGCTGCTGCGGGGGGTGAAGAAGGAGGAGGTGGAGCGGGGGATGGTGTTGGCGAAGCCGGGGTCGATCACGCCGCACCGGAAGTTTCAGGCGGAGGTGTACATTTTGACGAAGGAGGAGGGGGGGCGGCACACGCCGTTTTTCAACGGGTACCGGCCGCAGTTTTACTTTCGGACGACGGACGTGACAGGGGTGGTGACGCTGCGGGAGGGGGTGGAGATGGTGATGCCGGGGGACAACGTGGGGCTGGCGGTGGAGCTGATCACGCCGATCGCGATGGAGAAGGAGCTGCGGTTTGCGATCCGGGAGGGGGGCCGGACGGTGGGGGCCGGGGTGGTCAGCGAGGTCATCGAGTAGCCCCCGGGGACGTGAGCCATGGCGAACGCGAGCCAGAAGATCCGGATTCGGCTGAAGGCCTACGACCACAGGCTCCTGGACCAGTCCGTCAACGAGATCGTGGACACGGCCCGGCGCACCGGGGCGCGCGTCGCAGGGCCCATCCCCCTGCCCACGTCCATCAACCGCTACACCGTGCTGCGCTCCCCCCACATCGACAAGAAGTCCCGCGAGCAGTTCGAGATCCGGACGCACAGGCGCCTGGTGGACATCCTGGAACCCACCCAGCAGACGGTGGACGCCCTGATGAAGCTCGACCTGGCCGCCGGGGTGGACGTGGAGATCAAGCTGCAGTAGAGCCCCGGGGGGCGCGCCCTGCGGCGGGACGACGATGATCGGGTTGATCGGCAAGAAGCTCGGGATGACGCAGGTGTTCGACGCGGTGGGGAGCCTGGTCGGGGTGACGGTCCTGCAGGCGGGCCCCTGCACGGTGGTGCAGACGCGGACCTCGCCGCGGGACGGGTACGGCGCGGTCCAGCTCGGGTTCGACGAGCGCCCGCTCAGGCGGGCCCCCAAGCCCCTCCAGGGCCACCTGAAGAAGGCCGGGGAGAAGGCCTTCGCCCTGCTCCGCGAGTTCCCGGTGGCGGACCCCGGCGTCTTCCAGGTCGGGCAACGGATCTCGGCCGAGCTGTTCCACCCCGGCGAGTATGTGGACGTCACCGGGACGAGCAAGGGGAAGGGGTTCCAGGGCGGGGTGCGGCGCTGGAACTACTGGGGCGGGCCCATGAGCCACGGGTCCATGTTCCACCGGGCCCCCGGCTCCATCGGCGCCTCCAGTGACCCCTCCCGCGTCTGGCCGGGCCACCACATGCCCGGTCACATGGGCCATGACCGGGTGACGGCCCTCAGCCTGCTGGTGGTGGGCGTGCAGCCCGAGCGGCACCTGTTGCTGATCCGGGGATCGGTGCCGGGCCCCCGCGGGGGCTACGTGCTGATCCGCCCGGCCGTGAAGAAGCCCCAGGGGGCGCGCGCGGCGCGGGCCTAGCGGGAGGATGACCGTGCCGGTGCTGGACGTGCTGGACATCACCCGGGCCAAGGTGGGCCAGGTGGAGGTGTCGGCCGGGATCTTCGAGGCCGAGGTGAAGCGGCACCTGCTGCACGAGGTGGTGCGGATGCAGCTCGCCAGCCGGCGGGCCGGGACCCACGACACGAAGACCCGCGCGGAGGTCTCGGGGGGTGGGCGCAAACCCTGGCGCCAGAAGGGGACGGGGCGGGCGCGCGCCGGGAGCATCCGGTCTCCCCTGTGGCGGGGCGGCGGGATCATCTTCGGCCCGCACCCGCGGGATCATGGCTTCTCGGTCCCCAAGAAGGTGCGGCGGGCGGCCCTGCGCGTCGCGCTGACCCAGAAGCTCCAGGAGGGGCGGCTCCTGGTCGTCCGCGACCTGCGGGTCCCCGACGGCAAGACCAAGGGGTTCGTGGCGGTGATGCGGGGGCTGGGCGTGTCGAACGGGCTGGTCGTGACCGCGGCTCCGGACACGGCCCTGGAGCGGGCGGCCCGGAACGTCCCCCGCGTGAAGGTGCTCCGGGCCGAGGGGCTGAACGTCTATGACGTGCTCCGCCACGAGCACCTCGTGCTGACCGAGCCGTCCCTGGAGCAGATCCAAGGAGCGCTCGAGCCGTGAGGGACATCCATCAGGTGCTCATGCGGCCGCTCATCACCGAGAAGAGCACGGCCCTGCGGGAAGCCGCCAACCAGTACGTCTTCCAGGTGGCCCCGGACGCCAACAAGATCGAGATCAAGCAGGCGGTGGAGCAGCTGTTCCGGGTGAAGGTGGCGAAGGTCCGGACGCTGAACATCGAGGGGAAGCGCAAGCGCCTGGGACGGTTCGCCGGCCGGCGGCCGGACTGGAAGAAGGCCGTCGTGACGCTCCGCCAGGGCCAGAAGATCGAGTTCTTCGAGGGGGCCTAGGATGGCCGTCAAGGTGCACAAACCGACCTCGCCGGGGCGCCGGTTCCAGACCGGGTCGACCTTCGAGGAGATCACCAAGACCGTCCCGGAGCGGCGGCTGCTCCGGCCCAAGCGCTCCAGCGGGGCACGCAACAACCAGGGTCGGATGACGGTCCGCTTCCGGGGCGGGGGCCACAAGCGGCACTACCGGGTGATCGACTTCCGGCGCGACAAGCGGGAGATCCCGGCGAGGGTGGCGGCCATCGAGTACGACCCGAACCGCTCCGCCCGGATCGCCCTCCTCCACTACGCGGACGGCGAGAAGCGCTACATCCTGGCGCCGCAGGACCTGCGGGTCGGCGACAGCGTGCTGGCCTCGGCCCAGGCGGAGATCCGGCCGGGCAACGCCCTGCCGCTGCGCGAGGTCCCGCTGGGGACCTCGGTGCACAACATCGAGCTGAAGCCCGGCAAAGGGGGGCAGCTCGCCCGGAGCGCCGGGACCTACGCCCAGCTCCTCGCCAAGGAGGGAGAGTACGCCACCCTGAAGCTCCCCTCGAACGAGGTCCGGCTGGTGCACCTGAACTGCATGGCGACCATCGGCCAGCTGGGGAACCTGGAGCACGGGAACCTCTCCATCGGGAAGGCCGGGCGCTCCCGGTGGCTGGGGCGGCGCCCCCACGTGCGGGGGGTGGCCATGAACCCGGTGGACCATCCGCACGGGGGTGGCGAGGGGAAGGCGCCCCAGGGCAACCCGCACCCGGTCAGCCCGTGGGGGTGGCCGACCAAGGGGTACAAGACCCGACGCCGCCGGACCACGGACCGGTACATCGTGAAGCGGCGCCGGTAGGGGGGGCCTGGGATGGGGCGGTCACTGCGGAAGGGGCCCTTCGTCGATGGGCATCTGCTGGAGAAGGTGGAGGAGCTGAACCGGACCAACCAGAAGCGGGTCGTGAAGACCTGGTCCCGGCGCTCGACCATCTTGCCGGAGTTCGTGGGGCATACCCTGGCGGTGCACAACGGCAGGAAGTTCATTCCGGTCTATGTCACCGAGCACATGGTCGGGCACAAGCTGGGGGAGTTTGCCCCAACCCGGACCTTCCACGGTCACTCGGGGGACCGGAAGACCAAGGTGGTCAAGCGGCCGGGCCGGTAGCGGGGCGATCTGGCGGGCCCTCCGGGGCGTGAGGCGAGGCGAGGATGGAGGCGCGGGCGGTCGCACGGTTCATGCGGGTCCCCCCCCGCAAGGTGGGGCTGGTGGCGGAGCTCATCCGGGGCAAGAAGATCGGCGAGGCGCTGAACGTCCTGGCCTTCACCCCCAAGGCTGCGGCCCGGGTGGTCGCCAAGGTCCTGAAGTCGGCCGTGGCGAACGCCCAGCAGAGCCAGAAGATCGACGTGGACACGCTCTACGTGAAGCGGGTGGAGGTGGGGCCGGGGCCCTCGCTCAAGCGGATCCAGCCGGTGGCCTTCGGCCGGGCCCACCGCGTCCTGAAGCGGTCGAGCCACATCACCGTGGTGCTGGACGAGGAGTAGGAGGCGATCGTGGGGCAGAAGGTCCATCCCGTGGGGTTCCGGCTCGGGATCCTCAAGACCTGGGACTCCCGCTGGTTCGCGGAACGGCAGGAGTACGCCAAGCTGGTCCATGAGGACCACCGGGTGCGCACGCACCTCAAGGAGAAGCTCTACCACGCCGGGGTCTCGAAGATCGAGATCGAGCGGGCGGCCACCAAGGTCCGGATCAACATCCACACCGCCCGGCCGGGGATCGTCATCGGGAAGAAGGGGACCGAGGTCGAGGCCCTGAAGAAAGAGCTCGAACGGATGACCCAGGAGGGGAAGATCAAGAAGGAGATCTACCTGAACATCATCGAGGTCCGGAGGCCCGAGACCGATGCCCAGCTCGTGGCCGAGAACATCGCCCTGCAGCTGGAGCGCCGCATCGCCTTCCGGCGGGCCATGAAGCGCGCGGTGACCACGGCCATGAAGCTGGGGGCCACGGGGATCAAGGTCGCCTGCGCGGGACGGCTGGGCGGGTCGGAGATGTCGCGGAGCGAGTGGTACCGGGAGGGGCGGGTCCCCCTGCACACGCTCCGGGCCGACATCGACTACGGGACGGCCCTGGCCCGGACCACCTACGGCGTGATCGGGGTGAAGGCCTGGCTCTTCCACGGGGAGGTCAAGCCGGCCCGCCGGGCCGAGGTCTAGCCCATGCTGATGCCCAAGAAGGTCAAGTTCCGCAAGCAGCAGCGCGGCCGGATGACCGGGCTGGCCGCCAGGGGCAACACCCTGGGCTTCGGCGACTACGGGCTGCAGGCCCTGGAGTGCTGCTGGCTCACGGCCCGCCAGATCGAGGCCGCCCGGATCGCCGTCACCCGATTCATCAAGCGCGGGGGCAAGGTCTGGGTGACCGTCTTCCCGGACAAGCCCGTCACCAAGAAGCCCGCCGAGACCCGGATGGGCAAGGGGAAGGGGAACCCGGAGGAGTGGGTGGCCGTGGTCCGCCCGGGGCGGATCCTGTTCGAGTTGGAGGGGATCCCGGGAGATGTGGCCCGGGAGGCCTGCCGGCTCGCCGCCCACAAGCTCCCCATCGCGGCGCGCTTCGTGGCCCGGGAGGAGCACGCATGACGCCGCAGGAGCTCAGGGACCTCGGACTCGAGGAGCTCCGCCAGAAGGAGCGGGAGCTGCAGCGGGAGCTGTTCAACCTGCGCTTCCAGCACCGGACCAACCAGCTCGAGTCCCCGGCCCGGCTGCGCCTGGTCCGGCGGGACGTCGCCCGGGTGAAGACCCTCCTGCGGGAGCGGGCGGCGCAGGGGGGCTAGGGCGGTGGCGGGGCGCGGACAGCCGAAGACCCGGATCGGGACGGTCGTCAGCAACAAGATGCAGAAGACCGTGGTGGTGACGGTGGAGCGGATGGTGCAGCATCCGCGCTTCAAGAAGTTCGTGCGGAAGCGGGTCAAGTACAAGGCGCATGACGAGCAGAACGCCTGCCAGGTGGGCGACCGGGTCCTCATCGTGGAGACGCGCCCGCTGAGCAAGGAGAAGCGCTGGCGGGTCCGGGAGATCCTGCAGCGGGCGGGGTGAGCCCCGGGGCGTGTGGGGATCAGGCGGCGATGATTCAGCAGCAGACGATGCTGGACGTGGCGGACAACTCGGGGGCGAAGAAGCTCTTCTGCATCCGGGTGCTGGGCGGGTCCCACCGGCGTTACGCCACGGTCGGGGACATCATCGTGGTCTCGATCAAGGAGGCCCTCCCGTTCTCCAAGGTCAAGAAGGGGGACGTCATGAAGGCGGTGGTCGTCCGCACCACGAAGGAGGTGGGACGGCCCGACGGGACCTACATCAAGTTCGACACGAACTCGGCCGTGCTCATCAATCCCCAGAACGAGCCGGTGGGCACGCGGATCTTCGGCCCGGTGGCCCGGGAGCTCAGGGGGAGGAAGTTCATGAAGATCATCTCCCTGGCCCCCGAGGTCCTGTGAGGTCGGCCGTGAACTTGAGGCCGCGCTACCACGTGCGCAAGGACGACCTGGTGATGGTCATCGCCGGAAAGGAGCGGGGCAGGTCGGGGAAGGTGCTCCGCATCCTCCCCAAGCGGGACCGCCTGGTGGTGGAGCGCGTGAACCTGATCAAGCGCCACACCAAGCCGAGCAAGAAGGCGCCCCAGGGAGGGATCATCGAGCGCGAGGCCTCCATCCACATCTCCAACGTGCTGCTCCTGTGCGAGCGCTGCCGGAAGCCGGTCAGGGCCGGCCACCGGATCCTGGAGGACGGGCGCAAGGCGCGAGTCTGCAAGCGGTGCGGCGAGATCCTCGACAGGCGGGCCTAGCGGGAGCGCGTGATGGCGAAGGAGCCGGCGAAGACGAAGAAGGCGAAGGAGGCGGCGGGCCGGCCCGGCCCGGCGGCCAAGGGGCGGGAGCCCGAACCGGAAGAGCCCCAGGGCCCCTACGCCCCCAGGCTGAAGGAGCTGTACCGCGCTCAGGTCGTGCCGGCGCTCCGGAAGGAGTTCGGCTACCGCAACGTCATGCAGGTCCCGCGCCTGGGCAAGATCGTCGTCAACATGGGGCTGGGCGAGGCGAGCCAGAACATCAAGATCCTGGACTCCGCCACGCGCGACCTGGCGGCGCTGGCCGGCCAGAAGCCCGTGGTGACCCGCGCCCGGAAGTCCATCGCGGCCTTCAAGCTCCGGACGGGGATGTCCGTGGGGGCCATGGTGACCCTGCGGGGCGGCCGGATGTACGACTTCTTCGACCGCCTGGTGAACGTGACCCTGCCCCGGGTGCGGGACTTCAAGGGGGTCTCCCCCCGGGGGTTCGACGGCCGCGGCAACTACACCCTGGGGGTGCGGGAGCAGGTCATCTTCCCCGAGGTGGACATCGACAAGGTGGAGAAGGTCAAGGGCATGAATATCACCATCTGCACCAGCGCGCGGAACGACGAGGAGGCGCGGGCGCTGCTGCAGCGGCTGGGCATGCCCTTCCGGCAGGGCTAGCGAGGGAGGCGGTCGTGGCGAAGGTCTCTCAGAAGGTGCGGGCGAGTCGCCCCGCGAAGTTTTCCACCCGGGCGCACCACCGGTGCCCGATCTGCGGCCGGGCGCGCGGGTACTACCGGAAGTTCAACATGTGCCGGATCTGCCTGCGCAACATGGCCCTCCGGGGGGAGCTGCCGGGCGTCATCAAGGCGAGCTGGTAGGGGGCATAAGATGTCCATGACGGACCCCGTCGCCGACATGCTGACCCGCATCCGGAATGCCAACACGGCCCGGCACGAGAAGGTGGACGTGCCGTTGTCGAAGCTGAAGCTGGCCATCGCCCAGGTGCTCCGGGACGAGGGGTACGTCAAGCACTTCCAGGTGGTGGAGGAGGGTGGGCATGAGGTGCTGCGCGTCTTCCTCAAGTACGCCCCCGACCGGCAGACCGTCATCTCGGGGATCCGGCGGGTGAGCAAGCCGGGCCGGCGCGTCTACGTCGGCCGAGACCGGATCCCGCCGGTCCTGAACGGGCTTGGCATCGCCATCCTCTCCACCCCCAAGGGGGTCATGTCCGACAAGGGCGCGCGGCAGGCCAACGTGGGAGGGGAGCTGCTGTGCACCGTCTGGTAGGGGCGCCGGGGGCCAGCCGCTGAGGGGATGTTGAGATGTCCAGGATCGGGAAGCTGCCCATTGCGGTGCCGGCCGGGGTGAGGGTGGCCCTGCAGGACTCCACCGTGCAGGTGGAGGGGCCGAAGGGGGGCCTGAGCCGCGTGTTGGTGCCCGAGGTGGAGGTCGAGGTCGCCGAGGGGCAGATCCGGGTGCGGCGCCGGAACGACGAGCGCCGGGCCCGAGCCCTGCACGGGCTGACCCGGACCCTGCTCGCCAACATGGTCCAGGGGGTCACCCAGGGGTTCGAGAAGGTGCTGGAGATCGGGGGGGTGGGCTACCGCGCGGACGTCCAGGGGCGGGTGCTGAACCTGAGCCTGGGGTTCTCCCACCCGGTGCGGTTTCCGATCCCTGAGGGGATCCAGGTCGAAGTGGAGCGCCAGACCACGGTCCGCGTCCGGGGGATCGACAAGGAGCTGGTGGGGCAGACGGCAGCCAAGATCCGCGCCTTCCGCCCGCCGGACCCCTACAAGGCCAAGGGGGTCCGGTACAGCGGGGAGCAGGTCCGGCGGAAGGTGGGCAAGGCCGGGGCAAAGTAGGCGGGACGGGAGCGCGGACATGGCAGTGCTGCGGAGCAAGGACCTGACCCCCCGCCTCCGGCGGAGGCGGCGGGTCCGCAAGAGGGTGGTGGGGAGCGCCCAGCGCCCCAGGCTCAGCGTCTTCCGGAGCGCCCGGCATATCTACGCGCAGGTGATCGACGATGCTGACGGACGGACCGTGGCCGCGGCCTCCTCGCTGAGCCCGGAGCTGCGGGGGGCGACGGCGGCCAGCGGGAAGCGCAAGGCCGAGGCGGCCAAGCGGGTCGGGCAGCTCGTCGCGCAGAAGGCGCTGGCGCGCGGCGTGCGGCAGGTGGTCTTCGACCGCGGGGGATATCTGTACCACGGCCGGGTCAAGGCCCTGGCGGACGGGGCTCGCGACGCCGGGCTGGAGTTCTGAAGGGAGGACGGGGGTGGCGAAGGTCAGCGCTGAGGAGCTCGATCTCAAGGACCGGGTAGTCCACATCAACCGCGTGGCCAAGGTGGTCAAGGGGGGCCGGCGCTTCTCCTTCAGCGCCCTCGTCGTGGTGGGGGACGGACGGGGCCATGTCGGCTACGGGATGGGCAAGGCGAAAGAGGTCCCCGAGGCCATTCGCAAGGGGATCGAGCACGGCAAGAAGAGCCTGATCGAGGTGCCCATCCGGGACAACACGATCCCCTACGAGGCGCGCGGGGAGTTCGGGGCGGCCACCGTGCTGCTCAAGCCGGCCTCCGAGGGGACCGGCGTGATCGCGGGCGGGCCGGTGCGGGCCGTGGTGGAGTCCGCGGGGATCCAGAACATCCTGACCAAGCGGCTGGGGTCCAACAACCCCCACAACCTGGTGAAGGCGACCTTCGAGGCCCTGCGGGGCCTCCGGGCTCCCGAGGAGATCGCCCGGCAGCGCGGGAAGCGGCTGGCGGACGTCCAGTAGGTGGCGGGAGCGCAGGAGATGGCCAGGAAGCTCGTGGTGTCCCTCAGGCGGAGCGTGATCGGCTACCCGGTGCGGCAGCGGCAGACCGTGAGGGGGCTGGGCCTGCGCCGCCTCCACCAGACGGTGGTCGTGGACGACACCCCGGCCGTGCGGGGGATGCTGCAGCACGTCGCGCACCTCGTCGAGGTCCGGGAGAGCGCCGGGGAGGAGCGCTGATGGTCCTGTCGGAGCTGAAGCCCGTCCCTGGCTCCCGGCGGCGCCGCAAGCGCGTGGGCCGGGGACCAGGCTCCGGCCACGGGCGCTATGCGACCTACGGGGCCAAGGGGCAGAAGGCGCGCGCCGGCGGGGCCAAGGGGCCGGGGTTCGAGGGCGGCCAGATGCCGCTGCAGCGCCGGGTGCCCAAGCGCGGGTTCACGAACCCCTTCCGCAAGGAGTACGCCGTCGTCAACCTCCGCGACCTCGAGGCCTTCGCGGCGGGGAGCACCGTGGATGTCCAGGCGCTCCGCGAGCGGGGGCTCGTCAGGCGGGTCCGCGCCGGGGTGAAGGTGCTGGCCGAGGGGAGCCTCGACCGCCCCCTGGTGGTCCGGGCGCATCGCTTCAGCGCCCAGGCGCGGGCGAAGATCGAGGCGGCGGGCGGGCGGGCGGAGGTCATCTAGGCCGTGTTCGCCGGGTTTCAGACCATCGGGAAGATCCCCGAGCTCAAGCGCCGGATCCTCTACACCTTCATCATGCTGGCCGTCTACCGGGTGGGGGTGTTCGTCCCCACGCCCGGGATCGACTCCCAGGCCCTGGCCACCTTCTTCGCCCAGGCCCGCGGGACCCTGCTCGGCCTGTTCGACATGTTCTCGGGAGGGGCCCTGGAGCGCTTCTCGGTCTTCGCGCTCGGGATCATGCCCTACATCTCGGCCTCCATCATCCTCCAGCTCCTCACGGTGGTCGTCCCCTACCTGGAGAAGCTCTCGAAGGAAGGGGAGCTCGGCCGGAAGAAGATCATCCAGTACACCCGCTACGGCACGGTGCTCCTCAGCCTCGTGCAGTCTCTCGGGATCTCGATCGGGCTGGAGAACATGACGGGTCCCGGGGGCCAGCTCGTGGTCCCCCATCCTGGCTGGTACTTCCGCCTGATGACGATGATCACCCTGACCTCCGGCACGGCGTTCATCATGTGGCTCGGGGAGCAGATCACGGAGCGGGGGATCGGCAACGGCATCTCCCTCATCATCTTCGCCGGGATCGTGGCGAGGCTCCCCTCCGCCATCATCTCCACCGGACGGCTGATCCGCACGGGCGAGCTCTCCGTGATCGTGATCCTGTTCCTCATGGCCTTCATGGTGGCGGTGGTGGGCTTCATCGTCTTCGTGGAGCGGGGACAGCGGCGCATCCCGGTGCAGTACGCCAAGCGGGTCGTGGGCCGGCGGGTGTACGGGGGGCAGAAGCAGCACCTCCCCCTGCGCGTGAACACCTCCGGGGTGATCCCGCCGATCTTCGCGTCCTCCATCATCCTGTTCCCGGCCACGGTGGCCAACTTCGTCAATGTCCCCTTCGTGCAGAACCTGGCCCGGCAGTTCAATCCCGGGACGGTGCTCTACGAGCTCCTGTATGTGGGCTTCATCATCTTCTTCTGTTACTTCTACACCGCCGTCCAGTTCAACCCCATGGACGTCGCGGAGAACATGCGCAAGTACGGCGGGTACATCCCCGGGGTCCGGCCCGGGAAGAAGACGGCGGAGTACATCGACCGGATCCTCACGCGCATCACCCTGTGGGGCGCCCTGTACCTCTCGGCGGTCTCCGTGCTGCCCACCCTCCTCGTGGTGCAGTTCAATGTTCCCTTCTTCTTCGGCGGGACCTCGCTGCTGATCGTGGTGGGCGTGGCGCTGGACACGGTCCAGCAGATCGAGGCCCACATGCTGACCCGGCACTACGAGGGGTTCATGCGAAAGGTCCGGATCAAGGGGAGGCGCGGGTGACCCTCACCATGATGGGCCCCCCCGGGGCCGGGAAGGGGACCCAGGCCAAGCTGCTCGGGGAGAAGTTCGGCATCCCCGTGATCTCCACCGGCGAGATCCTCCGGGAGGCCATGCGCGCCAGGACGGTGCTGGGGGAGCAGGCGCGCGGCTTCATGGAGGCCGGCGACCTGGTCCCGGACGACGTGATGATCGGCATCGTCGCGGAGCGGCTCCGCCGCCCGGACTGCCAGCCGGGGTTCATCCTCGATGGGTTCCCCCGGACCGTCCCCCAGGCGGACGCGCTGGCGGCCACCCTGGCCGCCATGGGGACCCGGCTGGACCTCGCCATCAGCCTGGACGCCCCTGAGCAGGAGATCATCAGGCGCCTCTCCGGACGTCGCGTCTGCCGGGCTTGCGGCCAGGGCTTCCACCTGCTGTACGACCCCCCGCCCCACCCGGGACGCTGCGGGCGCTGCGGCGGGGAGCTGCACCAGCGCGAGGACGACGTCGAGGGCACCGTCCGGGCCCGCCTGCACGCCTACCAGGAGAAGACCCTGCCCCTGCTGGCCTACTACGAGGCGCGGGGGTTGCTGCGCGTCGTGGACGGGGTGGGCCCCATCGAGGAGGTGCTCCAGCGGCTGCTGGCGGTCGTGAGCGAGGGATCGCCACGGGCATGATCATCCTGAAGTCGCCCCAGGAGATCGACCGGATGCGGGCTGCCAGCCGGGTGGTGGCCGAGATCCTGGAGGAGCTGCGGGAGATGGTGAAGCCCGGGGTCAGCACCCTGGAGCTGAATCGCCACGCCGAGCAGGCCCTGAGGGCCCGGAAGGCCCAGCCCGCCTTCAAGGGGTACCACGGGTACCCGGCGGTTCTCTGCACCTCCGTCAACGAGGAGGTGGTCCACGGGATCCCCTCGCCCCGGCGGGTCCTCCGGGAGGGGGATATCATCGGCCTGGACTTCGGGGCCGTCTGCGACGGCTACTTCGGCGACGCCGCGGTGACGGTCGGGGTGGGGGGGATCACGCCCGAGGCCGAGCGGCTCATCCAGGCCACGGAGGAGGCCCTGTACCTGGCCATCGCCAAGGCGGTGCCGGGCAACCGGCTCTCGGACGTCTCCCTGGCCGTGCAATATCATGTCGAGGCGTGCGGGTACTCGGTGGTCCGGGAGTTCGTGGGGCACGGGATCGGCCGGAGCCTGCACGAGCCGCCGCAGGTCCCCAACTTCGGCACCTTCGGCCACGGGGTCCAGCTCGTGCCCGGGATGGTCCTGGCGATCGAGCCCATGGTGAACGCGGGGGGGCCGGAGGTCGAGATCCTCTCGGACGGCTGGACCGCCGTCACGCGAGACCGCAGCCTGTCGGCGCACTTCGAGCATTCGGTGGCGATCACCGAGGACGGGCCGGTGATCCTGACGTGCCGCTGAAGGGTGCGGGCGAGGGAGGTTGGATGCCGAAAGAAGACGCGATTGAGGTCGAGGGGGTCGTCGTCGAGCCCCTGCCCAACGCCATGTTCCGGGTGGAGCTGGAGAACGGGCACCGGGTCCTGGCCCACGTGTCGGGCAAGATGCGGATGCACTTCATCAAGATCCTGCCCGGGGACCGGGTGACCGTGGAGCTCTCCCCGTACGACCTCTCCCGGGGGCGGATCACCTACCGGGCGCGGTAGGACGGAAGGGCGGGCGGCGGCATGAAGGTCAAGGCCTCGATCAAGAAGATGTGCGAGAAATGCAAGATCATCAAGCGCAAGGGATTCCTCCGGGTCATCTGCGAGAACCCGAAGCACAAGCAGCGGCAGGGCTGAGGGGCGGCGGGGCCTGGAGCCCCTGGGGGCCCCTCGCCGGGGAGGGTGAGGAGAGATGGCGCGCATCGCGGGGGTGGACCTCCCCCGGAACAAACGGATGGAGATCGCCCTGACTTACATCTACGGGCTCGGGCGTTCGAGCGCCCAGCGGATCCTGTCGGCGGCCGGGGTGGACTGGAACACCAAGACCGACCAGCTCACCGAGGAGCAGGTCACCAAGATCCGGGACCTCATCGACCGGGACTACAAGGTCGAGGGCGATCTGCGCCGCGACATGGCCCAGAACATCAAGCGGCTCATCGACCTCGGGACCTACCGGGGGCTCCGGCATCGCCGCGGGCTGCCGGTGCGCGGGCAGCGGACCCACACCAACGCCCGTACCCGGAAGGGGCCGCGGCGCTCCATCATCGGCCGGAAGAAGCAGCCGGCGCCGACGGCCTGACCGCGGCGGGAGGGGGGAGATGGCTCAGCCGAAGAAGGGGCTGAAGAAGAAGCGGGAGAAGAAAAACATCCTGAACGGGATCGCCCACATCCAGGCGACCTTCAACAACACGATCATCACCATCACGGACCTGCAGGGGAGCGTCGTCTCCTGGTCCTCGGCCGGCGTGGTCGGGTTCAAGGGCTCGCGCAAGTCCACCCCCTTCGCCGCCCAGATGGCCGCCGAGGATGCGGCCAAGAAGGCCATGGAGCACGGCATGAAGAACATCGAGGTCTACGTGAAGGGGCCGGGGTCCGGGCGGGAGTCGGCCCTCCGGGCCCTCCAGGCCGCGGGGTTCAGCGTCAATCTGATCCGGGATGTCACGCCGATCCCGCATAACGGCTGCCGGGCGCCCAAGCGCCGGCGGGTGTAGCGGGGGCGTCCCGAAGGAGGGGGGAGGGCGTTGGCGAGGTACACCGGGGCCGTCTGCCGACTGTGCCGACGGGAGGGGATGAAGCTCTTCCTGAAGGGGGACAAGTGCTACACGGACAAGTGTCCCGTGGAGCGACGGAACTACGCCCCCGGCCAGCACGGCCAGCAGCGGCGCAAGTTCTCCGAATATGGGGCGCGGCTGCGGGAGAAGCAGAAGGTCAAGCGGATCTACGGCCTGATGGAGCGCCAGCTCAAGGGGTACTTCGAGCGGGCCGACCGCATGAAGGGGATCACGGGCGAGAGCCTGCTCGTCCTGCTCGAGCGCCGGCTGGACAACATGGTCTACCGCCTGGGGTTCGCGGCGTCGCGGGCCGAGGCGCGCCAGCTCGTGCGCCACGGGCACATCCTGGTCAACGGCCGCAAGGCCAGCACCCCCTCGCACATCACCTCGCGGGGTGATGTCATCGAGCTGAAGGAGAAGAGCCGCCGGATCACCAGGGTCAACGAGTGCCTGGATGCGGGGGTGAAGCGGGGGATCCCCGGGTGGCTGGAGCTGGACCGCCCGAACTACCGGGGGGTGGTCAAGGCCATGCCCGCGCGGCAGGAGCTGACCCTGCCCATCCAGGAACAGCTCATCGTGGAGCATTACTCCCGGTAGGGGGGCGAGGCCGACCGGCCCGCCCACCCGTCCGGGGCGGTGAAGCGGAGGACCTATGTATCGGAACTGGCGGGACCTGATCCGGCCCAAGCGGCTGGAGATCGACGAGGAGACGAAGTCGCCCACCTACGCGCGGTTCGTGGGCGAGCCCTTCGAGCGGGGCTTCGGGATCACCATCGGCAACGCCCTGCGGCGTATCCTGCTCTCCTCGATCCAGGGGGCGGCCATCACCTCGGTGAAGATGGAGGGGGTGCTGCACGAGTTCTCCACGATCCCCGGCGTGAAGGAGGACGTCACGGACGTCATCCTCAACCTGAAGGAGGTCGTGGTGAAGCTCCACGGCCAGGGCCCCCGGACCGTCCGGATCAAGGGCCAGGGAGAGCGGGTGGTGACGGCCGGGGACATCCTCACGGACCAGTCCGTGGAGATCTTGAACCCGGAGCAGCACATCGCCACCCTGGCGAAGGATGCCAGGCTGGAGATGGAGATGGTCGTCAAGAGCGGACGGGGCTACGTCCCGGCCGAACGGAACAAGGAGGAGGGGATGCCCATCGGGACCATCCCCCTGGACGCGGTCTTCTCCCCCGTCCGCAAGGTCAACTACGCCGTCTCCCACGCCCGCGTGGGTCAGATCACCGACTACGACAAGCTGACCATCGAGGTGTGGACCAACGGCTCCATCGCCCCCGAGGACGCGGTGGCGTTCGCTGCCAAGATCCTCCAGGACCAGCTCAACATCTTCATCAACTTCGAGGAGGAGGTCGAGGAGGAGCGGGCGGAGATCCCCCTGGAGCAGACGGAGTTCAACGAGAACCTCCTCAAGAGCGTGGACGAGCTGGAGCTCTCGGTGCGCTCGGCCAACTGCCTGAAGAACGCCAACATCAGGTACATCGGCGAGCTCGTGCAGCGGACCGAGGGCGAGATGCTCAGGACCAAGAACTTCGGGCGCAAGTCGCTCAACGAGATCAAGGAGATCCTGAGCGAGATGGACCTCTCCCTGGGGATGAAGCTGGAGAACTTCCCCAGCCGGGAGGAGGTGGAGCGCCTGCGGGCCCAGCAGCAATGATCGCGGCCGCGACGGCCCCCGGGCTCCGCATGCCCGCCTGCGACCAGAGGGCCTGACGGATGAGACACCTCAAGATGCGGGGCCAGCTCGGGCGTCCCACCGCCCACCGGCTGGCCATGCTCCGGAACCTGGTGACCTCCTTCCTGGAGCACGAGCGGGTCACCACGACCCATGCCAAGGCGAGAGAGCTCCGGCGGCTCGCCGAGCGGATGATCACCTTGGGGAAGGCGGGCACGCTGCACGCCCGGCGGCGGGCGCTGCGCGTCATCCGGGATCAGGCGGTCGCGAAGAAGCTCTTCGACACCCTGGCGCCCCGCTTTCGTGAGCGGAGCGGCGGGTATACCCGGATCGTCAAGGTCGGGCCGCGTCCAGGGGATGGCGCGCCCATGTCAGTGGTCGAGCTGCTCCCCGAGGCCGGGGGGAAGCGGGAGCGGGCACCCAAGAGGGCGAAGCGGACGCGCCCCAAGGCGGAAGGCGGGAAGGCCCCGGGGCGGCGGGCCGGGAAGGGGAAGGCGCCGGCCGGCGGCGGCAGGGCCGCGAACGCCTGACCCGCGCGCCTGGAGACCGATGGTCACCGATGTCCTGAAGAAGGTCGTCAGCCGGGAGGACCTCACCCGGGAAGAGGCCGCCGCGGTCATGGACGAGATCATGTCCGGCGGCGCCACCGATGCCCAGATCGCCGCCTTCCTCACGGCCCTGCGGATGAAGGGGGAGACGGTCGAGGAGCTGATCGGCTTCGCCCAGGTGATGCGCCGGAAGGCGACCCCCGTGCGCACCCAGTCGGACGTCGGGGCCGGCCTGTCGGGCACCGAGCGGGAGATGTTGGTGGATACGGCCGGCACCGGGGGAGACGCGAGCGGGACGTTCAACGTCTCCACGGCCACCGCCTTCGTGGTGGCGGGGGCCGGGCTCCGGGTGGCCAAGCACGGCAACCGCTCCATCTCCAGCCTGTGTGGCAGCGCCGATGTGGTCGAGGCCCTGGGGGTGTCGATCGACCTGCCCGCGTCCAAGGTCGCGCGCTGCATCGACCGGGTCGGCATCGGCTTCCTCTACGCCCCGCTGCTGCACACGGCCATGAAGTACGTCATGCTCGCCCGGCGGGAGATGCGCATCCGCACGGTCTTCAACATCCTGGGGCCGCTCACCAACCCCGCCAACGCGAACGCCCAGGTCATGGGGGTCTATGACGGAGCGCTGACCGAGGTCCTGGCCACCGTGCTCGGCGGGCTGGGGGTCGCGCGCGCGCTGGTCGTGCACGGGGCCGACGGCCTGGACGAGCTCTCCAACACCGGGCCGAGCAAGATCTCCGAGGTGCGGGACGGGGAGGTCAAGACCTACGTGGTCACGCCCGAGGAGCTGGGGCTCCCACGGGCGACCCTGGCGGAGCTGCAAGGTGGGGACGTGAAGGAGAACGCGGAGATCATCCTCAGCATCCTGCGTGGCGCCCCGGGCCCCAAGCGGGACATCGTCCTCATGAACGCCGCGGCGGCGCTGATGGCCGCGGGCACGGCGGCCGCCCTCCAGGAGGGGGTGCGCCTGGCCGCCGACTCCATCGATACCGGGGCGGCGATGGAGAAGCTCCGTAAGCTCGTTGAGATGACCCGGAGCGGCTAGCGGCCAGCGGGGCGTCCACCCCGGGCCTCTCCGCCCAGCCCTTCCGGCTCCCCGGCGGGCGCTTCCCGGACGCCTGGTGATTCTCCAGCAGATCCTGACGACCAAGGCCGCCGAGGTGGCCGCACTGAGGCAGCACCCCGCAGGGCCCGCGCCCGAGCCCCGGGTTCCCCCCTACCGCCTGCGCCAGGCCCTCCGTCCAGGCGCGGCCCCCGGCACCCGGATCATCGCCGAGATCAAGCACGCCTCACCGTCGGCCGGGCTGCTGCGGGAACCGTTCGACCCGGCGGCCCTGGCCCGTGACCTCGAGGCCGCTGGGGCCGCGGCCCTCTCCGTGCTGACGGACGAGACCTACTTCCGGGGCGGGCTCTCCGACCTCGTCCGGGCCCGGGCCGCCAGCGCGCTCCCCTTGCTGCGCAAGGACTTCATCGTCGATGAGCTGCAGGTCCGCGAGGGCGCCGCCCACGGCGCGGACGCGGTCCTGCTGATCGCGCGGGCCCTGAGCCCCGCGCGGCTCCGGGCGCTCTTGCAGGCGGCGGAGGGGCTCGGCCTTGACGCCCTGGTGGAGGTGCACGACGAGACGGAGCTCGGCGCGGCCCTCGAGGCCGGGGCGACCCTGCTCGGGATCAACAACCGCGATCTGGACACGTTCTCCACGGACCTCGGGGTGACGCGACGCCTGCTCAAGCGCGTGCCGGCGGGCGTGGTGGTCGTGAGCGAGAGCGGGATCCAGAGCCGGCAGCAGATCGTGGCGCTCGAGGCCGAAGGGGTGCACGCGTTCCTCATCGGGGAGACGTTGATGCGGGCGCCCGAGCCGAGCGCCCGCCTGCGGGCCCTGCTCGGCAGGGAGCGGTGATGACCCGGATCAAGGTCTGCGGGATGACCTCGGTCCAGGACGCCATGGCCGCCGTCGAGCTGGGGGCGCAGGCGATCGGGCTCATCTTCTACCAGCCCAGCCCGCGCGGGGTCACGCCTGAGACGGCCCTGGCCATCGTCCGGGCCCTGCCACCCTTCGTGACCGCGGTGGGGGTCTTCGTCAACGAGCGCCCCACGGTGGTGCGGGAGGTGGTCGGGCGCTGCGGACTCACGGCCCTGCAGTTCCACGGGGACGAGGCCCCGGCCTACTGCGCGGAGTTCGGGACGCCGGTCATCAAGGCCTTCCGGGTGAGCGCGGGGTGGGACCCGGACCTGCTGGACACCTACGCCGAGGGGCTGTATGGCGGCACCGGGTTGGCTTTCCCCTGGGAGGCCGCTGAGGCCGCCCGGCGCCGCGGGCGGGTGATCCTGGCCGGCGGGCTCGCGCCGGAGACCGTGGGCGCAGCGATCGCACGGGTCCGTCCCTATGCGGTGGATGTCTGCTCGGGGGTGGAGGCCGCGCCGGGGCGGAAGGACCTCTCCCGCCTGCGGGCCTTTGTCGAGGCCGTGCAGGCGGCGGATCGGGCGGCGGGCCCTGACCCGGGGCCGGAGACGGCGGGGCGATGACGCCGCGGCCAGCAGAGGCGGGTGCGTCCGTCTCCACCGGGCCCGATGCCCGGGGGCATTTCGGCCTGTTCGGCGGGCGGTACGTGGCCGAGACCCTCATGCCGGCCCTGATCGAGCTGGAAGCGGCCTTCACGCGGGCCTGGCAGGACCCGGCATTTCACCAGGAGCTGGAGTCCCTGGCCCGTGACTATGTCGGCCGGCCGACCCCCCTGTACCGGGGACGGCGGCTGGGCGAGGCCCTCGGCGGCCTGCGCGTCTTCCTGAAGCGGGAGGACCTCTGCCACACCGGCGCCCACAAGATCAACAACGCGCTGGGACAGGCCCTGCTGGCGCGCCGCATGGGCAAGCGCCGCCTGATCGCGGAGACCGGCGCGGGGCAGCACGGGGTGGCCACGGCCACCGTCGCGGCCCTGCTGGGCTTTGCCTGCGAGGTCTTCATGGGGGCCGAGGACACGGCCCGGCAGGCGCTGAACGTGGTCCGCATGCGCCTGCTCGGGGCCCGGGTGACCCCGGTGGAGGCAGGGAGCCGCACCCTGAAGGACGCCATGAACGAGGCCCTGCGCGACTGGACCACCCATTTGGCCACCACGCACTACCTGATCGGGACCGTGGCCGGGCCGCACCCGTACCCGTGGCTGGTCCGGGAGCTGCAGGCGGTGATCGGGCGGGAGGCCCGGGCCCAGCTCCTCCAGGTAGAGGGACGTCTGCCGGATCTCCTGGTGGCCTGCGTGGGCGGCGGCAGCAACGCGCTCGGCCTCTTTCACCCCTTCCTCGGTGATCCGGGCGTGCGGATGGTCGCGGCCGAGGCCGGAGGGCGAGGGCTCCAGCCGGGCGCCCATGCGGCCTCGCTCTCAGCCGGGCAGGCCGGGGTCCTGCACGGCAGCCGGACGCTCCTCCTGCAGGACGCGGACGGGCAGATCCTGCCGACCCATTCGATCGCCCCGGGACTGGACTACCCCGGGGTCGGCCCAGAGCTGAGCGCGCTCGTGGCCGGCGGGCGGGTGCAGGTCGAGCGCGCCACGGATGAAGAGTCCCTGGCCGCCTTCCAGCAGCTGGCCTCGACCGAGGGGATCCTGCCGGCCCTGGAGAGCGCCCATGCCCTCGCCGTGCTCGCGCGTCTGGCCCCCCGGCTGGCGCCCGACACGCTCGTGCTCCTGAACCTCTCGGGACGGGGCGACAAGGATGTCCCGCTGGTGGCAGACACCCTGGGGCTCGGCGCGGGCCCGCCGTGAGGCGCCTCGGACAGACCTTCACGGCCCTGCGCGAGCGCGGCGAGCGGGCCCTGGTCGCCTACCTGACCGCCGGCGACCCGGACCTGCGCGCCAGCGAGGAGCTGGTGCTGGCCGCAGCCGAGGCGGGGGCGGACGTGATCGAGCTGGGCGTCCCCTTTTCCGATCCGGTCGCCGACGGCCCGGTGATCCAGCAGGCCTGCCAGCGGGCCCTGGCCGCAGGAACGACCCTGCGCGGCGTGCTCCGGCTGGTCGAGGCCGTGCGCAAGCACTCCCCGGTCCCCCTGGTCCTGTTTGGCTACTACAATCCGTTCTACGCCTTCGGGCTCCGGGCCCTGGCCACGGCTGCGGGGCAGGCCGGGGTGGACGGGCTGCTGGTCGTGGACCTCCCGCCGGAGGAGCTGGCGGAGATGAAGGCCGAGAGCGAGCCGGCAGGGCTGGACACGATCCTGCTGGTGGCGCCGACCACGACGCCGGACCGGCTCCGATGGATCGTCAGGGAGGCGAGCGGGTTCCTCTACCTGGTGGCGGTGACCGGGGTCACAGGCGCCAGGCCCGATCTGGCGTATGCCGTGGATGAGCGCATCCGTGAGATCCGCCGGCTGACGGCCCTGCCCATCTGCGTCGGGTTCGGGATCGCCACCGCGCAGCAGGCCGTCGAGGCCGGGCGGATGGCCGACGGCGTGGTGGTGGGGAGCGCCCTGGTGCAGCTCGTCGAGGCCCACCGGGGGGCGCCGGCGCCGGTGCAAGCGCTCATCCGCGACCTGAAGGGGGCCCTCTCGGGTCGCTGACGCGGGCCCGGGGGCCGCCCAGGCTCCCTGGGGGACCCTTCGTCGCCATTGCGATCAGGCAGGGGAAAAGATATCATTTCCTCCCACCCCGCGGGGGGTACGAGGAGCCGGTGTCCATGGCCTGCGACCTGGACATGATGACGACGTGCTGCTGGGCTGACACCGACGGGCTGGGGGCGCCTCTCCCGGCCGGCCCGGCCGCCGAGCGCCCCGAGCACGCGCCCGCCACGGGGACCGGGGGTGCCGCGTGAAGGTGCGGGTCCTGGGGTGCTACGGCTCGGAGCTGGACAGCCGGCGCACCACGGCCTTCCTCCTCAACGACTCCATGCTCCTGGACGCGGGCACGATCAGCGCCGCCCTGTCCCTCCGGGAGCAGGGACGGATCCGCCACATCCTGGTCAGCCACTCCCACCTGGACCACATCAAGGGGATCCCGATCCTGGCGGACAACGTGTACGGGCGGAAGCGTGAGAGCATCACGCTCCTGTCCACCGCCGGGATCCTGCGCCACCTCAAGGCGCACCTGTTCAATAACGTCATCTGGCCGGACTTCACCATGATCCCCGTCCCCGACCACTCCGTCTTCCGCCTGCGCGCCCTGACGCCCGGACGGGCGAGCCGCGTGGGGGCTTTCAGCGTCAAGCCGATCCGGGTCAACCACAGCGTCGAGACCGTGGGGTTCCTCATCCGGGACCGCGGGGGGAGCCTGCTCTACAGCTCGGATACCGGCCCCTGCGACCGGCTCTGGGAGGAAGCGAACCGGACCCCGGACCTCCGGGCGGTCTTCATCGAGGCCTCCTTCCCCAACCGCCTGGCCCCCCTGGCGGGGGTGAGCGGCCATCTGACCCCGGCCCTGCTGCGGGCCGAGCTGAGCAAGCTCAGGTCCCCGGATGTGCGCGTCTACATCAATCACATGAAGCCCCGCTACATGCCGGACATCGTGCGCGAGCTGAGGGCGCTGAAGGAGCGGCGGCTCTCCCTGCTGCGACAGGGGCAGGTGCTCGTCTTCTGAACGCATGTCCTACCGGGACACGCTGGCCTACCTCTACGGGCTGCAGCGGTTCGGCATCAAGCTGGGGCTCCACAACATCGCCCGGCTCCTCGAGGCCCTGGACAATCCCCATCGCGCCCTGACGGTCCTGCATATCGGAGGGACCAACGGCAAGGGGTCCACCGCGGCCATGGCCGGGGCCATCCTCCGGGCCGCGGGACTCCACGTCGGCCTGTACACCTCCCCGCACCTGACGGCCTTCACCGAGCGCATCCAGGTGGACCACCGCCCGATCCCTGAGGCCCAGGCCGTGGCCCTGGCCGACGCCGTCCGCGCGGCGGCCGAGAGGGAGGAGGCCTTGCGCCCGACCTTCTTCGAGTTCACGACCGCCATGGCGCTCGTGCACTTCGCCCGGGAGCGCGTGGACGTCGCCGTGCTCGAGGTGGGGCTCGGCGGGCGCCTGGACGCGACCAACGTCGTGCGCCCGGCCGCGGCCATCATCACGAACGTGGGGCTCGACCACCTGCAGTACCTGGGCAAGACCGTCGAGGAGATCGCCCGCGAGAAGGCGGGGATCATCAAGCCCGGAGTGCCCGTGCTCACGGGAGCCCGTCCGCACCAGGGCCTGGAGGTCATCGAGGAGACCTGTGCGGAGCGCGGGGCGCCCCTGTCCGTGCTGGGGGACGCGATCGCCGCCGAGCCGGCCGGGTCCGGCCGCTTCCACTACCGGAGTCGGAGCTGGACCCTGCGCGACCTGGAGCTGAACCTTCGGGGGCGTCACCAGGTCTGGAACGCCGCCCTGGCCGTGGCCGGCGTGGAATGCCTGGCGCAAGAGGGCCTGCCGGTCTCCGATGCCGCGGTCCGCCAGGGGCTCCGGGAGGTCATCTGGCCCGGCCGCCTGGAGGTGCTCCGCCAGCGCCCCACCGTGCTGCTGGACGGGGCCCACAATCCGGATGGGGCCGAGGCGCTCCGGTGCTCCCTGCGGGAAGAGTTCCGGTACCACCGCCTCCTGCTCGTCATCGGGATCCTCGAGGACAAGGACATCCCGGGCATCCTCGGGGTGCTGGCCCCGCTCAGCGACGAGCTGTGGCTCTGCCGCGCCCGGGCGGCACGGGCCGCGGACCTGGAGCTCCTCCGCGAGCACGCGGCCCCGCTCGCCCGCCGGCTGACGTGCTGCCCGACGGTCCCCGACGCCCTGCGCCAGGCCCTCGCGCGGGCCGGTCCGGCCGACCTCATCTGCGTGACCGGCTCCCTCTACGTGGTCGGTGAGGCCCGGGCCTGGCTGCTCGGGGAGACGTCCGCGGAGCCGGCGGCCGGGGTGCGGTGATCCGACCGCGACGCCTGCCGGGATGGTGGCTCCTGTCCATCCTCCTCCTCGGGGCGCTCGTCCCGGACCCCGCGCGCGCCCAGCTCCGCGTCGCGGGGGAGGAGGTCCGCGTCCGGGCCGATGCCCTCACCTTCGACCGGGACACGGACACCTACCACGCCGCGGGCCGGGTCGAGATCGAGACCCGCGGGCTGATCCTGAAGGCCGACGAGGTGACCCTGGAGGCCCTGACGGGCGAGACGCGGGCCCGGGGGGGGGTCGTGCTCCAGCAGGGCACGGACCTCCTCTTCGCCGAGGAGTTGACCCTGAACCTGAACACCGAACGCGGGGTGATCGTCGACGGTACCCTCATCCTGGAGAAGGAGCACTACCGGATCACCGGGCCACGGATCGAGAAGACGGGGCGCGAGAGCTATCGGCTCACGGACGGCGCGCTCACGACCTGCGGCTGCGAGCTGGGGCGCCGACCGACCTGGGTGATCACCGGGCGGGAGGTGGACGTGATCCTGAACGAGTACGCCTTCGTCACGGGCGCGACGTTCCGCCTCCTGGACGTCCCCGTGCTCTACCTCCCCTACGGGGTCTTTCCCATCAAGCGTGACCGGCAGAGCGGGCTCCTGACGCCGCACTTCTCCCAGTCCAAGCGACACGGCCTGTCCCTGGAGCTCCCGGTCTACTGGGCCATCTCCGACCAGACCGATGCGACCCTGTCCCCCGAGTACCTGGCGAAGCGGGGGGTGAAGTGGGGGGGGGAGTTTCGATACGCCCTCGCCGGGCAGGTCGAGGGGCAGACCAACGTCTTCTGGCTCGACGACGCCCGGCGGGAGCGGACCCGATGGGCGCTGCGGTCCCGTCACGATCAGCCCTTCCCCGACGGCACCACGGCGAAGGTGGACCTGAACCTGGTCAGCGACAACGAGTACGTCTCCGACTTCAGCCGGGACGGGTTCGACGCCGCCGCCCCCCAACTCCGCTCCCAGGTCATTGTGGCCAAGGCGGCGGAGGGCTCTTCCCTGGTGACACAGTTCACGTACTTCCGGGACCTCACCTTGCCCGACCAGGCCCCGGTGCTGCACACGCTGCCGCGGATCACCTACACGCGGGTGCGCCAGGCCATCGAGGGCGGCCCGCTTTACTACAACCTCGACTCCTCCTTCACGCACTTCGAGCGAGACCGCGGCCTGCGGGGACAGCGACTGGACATCCTCCCGGGGCTCTCGTGGGTGACCCAGCCCCTCGGGGTGCTGGACGTGGTTCCGGGCCTGCGCCTGCGCGAGACGATGTACGAGACCAGCCAGGGCATCAGCGGGTTCCAGCATCGGCAGCTCGTGCAGGCCGATCTGAGCGTCCTCACCAGCCTGGAGCGCATCTACCCGCTGGCGGGCGGGGCGTTCGAGCGGCTCCGGCACTCCGTCGAGCCCAGCGTCACCTACAGCTTCATCCCGACCATCTCCCAGCGCAGCCTGCCCGAGTTCGACGACGTGGACCGGGTCCCCCGCACGAACCTCCTGACCGTCGGGCTGACCAACCGGCTGCAGGGGCGGCTCGCCGGCGCCCCTGGAGCGCCGGTCCGCGAGCTGGGGCGGCTCGCCTTCTCTCAGCCGGTGGCCTTCACGCAGCTGGAGGTCCAGCCCCCTCCGGCCGGCGGCCGCCAGCCGCTCCAGAACCTGACAGGGCAGCTCGTGGCGAACCCCGCGGACGACCTCTCGGCGACCATCGGCGGGAGCTACAGCCACACCAAGGGGCACATCGTCGCCTACGACGCCCTCCTCAGCTACCGGCACCCGCTGGGCCACGCCGCCTCGGTGGACTACCGCTACTCCAAGCCCGACAACATCAACCAGCTCTCCCCGCGCTTCCAGCTCCGGCTGGCCGACCTGCTGGCGTTTGCCTACGAGAGCCCGTACTCCTACACCGCCAGCCGGTTCCTGCAGTCGATCTACCGCCTCAAGCTGCACTCGCGGTGCGGCTGCTGGGAGCTCGGCTTCTCGATCATCGACCGCAAACGGCCCAACGACACGGAGTTCGCCTTCACCTTCACCCTGCGCGGGCTCGGCTCCTTGGGGAGCGGGGCCCCCCGCTAGGCTGCCGCGGGTCCTTCTCGCTGCGGCGAGCCGGTTGGAGGTTGACGAGATGGCGAAAGTCTGGTACACCGTCCCCTGGATCGTCGGGTGAGGAGGGGGGGTGAGCACATGAGAATCACCCTGAGCATCATCAAGGCAGATGTGGGAAGCATCGGCGGGCACGTGACGCCGAGCCGGGAGATGCTGGACCGGATCGCCGAGATGGTGGGGGCGGTGAAGGGGAGCCTGGTCCTGGACTTCTACCTCGGGTCGACAGGGGACGACATCTCCATCCTGTTCACCCACCGGGAGGGGGTGAACAGCGAGCGGATCCACAAGCTCGGGTTTGACGCCTTCATGGCGGCCACCAAGGTCGCCAAGGACCAGGGACTGTACGGGGCCGGGCAGGACCTGCTCAAGGACGCCTTCGCGGGCAATGTCCGCGGGATGGGGCCGGCCGTGGCCGAGATGGAGATCGACGAGCGGCCGGGCGAGCCCTTCGTCATGTTCATGGCCGACAAGACCGACCCCGGGGCCTACAACCTGCCCCTGTACCTCAGCTTCGCCGACCCCATGCACTGCCCCGGCCTCATGCTTTCCCCGTCGCTCTCCAGGGGGTTCCGGTTCACCATCATGGACCAGAACTACACCAAGGGCGACCGCCTGATCGAGCTGCACTCGCCGCAGGACCAGTACGACCTGGCCGCCCTGCTCCGGGACAACCAGCGCTTTTCGATCGAGTCGGTTCACACCCATGATGGGCAGATCGCGGCGGCGGTCTCGACCACCCGCCTGCACAACATCGCGGGGAAGTACACCGGGAAGGACGACCCGGTGGCGCTCGTCCGCGCCCAGGGCAACTTCCCGGCGACGGGCGAGATCCTCTCCCCGTACAGCATCGGGCACTTCGTCGCGGGGTGCATGCGGGGGAGCCACGTGATGCCGCTCATGCCCGTGAAGCGCAACTCGCCCATCTCCTACTTCGACGGGCCGCCGGTGGTGAGCGCGCTGGGCTTCTGCGTGCGCGAGGGCAAGCTCAGCGGGCCGGTGGACCTCTTCGACCACCCGTTCTGGGACCATATCCGCGACAACGTCGCCCGGAAGTCCGTCGAGATGCGCCAGCAGGGCTTCTCGGGCGCGGCGATGCTCCCGTACGACGAGCTGGAGTACGGCGGGATCGTCGAGAAGATGAAGGTGCTGGACACCCGCTTCAAGGTCCGCGAGGACAAGTAGGGTCGGGGTGGGACCCGGGCGGGCGCGCCGCCTGGGTCCCCCACCCCCCACCCGTGCTCGATGCTGTCCCTGTTCGCTGACCCTCTTTCGACCGCCGCGCTGCGCCCGCGCGCCCTGTCCCGTCCACTCCCGGTCTCACGCCCGGCGGGCTGAGCCCCTGGGTGGCCCGATGCGGATCCTGGTGACCGGGGGCGCGGGGTTCATCGGCTCCCACGTGGTGGACGCCTACGTGGGGGCCGGGCACGAGGTCCTGGTCCTGGACGACCTGTCCACCGGACGTCCCGGGCAGGTCCACCCCCGGGCCGAGTTCTGCCAGGCGGACCTGCGCGCTGCCCCGCTGGACGATCTCTTCCGGCGTTTCCGCCCCGAGGTCGTGAACCAGCACGCGGCCCTGGTCGAGGTGCGCCGCTCCGTCGCCGCGCCCGCCCTCGATGCGGAGCGCAATGTGATGACGCTGCTGCGCGTGCTCGAGGCCTGCGTCCGACACGGGGTCGCCCGGGTCGTCTTCGCCTCCTCGGGCGGCGCGATCTATGGCGAGGGGTGCGCGCTGCCGACGCCCGAGACCGCGACGCCGGCCCCGGTGAGCCCGTACGGCGCGTCCAAGCTCATCGGGGAGCACTACCTCCGGGTCTTTCACCGCCTCCATGGGCTGCCGTACCTGGCGCTGCGCTACGCCAATGTCTACGGTCCCCGGCAGGACCCGGCCGGCGAGGCGGGCGTCGTGGCGATCTTCACGGACCGGCTGCTCGCCGGGCGCTCCCCCGTGATCAACGGAGACGGGGAGCAGACGCGGGACTACCTCGCCCTGGCGCCGGAGGCGGTCGGCCCCGTGAACATCGGGACCGGGCAAGAGACCTCGGTCAACGAGCTGTACCGGCAGCTCTGCGCCGTGGTGGGCCAGCAGACCCCGGCCGTGCACGGCCCTCCGAAGGCCGGGGAGCAGCGGCGGAGCGCCCTGGATGCGAGTCGGGCGCAGGCGTGGCTTGGCTGGCGCCCGGCCACGTCCCTCGCCGAGGGGCTCCGGCAGAGCGTCGAGGCCTTCCGCCGGGGGCGGCCCTGGCCGGGGCCGGAGTGACCGGTGGCCGCGGAGCAGGTCATCGGGGTCGATCTGGGCGGGACCAACGCCCGCCTCGCGGTGGTGGACAGCGCCGGGGCCTTCCGGCACCGGGAGAGCTTCCATTCCGGCGCGTTTCGGGACGCGCCCCAGGAGGCGCTGCTGGAGCGCCTCGCCGAGGCGCTCCGCGCGCTCGTCCGGAACGCAGGAGGGTCCGGTGCGCGGGTGGAGGCCGTGGGACTGGGGGTCCCGGGGATCGTCCGCCTCCCCGCCGGCGTGGTGGTGGCGTCCCCCAACTTCCCGCGCTGGCGGGAGTTTCCTGTCAGGGCCGGGCTGGAGAGCCAGCTCCCCGTTCCGGTAGTGGTGGACAACGATGCGAACGCGGCAGCGCTGGGCGAGCAGTGGCGCGGGGCCGGCCGGGCCTTCGAGAGCTTTCTCTGCTTGACCCTCGGCACGGGCGTGGGCGGCGGCCTCATCCTGGAGGGACGGCTGTGGCGTGGGGCCGACGGGATGGCAGGGGAGGTCGGGCACGTCACGGTGGAGCCGGGCGGCCCGGCCTGTAACTGCGGGAACCGGGGGTGCCTCGAGCAGTATGCCTCCGGCCGGGGGATCGCGCGCCGGGTCCGGGAGGCCCTCGCCGCCGGGAGCGAGAGCGCCCTGGCCGCGGCAGAGCCGCTCACGGCCGAGGCCGTCCACAGGGCGGCGAGGGCGGGTGACCGGGTGGCACAGGAGGCCTTTCACCAGGCCGGCGTGGCCCTGGGCATCGCGCTGGGGGGGCTGGTGAACGTGCTCAACATCCAGGGGGTCGTGATCGGGGGGCAGGTGAGCCAGGCCTGGACGTTCCTGGGGCCCCCGCTGATCGAAGAGCTGTGCCGCCGCTCTTACGTGGCCGCCTCGGGGACGGTCCGGGTCGTCCAGGCGGAGCTCGGCGATGACGCGGGGATCCTCGGCGCGGCGCGGTTGGCCCTCCGCGGCGCCCCCCGCTGACGGGCGTGCCTTTTCCTTTTGACAACAGGCACCCCCTGCGTGATAATGATGACGGCCGGGTTGGGGAACCCGGCCAACGTTTATCTACCTGCCGGCCTCGCCGAGGCGTACGGGGAGCATGGATACCCGGCTCATTCGGAACTTCTCCATCATCGCCCACGTCGATCACGGGAAGTCGACCCTGGCGGACCGTCTCCTCGAGCTCACGGGGACGGTCGTGGGACGGGATCGGGTGGACCAGTTCCTGGACCGCCTGGAGATCGAGCGGGAGCGGGGGATCACCATCAAGGCGCAGACCGTCCGGATGCGGTACCGGGCGGCGGACGGTGAGGAGTACGTGCTCAACCTGATCGATACGCCGGGACACGTGGACTTCACCTACGAGGTCTCGCGCAGCCTGGCGGCCTGCGAGGGGGCCATCCTGGTGGTGGACGCCTCGCAGGGGGTGGAGGCCCAGACCCTGGCCAACGTGTACCTGGCGCTGGAGCACAACCTCGAGGTCGTCCCGGTCCTGAACAAGATCGACCTGCCGAACGCCGACCCCGAGCGGGTGCGGCGCGAGATCGAGGAGATCATCGGTCTGGACGGGTCGGGGGCGATCCTGGCGAGCGCCAAGGAGGGGATCGGCACCCAGGAGGTCCTCGAGGCCGTCGTCCAGCGGATCCCGCCGCCGACGCCCGGACAGGGGGGGCCGCTGAAGGCCCTGGTCTTCGACTCCTGGTACGACCCCTACCAGGGCGCGGTGGTTCTCGTCCGGGTGGTCGAGGGGGAGGTTCGCAAGGGGATGCGGATCCTGCTGCTGGGCACGCAGAAGACCTACGAGGTCCAGCGGGTGGGGGTCCTCGCTCCGGACCTGGTCGAGGTGGACTGCCTGGGCCCGGGGGAGGTCGGGTGCGTGCTCGCGGGGATCAAGGAGGTCCGGGATGCCAGGATCGGGGACACCCTGACCGAGGCCGCCCGCCCGGCCAGCGAGCTGCTGCCCGGGTTCAAGGCCGCCAAGCCCATGGTCTTCTGCGGGCTGTACCCGCAGGACTCCGGCGAGTACGAGCTGCTGCGCGACACCCTGGAGCGCTTCCGCCTGAACGACTCCTCGTTCACCTACGAGCCGGAGACCTCCCTGGCGCTGGGGTTCGGGTTCCGCTGCGGGTTCCTGGGGCTCCTGCACATGGGGGTGGTCCAGGAGCGCCTGGAGCGGGAGCATGGGCTCCACCTGATCACCACCGCCCCCACCGTGGTGTACCGGGTGACCAGGACCAGCGGGGAGGTGGTGCAGATCGAGAACCCGGCGTCGCTGCCCTCCCCGCAGTTCATCGCGAAGATCGAGGAGCCCTACATCCTGGCCACCATTCACCTCCCGGAGCAGTACGTCGGCCCGATCCTGGCGCTGTGCGAGGGGCGCCGCGGGGTGCAGCGGGAGCTGAAGTACCTGACGGCGACCCGGGTCATGCTGACCTACGAGCTCCCGCTGGGCGAGATCGTGATGGACTTCTACGACAGGCTCAAGTCGGTCTCCCGCGGGTACGCCTCGATGGACTACGAGTACCTGGACTGCCGGGAGGCGGACCTGGTCCGCCTGGACATCCTGGTCAACGGGGAGACGGTGGACGCCCTCTCGCTCATCGTGCCCCGCGAGCAGGCCTACCACCGGGGGCGGGAGCTGGCCGAGCGCATGCGCCAGCTGATCCCCCGGCAGCTGTTCGAGGTGGTGATCCAGGCGGCCATCGGGAGCCGGGTCATCGCCCGGGAGAGCGTCAAGCCCCTGCGGAAGCACGTGACCGCCAAGTGCTACGGCGGGGACATCACGCGGAAGCGCAAGCTGCTGGAGCGGCAGAAGGAAGGGAAGCGGCGCATGAAGCAGGTGGGGCGGGTGGGGATTCCCCAGGAGGCCTTCCTGGCCATCTTGCGGATGCACGAGTGAGCCGGCCGATGGGGACCGAGCTGCAGCAGGCCGCCCGCGAGGAGGCCCGGGAGAAGCCGGAGGCCGAGAAGGCCCAGGCGCGACGGAAGTCCTGGGTCCGGGAGTACGGCGAGGCGATCGTCATCGCCCTGCTCCTGGCCCTGGTCATCCGGACCTTCGTGGTGCAGGCCTTCAAGATCCCCTCGGGGTCCATGAAGCCGACCCTCCAGGTGGGGGACCACATCCTCGTGAACAAGTTCACCTACGGGACCAAGGTCCCGTTCACGGACCTCCGGGTCCTGCCCCTGGAGCACCCCACGCGGGGCGACGTCATCGTCTTCGTGTACCCGGTGGACCCGGACAAGGACTTCATCAAGCGCGTGATCGGCGTCGAGGGCGACCGCGTCGAGGTCGTCAACAAGAAGATCTTCGTGAACGGGCAGACGGTGCCGGATCCGTGGGCGGTGTTCGAGGACGACTCGCCCCCGCTCCCCCGGTCGGCCTCTCCGCGGGACAACTTCGGTCCCGTGGTCGTCCCGCCCGGCTCGCTCTTCGTCATGGGGGACAACCGCGACCACAGCTATGACAGCCGGTTCTGGGGGTTCGTGAAGCTCTCCGCCGTGAAGGGGCGGGCCTTCATCATCTACTGGTCCTGGGACTCGAACGATCACGTGGTGCGCTGGCGGCGCCTGGCCCACCTCATCCACTGACCGGGGCGGGGTTGACGGCCGGGGCGGGGGGTGCTATACACGGCTGACCAGAGGGGCGACGGGCATCGGTCCTGAGGCGGCCGAGCGATGGCGGAGGACCTCCTGGGCACGGGGCGGGAGGTTTTTTTTTGCCGGCGGCCGGGGCGGGGCGTAGGCGTGCGGCGGAGCCTGGTCTCCATTAACGACCTCACCAACGAAGAGGTGGAGGCCGTCTTCGTCGGGGCCGACGAGATGGCCAGCCTGCTCCGGCGCGGCGGCCCCCTGGACCTGTGCCGGGGGAAGATCCTCTGCACGCTGTTCTACGAGCCCTCGACCAGGACGCGGCTCTCCTTCGAGAGCGCCATGCACCGCCTGGGCGGGGCGGTGCTCTCAACCGAGAACGCCCGGGTGAGCTCCTCGGCCGCGAAGGGGGAGACCATCCGGGATTCGGTCCGGGTGGTCCAGCACTACGCGGACCTGCTGGTCATGCGCCACTACCTGGACGGCTCCACGCGGGTGGCGGCCGAGTGCGCGCGGATCCCCGTGATCAGCGGAGGGGACGGGACCCACGAGCACCCGACCCAGACGCTGTGCGACCTCTACACCATGCGGAAGGAGAAGGGCAAGGTGCAGGGGCTGCACGTGGCCCTGTGCGGCGACCTCCGGTACGGCCGGACGGTCCACTCCCTGGCGTACGGCCTGGCCCGCTTCGGCGCCCGGATCACGTGCGTGGCGCCCCCCGGGTTCCAGCTCCCCGCCCACGTGCGGGAGCGCCTGCTCCGCGAGTACGGCTGCCGGATCCGTGAATTCAGCCGGCTCGACGAGGCGATCGCGGGCGAGGCGTCGGCCCCGCGACGCCGCTCGGGGGACGGCCTCTACCAGGACCTGATCGAGCAGTTCGACGTCCTGTACCTGACCCGCGTCCAGAAGGAACGCCTGCCGCGGGGGGAGGGGCCGGCGCTGGCCGCCGAGAGCTTCCGGCTGAGCCGGGCCCTCCTCCGCAAGGCCCAGGAGGACGCGCTCGTGCTGCACCCGCTCCCGCGCGTGAACGAGCTGGATTACGACGTAGACGAGGACAAGCGGGCCGGATACTTTCGCCAGGCCTCCTACGGGGTGGCCGTGCGGATGGCCCTGACGGCGCTGTTCCTGGGCGTGGTGCGCTCCGGGGGCTTCGCCCCCGGACCGCGGCCCCGCCTCTCCGTCCGGTCGGTCCGGGTGCGGGGGGTGCGGTGCATCAACGACCGGTGCGTGAGCCTGAGCGAGCCCGATGTCCGCCCGCGTTTCGTGCCGGCCGCCGAGGCGGGGGGGCTGCGCTGCGCGTACTGCGAGGTCGAGGTGAGACCGCCCACGCGGGGCCGAGGGGAGCTGTTCCGATGAGGGCGGGGGATCGGCCGGCGCTCCTGGCCCTGGCAGACGGCGCGGTCTTCGAGGGACACGCGTGCGGCGCGCCCGGCGAGGTGGTGGGCGAGCTGGTCTTCAACACCAGCCTGACCGGCTATCAGGAGATCCTGACCGACCCCTCGTACCACGGGCAGATCGTCGCGATGACCGCGCCGGAGATCGGGATCGTCGGGACCACCCCGGAGGACATGGAGGCGGCCCGCCCCTTCGCCTGCGGGCTGGTGGTCCGGGAGCTCCCCCCCGCGCCCAGCAGCTGGCGGGCCCGGGAGAGCCTGCCCGCGTTTCTGACCCGCTGGGGGATGGTGGCGATCGAGGGGGTGGACACGCGGGCCCTGACACGCCGCATCCGGACCCTCGGGGCCCAGCAGGCCGTGCTCTCGACCGTGGAGCGCGACCGGGAGCGTCTGGTCGCGCGGGCCCGGGCCGCGCCGGGGCTGGTCGGCCGCGACCTCGCCGGGGAGGTCACGTGTCCGGCTCCGTACGCCTGGGGCGAGGCCCCGCATCCGCTGGAACCAAGCCCGGCAGGGAGCGCCTCGGGACCGGAGGGACGGCCCTGGCATGTGGTGGCCTACGACTTCGGGATCAAGCGGAGCATTCTCCGGCAGCTCGTGGCCCGGGGGTGCCGGGTCACGGTCGTGCCGGCCATGACCGGCGCTGAGCCCTGCCTGGCTCTGGATCCGGACGGCATTGTGCTCTCGAACGGGCCGGGTGACCCCGAGGGCGTCCCCTACGCGATCGAGGCGGTGCGCCGGCTGCTGGGACAGCGCCCGATCCTGGGGATCTGCCTGGGGCATCAGCTCCTGGGGCTCGCGCTGGGGGCGCGGACCTACAAGCTGAAGTTCGGCCACCACGGGGCCAACCACCCGGTGCTCGACGTGGCCACCGGGCGGATCGAGATCACCTGCCAGAACCATGGGTTCGCGGTGGACGGCGAGTCGCTCCCCGTGGGGGTCGAGGCGACGCACCGGAACCTGTACGACGGGACGCTGGAGGGGCTGGCCTGCCCGGCGCTCGGGGCCTACGCGATCCAGTACCACCCGGAGGCCTCACCGGGGCCGCACGACGCGCGGTACCTCTTCGACCGGTTTGTCGCGCTCATGCGCGCCTGGCCCGGCCGTGAGGGGCCGGCCGGCAGGGGGTGAGGGTGCCGAGGCGGAGGGACCTCCGGAAGGTGCTGCTGGTCGGGTCGGGGCCGATCGTGATCGGCCAGGCGTGCGAGTTCGACTACTCCGGGACGCAGGCGTGCAAGGCCCTGCGGGAGGAGGGGCTCGCGGTCGTCCTCGTCAACAGCAATCCGGCCACCATCATGACCGATCCCGAGTTCGCCGACCGGACCTACATCGAGCCCCTCATGCCGGAGGTCGTGGCCGAGATCATCCGGGAGGAGCGGCCGGACGCGCTGCTCCCGACCCTGGGGGGCCAGACCGCGCTGAACCTGGCGGTCACGCTGGCCGAGGAAGGCGTGCTCCAGGCGTGCGGGGTGGAGCTGATCGGGGCCTCGGTGGAGGCCATCCGGAAGGCGGAGAGCCGGGCCCTGTTCCAGCAGGCCATGGCCCGCCTGGGGCTGGAGGTGCCGCGCGGGGGCACGGTCCGCTCCGTGCCCGAGGCCGAGGCCTTCGCGCGCGAGCTGGGCCACCCCGTCGTGGTCCGCCCCTCGTTCACCCTGGGCGGGACGGGCGGGAGTGTGGCCCGGGTCCCCGAGGAGCTGGCCGAGGCGGTCCAGTGGGGGTTGAAGCAGAGCCCGCGGCGGGAGGTGCTGCTGGAGGAGTCGGTCCTGGGGTGGAAGGAGTACGAGCTCGAGGTCATGCGGGACGCCCGGGACAACGTGGTCGTCGTCTGCCCGATCGAGAACCTCGACCCGATGGGCGTGCACACCGGTGACAGCATCACCGTGGCGCCGGCCCTGACCTTGACCGACAAGGAGTACCAGCGGATGCGCGATGCGGCCTGCGCCATCCTCCGCGAGATCGGGGTCTCCACCGGCGGGGCCAACATCCAGTTCGCCGTGCACCCGCGGACCGGCCGCCTGGTGGTGATCGAGATGAACCCCCGCGTGTCGCGCTCCTCGGCGCTGGCGTCGAAGGCCACGGGCTTCCCCATCGCCAAGATCGCGGCCAAGCTCGCGGTGGGGTACACCCTGGACGAGATCCTGAACGACATCACCCGGGCCGCGCCGGCCTGCTTCGAGCCCACGATCGACTACGTGGTGGTCAAGGTCCCGCGCTTCGCCTTCGAGAAGTTCCCCGGCGCGGAGACCCGGCTGACCACCCAGATGAAGTCCGTGGGCGAGGTCATGGCCATCGGGCGGACCTTCAAGGAGGCCCTGCAGAAAGCCATCCGGTCCCTGGAGATCGACCGGTGGGGGCTGGAGCCGCAGATCCCGCCCCCCGGGAGCGCGCCATCGGTCGCGGAGCGGGAGGCGGCGCAGGCCCGGGTTCGCCAGGCCCTGCGGGAGCCCGGCTGGGAGCGGCTCTGGTGGCTGGCGGACGGGCTGCGCTGGGGGCTCGGGGAGGCGGAGCTGCACGCCCTCACCGGGGTGGACCCCTGGTACCTGGGGAACCTGCGCGAGCTCGTGGAGGCCGAGGCGGCGCTGCGCGCCCGGGCCTCCGCCGGGGACGGGGATGCGGGGCTCCGGCAGGCCCTCTGGGAGGCGAAACGGTGGGGGTTTGCGGACCGGCGCCTCGCGGAGCTCCTCGGACAGAGCGAGAGCTGGGTGCGGCAGGCGCGCCTGGCGGCAGGGATCCGGGCGACGTTCAAGCGGGTGGACACCTGCGCCGCGGAGTTCGAGGCCCGGACTCCGTACCTCTACTCGACGTACGAGCAGGAGGACGAGTCCGCGCCCACGCCCCGTCGCAAGGTGGTCATCCTGGGGAGCGGTCCCAATCGGATCGGCCAGGGGATCGAGTTCGATTACTGCTGCGTGCAGGCCGCCTTCGCCCTCCGGGAGGAGGGGGTGGAGGCGATCATGGTCAACTGCAACCCCGAGACGGTGTCGACCGACTACGACACCTCGGACCGCCTGTACTTCGAGCCCCTCACCTTCGAGGAGGTGCTGAACGTCCTCGACCGGGAGCGGCCCGATGGGGCCATCGTCCAGTTCGGGGGCCAGACCCCGCTGAAGCTCGCCGCGCCCCTGGCGCGGGCCGGGGTTCCCATCCTGGGGACGTCGCCGGAGAGCATTGACCGCGCGGAGGACCGGGGGCGCTTCAACACGCTGATCCGGGCCCTGGGGCTCCGCCAGCCCGAGGGCGGCAGCGCGCGCAGCCTGGCCGAGGCTGAGGCCGTGGCTGAGCAGGTGGGCTACCCGGTCCTGGTCCGACCGTCGTACGTGCTCGGGGGGCGGGGCATGGAGATCGTGTACGACCGGGCCAGCCTGGCCCGCTTCCTCGCCGAGGCCGCGCAGCTCTCCCCGGGGCACCCGATCCTGATCGACCGTTTCCTCCGGGATGCCATCGAAGTGGACGTCGACGCGGTGTGCGACGGGGCGGCGGTCCTGGTGGCCGGGGTCATGGAGCACGTGGAAGAGGCGGGGATCCACTCGGGGGACAGTGCCTGCTGCCTGCCGCCCTTCTCCCTCTCCCCGAGCATCGTCCAGGAGCTGGAGGCGCAGACCCAGCGGCTCGCGCTGGAGCTGCAGGTCCGGGGGCTCATCAACGTCCAGTTCGCCATCGTGGGCGAGGGGATCTTCGTCCTCGAGGTCAACCCCCGGGCTTCGCGCACGGTGCCGTTCGTCAGCAAGGCCACCGGCCTCCCGCTGGCCCGGATCGCCGCCCGCGTCATGCTCGGGCGGAGCCTCCAGGAGCTTGGCGTGACCCCGCCTCCGCCGCTTCCGTACGTCGCGGTCAAGGAGGCCGTCTTCCCGTTCAACAAACTGCCGGGGACCGACCTGCTGCTGGGCCCGGAGATGAAGTCCACGGGTGAGGCCATGGGGATTGATCGGGACTTCGGCCGGGCCTTCGCCAAGGCGCAGTTCGGGGCGGGCCTGGGCCTGCCCACTGCGGGGACCGCCTTCGTAAGCGTCCGTGACCCGGACAAGCCGCGGGTCGCCCCGGCCGCCCGCCAGCTCGCGGAGATGGGCTTCTCCCTCGTGGCCACCCGGGGGACCGCGGGCTACCTGGCGGGGCTGGGGATCCCGGTCACGGTCGTCAAGAAGGTGCAGGAGGGCCCTCCCCACATCGTGGACCTGATCCGGGCGGGCAAGATCACCATGGTCATCAACACGCCCCAGGACGTGCGGTCGGTGGAGGACTCCGCCGCCATCCGGCGAACCGCCCTGCTGTGCGAGGTCCCCTACTTCACGACCGTCGCCGGGGCGCGCGCCGCGGTGCGCGGGATCGAGGCCCTGCGCAAGGAGGGGCTGCGGGTGCGTCCGCTCCAGGCGTATCACCGGGAGCTGCGAGGTGGAGGATGAGCCAGGACATCCCGATGACCCGCGAGGGCTACGAGAGCCTCCAGGAAGAGTTGAAGCGGCTGAAGCGCGAGGAGCGCCCCAAGGTGATCCGGGATATCGCCGAGGCCCGCGGGCACGGGGACCTCTGGGAGAATGCGGAGTACCTGGCCGCGAAGGAGCGCCAGTCGTTCATCGAGGGGCGGATCCAGGAGATCGAGGACAAGCTGGCGCGGGCCCAGGTCATCGACCCCTCCAGCGTCCCCCGGGACAAGGTGGTCTTCGGCGCCCGGGTGCTGCTCGAGGACATGGAGACCGGGGAGCGGGTGACGTACAAGATCGTGGGCGTGGACGAGGCGAACATCAAGGAGGGGAAGATCTCCGTCACCTCGCCGGTGGGCCGGGCCCTGATCGGGCACGGGGTGGACGACACCGTGCGGGTCAAGGTCCCCTCCGGGACCAAGGAGTACCAGGTCCTCGATATCCTCTTTGACTGACGGAGGCCCCGCTGGCGCAGAGCCCCGCTCCGACCCGCGACCTCGGCACCCCGTTCCAGTACGTGAAGGGGGTGGGCCCGCGCCTCGCTCAGATCTTCCTGCAGCGCGGGGTGGTCACGGTCGAGGACGCCCTCTATACCCTCCCCCGGCGCTACGAGGACCGGCGCCACTTCACCCGGATCGCGCAGGCGCAGATCGGGACCCACCAGAGCCTCCTTGGCGAGGTCCTCCTGCTCGGCACCCGTCCCATCGCCGGGGGACGTCGTCACCTCTTCGAGCTCGTGGTCGGCGACGGGAGCGGCACGCTCTCGTGCAAGTGGTTCCAGTTCCACCCCCGAACCATGATGGCCCGCTTCCGCCGGGGCCAGCGGCTGATCCTCTACGGCGAGGTCCGGGCCTACGGGGGGAGCCGGGAGATGATCCATCCGGAGGTGGAGCTGGCCGAGGAGGAGGGGGAGGGGTCGGAGCCGCTGCACTTCCGGCGGATCGTGCCCGTGTACACCCTGCCCGAGGGGCTGTACCAGCGGCAGCTCCGCCGGATCATGAAGCACGCGGTGGACGAGTACGCGGCCGGCGCGCTGGAGGGCCTGCCCGCGGCGGTCCGCACGCAGCATGTCCTGCCGGACCTGGCCGACAGCCTGCGCGACGTCCACTTCCCGCCGGAGGACGCCGATGTCGAGGCCCTGAACCGTGAAGGCTCCCCGGCCCACCGCCGCCTCATCTTCGACGAGTTCTTCTTCCTGGAGCTGGGCCTCGCCCTGCGTCGCCAGGGCGTGCAGGAGGAGCCCGGCATCGCCTTCCGTCCCACCGGGCGCCTGACGGACCGCCTGCTCGGTGGCCTGCCGTTCGCCCTGACCAACGCCCAGGCCCGCGTGCTGGAGGAGATCCGTCGGGACATGGAGGCCCCGCGTCCCATGAACCGCCTGCTGCAGGGCGATGTGGGGAGCGGGAAGACCCTGGTGGCCGTGCTGGCGTCCCTGATGGCCGTGGAGAGCGGCTACCAGGCAGCCCTGATGGCCCCCACCGAGATCCTGGCCGAGCAGCACTACCGCACCGTCCACCAGCTCGTGGCCCCGCTCGGGGTGCGCGTGGCCCTGCTCACCAGCGCCCTCACGCCGGCCCAGCGGGAGCGGCTGCACCGCCACGTGGCCCAGGGGCTCTACGAGATCGTGGTGGGGACGCACGCCCTGATCCAGGAGCCGCTGGCCTTCGCACGCCTCGGCCTCGCGGTCATCGACGAGCAACACCGCTTCGGGGTCCTGCAGCGCGCGGCCCTGCGGGCCAAGGGGGCCCACCCGGATATCCTGGTCATGACCGCCACCCCCATCCCGCGCACCCTGGCCCTGACCGTCTACGGTGACCTGGATCTCGCAGTCATCGACGGTATGCCCCCCGGACGCCAGCCGATCCGGACGCGGGTCGTCCCGGCCGAACACCGGGCGCTGATCGAGCGGCTGGTCGCGGGGGAGGTGCAGGCGGGGCGACAGGCCTACGTGGTCTACCCGCTCGTGGAGGAGTCCGAGAAGGCGGCGGAGCTGCGGGACGCCACGCGGATGGCCGAGGAGCTCCAGCAGCGGCTCGCGGCCCACGAGACGCTGCGGTCGCTCCCCCGGCCCTGCCGCGTGGGGCTCGTGCACGGGCGCCTGTCGGGGGAGGAGAAGGACCGCGTCATGGCGGAGTTCCGGGAGGGCCGCGTGGACGTCCTGGTGGCGACCACGGTGATCGAGGTGGGCATCGACGTCGCCAACGCGACCCTCATGGTCGTCGAGCATGCGGAGCGCTTCGGCCTCTCCCAGCTCCATCAGCTCCGCGGCCGGGTGGGCCGGGGGAGCCACCCCTCCCAGTGCGTGCTCGTGGCCCCGCGCGCCCAGAGCGAGGAGGTGCGGCGGCGGCTGCAGGCCATGGCCCGGACCGCGGATGGCTTCCAGATCGCCGAGGAGGACCTAGCCCTGCGCGGCCCGGGGGAGTTCCTGGGGACCCGCCAGTCAGGGCTGCCCGACTTCCGCGTGGGGAACCTCCTCCGGGACGGATCCCTGCTCGCCCAGGCGCGCGAGGCGGCCTTTGCCCTGGTCCGCGAGGATCCCCGGCTTCGGGGGGAGCCGGCCACCCGGATGGTCCTTCGCCGACGCTGGCAGGGACGGCTCGAGCTGGTCGGGATCGGCTGATCCCCCCGCCTCCGAGGGTCCCGGTTGCCCGGCGCGGGCCGTCGAGGCACGGCCGGTTTGCTTTGACTCACACCGGTAACTGTTGTAGTTTCAAATGGATCATGTCTGATCGCCTTCCCCGCTGGGTCATCAATCGGGGCGTGCTCACCCCTCAGATCCATGGGGTCAAGGCCGTGCTCCGTGCCCGGGGGCTGCACTCGGTCTGCGAGGAGGCCCGCTGCCCCAATATCGGGGAGTGCTTCGCACGGGGGACCGCCACCTTCATGATTCTCGGCGACGTCTGCACCCGGAGCTGCGGCTTCTGCGCCGTGAAGACCGGACGGCCCACCGGGCTGGACTGGGAGGAGCCGGAGCGGGTGGCCCGGGCCGTGCAGGCCCTGGGGCTCCGGCACGTCGTGATCACGTCGGTGAACCGCGACGAGCGGGAAGACGGCGGGGCGCCCATCTTCGCCGAGACGATCCGGGCGATCCGCCGCCTGAGCGCGGGCCGGACATCTACAACCACAACGTGGAGACGGTGCCGCGGCTGTAGCGCCAGGTTCGCCCGCAGGCGGTGTACGAGCGCTCCCTCGGCGTGCTGGCCATGGCCAAGTCCCTCGGCCGGGGGATCCCGGTGAAGTCGGGGCTCATGGTCGGGCTCGGCGAGACGCGGCAGGAGGTCGCCGGCGTGATGCGCGACCTCCGGGCGGCCGGCTGCGACATCCTGACCATCGGGCAGTATCTGCGGCCCACCCGTCACCATCTCCCCGTGGCCGAGTACGTGCCGCCGGAGGTGTTTCGGGACTATGAGGCCTTCGGCCGGCAGCTCGGCTTCCCCTATGTGTTCGCCGGGCCCCTGGTGCGAAGCTCGTACAACGCCGAGGAGGCGATGCGCCACGCCCGGGAGCAGAGCGCGGTGGGCGGAGCTTATGGCGCCACGGCGACGGACGGCGGCTCCGGCCGCCTGGGTGCCGGAGGTCGGGTTGCCGACCGCCTGAGGGAGGTTGGCCCCCGGGCCGCGGCTGAACGCGTGTTCTAGGAGACGGCGTGGACGAATTCCCTCGGATCAAGCGGCTCCCCCCCTACGTGTTCAACATCGTCAACGAGCTGAAGATCCAGGCACGGCGACGGGGGGAAGACATCATCGACCTCGGGATGGGGAACCCGGACCTCCCCACCCCCGGGCACATCGTCGACAAGCTCGTCGAGGCAGCGCGCAACCCCCGCAACCACCGCTACTCCGCCTCCCGCGGGATCACCAAGCTCCGGGTGGCCATCTGCGACTGGTACCGCCGGAACTATCGCGTGGAGCTGGATCCCGAGGAGGAGGCGATCGTCACCATCGGCGCCAAGGAGGGGCTCTCCCACCTGGTGCTGGGCACGGTCGGGCCCGGCGACTCCGTCCTGGTGCCGACGCCCACCTACCCGATCCATGCCTATTCGGTGGTCATCGCGGGCGGGGACCTGCGCGGGGTGCCGCTCATCCCGGGGGAGGCAGACAGCCATCCGGCAGACCTGGCCGGGGCCGAAGATGCTCATCCTCTCCTTCCCGCACAACCCGACCACGGAGGTCGTGGGGCCCGACTTCTTCAAGCGGGTCGTGGAGGTCGCCCGGGAGCACCACCTGCTCGTCGTCCATGACTTCGCCTACGCGGACCTGGTCTTCGACGGCTACCGGGCGCCGAGCTTCCTGGAGGCGCCCGGGGCGCGCGAGGTAGGGGTGGAGTTCTACACCCTGTCCAAGAGCTACAGCATGCCGGGATGGCGCGTGGGGTTCGCGGTGGGCAACCGGCGGATGATCGCGGCCCTGGCCCGGCTGAAGAGCTACCTCGACTACGGGGTCTTCCAGCCGGTGCAGATCGCGGCCATCATTGCCCTGAACGGCCCGCAGGAGTGCGTGGGCGAGATCGTCGAGATCTACCGGCGTCGCCGCAATGCCCTGTGCGACGGGCTGACCAAGGCCGGCTGGCCGATCGCGCGGCCGAAGGGGACGATGTTCGTCTGGGGGCGGATCCCCGAGCCGTACCGGGCCCTGGGGTCGCTGGAGTTCGCCAAGCTCCTGCTCGCGGAGGGAAGGGTCGCGGTCTCCCCCGGTGTGGGGTTCGGCGAGTACGGCGACGAGTACGTCCGCTTCGCCCTGGTCGAGAACGAGCAGCGGATCCGCCAGGCGGTCAAAGGGATCCGGAGCGTGCTCCGGCAGCTCCCGGAGCCGCCGAAGAAGGCCGTGCCGGTGGGACGGCGCGGGAGGGCGGCCCGGTGAGGTCGATCGGGATCGGGCTGCTCGGCTGCGGGACCGTCGGGACCGGCGTCGTCCGCCTGCTCACCGAGCAGGGGGCGCGCTTGCGGGGGCGGCTCGGGGCGGAGCTGACGCTCAGGCGCATCGTGGTGCGCGACCCGGCGAAGGCGCGGGACCGCGCGGTGGACCGCCAATTGCTCAGCACCGACCCTGCGGCCGTGATCCAGGACCCCGCGGTCGAGATCGTGGTCGAGCTGATCGGCGGCGTGGAGCCGGCCTTGCAGTATGTCCTCCAGGCGCTGGGCGCCGGCAAGCACGTCGTCACGGCCAACAAGGCCCTGCTCTCCAGCCACGGCCGGGAGCTCTTCGCCGCGGCGGAGCGGGCTGGCCGGGCGCTGGGCTTCGAGGCGAGTGTCGGAGGCGGGATCCCCGTGCTGCGCGGGCTGCGGCAGGGGCTGGCCGCCAACCGCTTCCGGGAGATCCTGGCGATCATCAACGGCACCGCGAACTTCATCCTGACCCGGATGACCGACGAGGGGCGGCCGTTTGACGAGGTCCTGGCCGAGGCCCAGCGGCTCGGGTACGCGGAGGCGGACCCCTCGCTCGACGTGGACGGGATCGACGCGGCCCAGAAGCTGGCCATCCTGCTCCTGCTCGGCTACGGGGTCGAGGCGCGGCCCAAGGACCTCCACACCGAAGGGATCCGGCAGATCACCCCCCTGGATATCCAGTTCGCCCGGGAGTTCGGGTACCGGATCAAGCTGCTGGCCATCGCCAAGGATCGCGACGGCGAGCTGGAGGCCCGGGTCCACCCGACCATGCTCCCCGAGGGGCACCTGCTGGCCCGCGTGGACGACGTGTTCAACGCGATCGCCGTCGACGGGGATGCCGTGGGCCCGACGCTCTTCTACGGCCGGGGGGCCGGGATGATGCCGACGGCCAGCGCGGTGGTGAGCGACCTGCTGGAGATCGGGCGGGAGGTGCTGGCCGGGACAGCCGGCCGGAGCCCCGTGGTGGCCTGGCCGGCCGCGCCGCCCCCGGTCCAGTCGGTGGAAGAGCTGATGACCCACTACTACCTCCGATTCCAGGCGGTGGACCGTCCCGGGGTCTTCGCGCAGATCGCCGGGATCCTCGGCCGGCACGAGATCAGCATCTCCTCCGTCATCCAGAAGGGGCGCCGGAGCGAGGGGGGGGTGCCGGTGGTCCTGCTCACCCACTGGGCCCGGGAGCGCAACATCCGCCAGGCCCTGAAGGCCATCGACGCCCTGCCTGCGGTGCTGGATCGGACGATGGTCCTCCGGATCGAGGACGAGGCGCTGGAGTAGACGATGCCACCCTGGCGCGGGGTCATCCGGGAGTTCCGGGAGTTCCTCCCCCCGACGGAAGAGGAGAGCATCGTGACCCTGCTCGAGGGGGGAACGCCCTTGATCCGGTCGGTGCGGCTGCGGGACTGGATCAACCGGGAGATCGAGCTCTACCTGAAGTACGAGGGGTGCAACCCCACGGGGTCGTTCAAGGACCGGGGGATGACCCTGGCGGTCTCCCAGGCCCTGCGGGAGGGGATCACCGCCGTCATCTGCGCCTCCACGGGGAACACCTCGGCGTCGGCCTCGGCCTACGCCGCCCGGGCGGGGCTGCGGGCGTTCGTCCTGATCCCGGAAGGGCAGATCGCCCTGGGCAAGCTCTCCCAGGCCATCATGCACGGCGCCGAGGTCCTGCAGGTGCAGGGGAACTTCGACGAGGCCCTGGCCATCGTCAAGGAGGTCGCCCGGGGCTACCCGGTCGCCCTCGTCAACTCCATCAACCCCTACCGCCTCGAGGGGCAGCAGACCGCCGCGTTCGAGATCTGCGACCAGCTCGGGGACGCTCCGACCTACCAGAGCCTCCCCGTGGGGAACGCGGGGAACATCACCGCCTACTGGAAGGGGTACCGGCGCTACCGGGAGGCCGGCCGCACGAGTGGCTTGCCGATCCTGCTCGGGTTCCAGGCCGAGGGGGCCGCCCCCATCGTCCGGGGGCACGTGGTCGAGCATCCCGAGACCGTGGCCACGGCCATCCGGATCGGCAACCCCGCGAGCTGGCAGCAGGCGGTGGCGGCCCGGGACGAGTCCGGCGGCGTGATCGACATGGTCTCCGACGACCAGATCCTGGAGGCCTACCAGCTCATCGCGGGGCTGGAGGGGATCTTCTGCGAGCCGGCCTCGGCGAGTTCGGTGGCGGGGGTCATCAAGCTGAACAAGGCCGGCCGGTTCCGCAGGGGGGACCGGATCGTGTGCACCCTCACGGGCAACGGCCTGAAGGACCTGGACTGCGCGCTGCGGGTCTCCCGCCGGCCCGCGACCATCTCGCCCACCACCGAGGCCGTGCTAAAGCACCTCCGCTTCTGATGGCCGTCTCGCCGCTGCCCGCCGTCGCCCCGCGCGCCTCGCTCATCGAGTGCCAGGAGACCGACGCGGACGTGGACCGGGTGTGGCGGGGCCAGAGCCGACAGGGCCTCGCGTTCCTGGTGGCGGTGTCCAACGGGCGCTAGGGTGGTCGGCCTGGCCCGACGCACCACGGAACTGCTCCTGCTCGGAGCCCTGCTGGCCTGGGCGGGCGCCGCACTGGTCCAGGGCCGCCTCGAGGCGCTGCGCAAAGGCCCCGCCCTGGCCGAGCGGCTCCGCTACCTCCCTTCTGGCGAGGCCCTCCGGTTCTTCTCGCTGGGCTACGAGCAGCTCCTGGCCGACCTGCTCTGGTTGCAGACGGTCCAGTACATCGGGAGCACCCGCACGTTCCCGCCCGGGGACCGGACCCTCTACAACCTGGCGGAGACCGTCACCACGCTGGACCCGAATTACGTGAGCCCCTATGTGGCCAGCGGCGGCATCCTCGCGGCCTTTGCCCATCAATACGAGGAGAGCAACCGGATCCTGCGCAAGGCCATCGACCAGCTCGGCGACGACCTGAAGCGCGACCCCATGGGGTGGTGGGTCCCGTTCTTCCTGGGATTCAACCACTTCTTCTATCTGAATGATCCGGCGCAGGCCGGCGCCTACTACGCGATGGCCGCCGAGATGCCGGGGAGCCCGGGCTACCTGCCGCGCCTGGCCGCGAAGCTGCTGGCCGAGGGCGGGGACATGGAGGAAGCCATCGCGTTCCTCCAGCGGATTGTCGAGGAGTCGCCCGACCCCGTGACCACGGAGATCTTCGGGGAGGCGCTGAAGGACCTGGTGACCCGGCAGCACCTGGAGGGGCTGCGGGCCGCGGCCCGGGCCTTCGTCGCGCGCGCCGGCCGCCACCCCCGCTCGCTGCATGAGCTGGTCCGGGCCGGCCTGCTGCGGGAGATCCCCCCCCACCCGCGGGGCGGCCGGTACCGGCTCGACCCGGTCACGGGGGAGCCCGAGAGCGTCCTCCCGGGGGGGCGGTGAAGGTCCTGGCCATTGCCCTGAACACCTTCCGGGAGGCCATCCGGGACCGGATCCTCTACAACCTCCTGATCTTCGCCCTCGCGTTGATCGTCCTCTCGCTGTTCCTCCGGACCCTGTCCATCCATCAGGACGTGAAGATCGTGGTGGACTTCTCCCTGGCGGCCATGGGGATCGTGGGGACGCTGATGGGCGTGTTCCTGGGGATCGGCCTGGTCTACAAGGAGATCGAGCGCCGGACCATCTCCGTCATCGCGGCCAAGCCCGTGGCCCGGGCGCAGTTCCTCCTGGGCAAGTACCTGGGGCTCGTGCTCACCGTCGGGGTCAACATCGGTTTGATGACGCTCTGGATGTACTGGATCCTGGCATTCACCGAGCGGGCCTTTGACCTGAGCCTGCTGCCGGCGGTGCTCCTCATCTTCATGGAGCTCATGCTGATCATCGCCATCGCGCTGCTCTTCTCCACCTTCACCACCGGGACGCTGAGCGCGATGCTCTCGCTGCTGCTCGTCGTGATCGGGCACATGACGGTGAACTTCCGCCTGCTGGCGGGCAAGATCGGCAGTCCCGCGGCCCGGACCGCGGGGGAACTCCTCTACTACCTGGTCCCCAACCTGAGCACCTTCAACATCAAGGGCCAGGTGGTCTACCGGCTCCCGGTCCCCGCCAGCGTCGTAGGCGGGGCCCTGCTCTACGGGCTGTTGATCTCCGCGGTCCTCTTCCTACTGGCAGCGGCGATCTTCCAGCGGAGGGACCTCCGATAGCCCCCGGAACCCCGGGCCCCGGCCTGGGCGCGGGCGCTGGCGGGGCAGCCGTCGGGGTGGCCGCGGCCCTGCTCCTGCTGGCGCCCTTCGATCCGGGCCCCTACCGGTATGGCTTCATCACGGCAGTCTCGCTCCTGGCGCTCCTCCTGGTTCTGGTGATCGCCCGACAGGTCCTCGATGAGGGGGAGGTCACCATCCCGGGACGGCGGCTGCACCTGGCTGCCCTCGCCTTCCTGGCCGTGGTCGTCCTCTCGAACCTCTACGCGGTCGATCGGGCCCTGAGCCGGTACGGCACCGTGCTCTACGGGATGACCCTGGGCGTGCTGTACGCGCTGCTGGCCGCCCGCTGGCCCTGGGCCGCGTGGCGGCGGCTCTTCCAGGTGCTGCTGGCTTTCTCGACCGCCGCCTCCGTCCACGGGATCGCGCAGGTCTACCTGGGGGGCGGGGCGTACGGGCCGCGGGCCCATTCGATCTTCGTCGTGCCGAACACCTTTGCCGCCCTCCTGGTCCTCGTCCTCCCGCCCCTCGCCCTAGCCTGGCTTGGGGGGCCGCCCTCGCCCTGGCGACGGTTTGGCGGGCTGGGCCTGGTGCTCCTCCACTACGCGGCCCTCCTGCTCAGCGGGAGCCGCGGGGCCTGGATCGGCGGGGTCGGGGGAGCCCTGGCCCTGTTGATCGTCCTGACGTGGCGCTGGGGCGGCTTCCGGGAGATGGTCCGGGCCAACCGGGGGTGGTTGGCAGCGCTCGGTGTCATGCTCCTCCTGGTCACGGCCGTCCTCCTGAGGACGATCCCCTCCGAGTCCCGCGTGATCCTGGGGGGGCGGACGGCCGAGCTCCTCCAGCCGGTCGGGCCCGAGGCGCCGACGGTCGCGGTGCCGGGCGGGTGGCAGGCCCGGCTGATCATGTGGGGCAGCGCCTGGGAGGTGATCCGCCGCCAGCCGATCCTGGGCACGGGGATCGCCACCTACCACCAGGTCTACCCGCAGTTCATGAACACCCGCTTTTTCCCGAACGAGGTGCACTTCTTCGCGCACAACGACTACCTGCAGTTCTGGGCGGAGGTAGGCGCGCTGGGGACCCTGCCCCTGCTGCTCTTCCTGGGGGCGATCCTGCTGGCGGGGCTTCGGGCAGTGGGCGCGCCCGGACTGGGCCCGCAGGAGCAGCTCGCCCTGGGCGGGGCGCTGGCCGGGGCCGTGGGGTTGCTGCTCCACAGCGGGGGGGACTTCAACCTCCGCGTCCCGGGGCTGCTCCTGCTGTTCGCCGGCTATGCCGCATTCGTGCTGCAGCTCGCCGCGCGCGCGGGGGTCCTCTCCGTGCATCGGATGGCCTGGGCCGCGGAGGGGTGGGCAGCCCGGCGGGGGCAGGCCGTCGTGACCGCGGCCGGACTCCTGCTGGCCCTGGCGCTGGTCCACCCGTACGTCGTCTCCCTCATCAATCAGCGCGGCATTGCCCGCCTGAAGGCCGGACAGCCTGAAGAGGCGGCCCGGGCCTTCCGGCTGGCCACCCGACTGGACCCGGTGGTGGCGGGCTATGTGGTCAACCTCGGCGGAGCCCTGCTGGCCCAGTATCGGCGCACCGGGCAGGGGCGCCTGCTCGTGGAGGTCGAGACCGCGCTGCGCCGTGGCATGGCCCTGAGCCCGCGGGACGATGCGCCGTACTGGCTCCTGGCCCAGCTCTACCTCGTGCACGGCGGGGAGCAGGCGCAGGCGCGCCAGGCCGAGGTCGGGGAGCTGTTGGAGCAGGCGCGGCGCCTGAACCCGGGCCGCCACCTCTCGGCCTACCAGGTCGGCCGCGCCCTGCTCCAGGCGGGGTTGCCCGATCGGGCCATCGCCCTGCTCCGCGAGGCCGTCCGCCGGGGCGAGGCCCCGCTGCAGGCACGACTCGTCCTGGCCGAGGCCTATGGGCGGACCGGACAGCCTGCGGAGGGGCTCGCCGTGCTCCAGCCGATCGCGCGCCCCGGACCCGACCAGCCCGCCGTCCGGTACCTGACCGGTCAGCTCCTGCGCCAGCTCGGCCGGTACGAGGAGGCCCTGGCGGCCTTTCGGGACGCCCTGGCGGCGCCCGGGCCGCAGGCAGTGGTTCGAGTGGAGATCGGGCGGACGCTTCTGGGGCAGGGGCGGGTCAGGGAGGCTGAGGCTGAGTTCCGGGAGGCCCTTGCCGCGAACCCCCGATTTGTCCCGGCGCTGCTGGGGATGGGGTGGACGGCCCTGCGCCAGGGGCGGCGGCCCGAGGCCGCTGCGGCCTTCCGCCGGGCCCTCACCGAGGACCCCTCCCAGGGCTTTCTCCGGGAGCTGATCCCCGCCCTCGAAGCCTCACGTTGAGCGGGCCCGGCTCAGAAGGATGCGGTCAGGTTGAGCCCAACGATGTTCTCGCGGTACGTGAAGCTCCGGATCGTGGAGTGGTTGTTGGTGTAGCTGTACTCCAGGGTCAACCGGAGGGGGGCTGCGACCGGCCTGGAGAACCGGGTGGAGAAGCCCCAGCGCTCGTCGTGCCGCTGGTTGCCCGCGGTCGAGTCGATGTGGCGGAACTGCTTGACGTAGTACTCCAGGTTCAGGTCGAAGCGGACCTCGAGGGGCAGGGGGAGGCGGAGGCTCAGGCTAGGGCGGTGCCCCTGGTAATCGAAGTCGGGGCTGCGGGTGTTCTCCAGCTCGTAGCGGTAGGTCCCGGAGACGTAGCCCTTGCCCCCGTCGAAGAACACGTACTGCGTGATCCCGACCCCGTTGTTGGTCCCGGTGCGGTCGGGGCTGGTGAAGAAGTCCTTGTCCTGGAAGCGGTAGCGAACCTGGGTGTACAGGGTGGGGGTGGCGAGCACGCTGACCGTGGGGCTCAGGTTCTGGATCCGGAGGAGGCCATCGCGGCTGCTCGACAGGTAGATGTAGTCAAAGGCGTAGCGCAGCCCGAACTCCCACGGCCCCTGCTTGAAGGCGAGGGTGAGGCCGGGCGTGTGGGCCTCGATGTTCTGGGCCTTCAGCTCCTCGTACACCGTCAGGAAGAAGTTGTAGTCGAGGGCCGCCTCCCAGGTCGGGGTCAGGAGCGGCTTGACCTCGGCCGAGACGGTGAAGACGGCAGCCACGTCCGGCTCGCCCGTGATCGTCTCGACTGCGGACGTGGTGACGTTGTCGTTGTACTCGACCCCGGCGCTGGCCTGCAGGCTCCAGCGCTTCGGCCCGCGCAGCCGCTCCTCGATAGTCTCCAGGTAGCGGCGGGCCAGGTTGGCCTCCTCGGAGCCGGGGCTGGCCGTGACGAGCCGGGCGAAGCTGTCGCGGGCCTCGCGGTAGCGGCCGGCCCGGAACCAGGCCAGCCCGGTGTACAGGGTCACGGCTGTGGTGAACTCCGGCTCCAGCTCCCGCGCCCTGGCCAGCTCTTCGATGGCCGCCTGGTACTCCCCGAGCTGGTAGCGGGCCAGGCCTAAGTAGTACCGCGCCACCGCGTTGTCGGGCTCCAGCTCCACCGCCCCCTCGAGGGCCTCGGCCGCGGCCTCGTAGCTCTCGATCCGATAGAGGGCCACGCCAAGCTCGCGCGGGAGTCCTTCCAGGTCCGGGTCCCGGTCGCGAGCGTTCAGGAGTGCGGCAGCCGCGCGCGGGTAGTCGCGGAGGCGGGCATACGTCAGGCCCAGGAGGAAGTGGGGCTCTGCCTCGTCGGGGGCGGCCTCGGTGGCCCGCTCGAAGGCCTCGGCGGCCTGCTCGAACTCCTGGCGCTCGAAGTGGGCCTGGCCCCGGCTGAGCCACTCCCGGGCCTCTTGAGCCCGGGTCCATGAAGGGGCCAGGGTCACCACAATGAGGAGGGCTACGCCGGACAGGGGTCGACTGTAAGCAGATCGCGCAGAGAGGGTGTCCGAAGAGCACCCGGCCGGACTACTTCCCTTTCTTCTCGCTCCCGCCGTCGGACTTTCCACTCCCGCTGGCACTCTCCTTGGCCACATCCTTTACCGCATCCTTCGCCACATCCTTTGTCGCCTCCTTCGCAGTATCCTTTGCCACGTCCTTGGTCGCGTCCTTTACAGCATCCTTTGTGGCCTCCTTGGCGACCTCGGAGGCGGCCTTGGAGGAGTCCTTAGCGGCGTCTTTGGCGGCGTCTTTGGCCACGTCTTTGGCCGTGTCTTTGGCGACGTCTTTGGCCACGTCCTTGGCGGTGTCCTTGGCGACGTCCTTGGCGGCCTCTTTGGAGGCGTCCTTGGCCGCCTCTTTGGCGGTGTCCTTGGCGACGTCTTTAGCGGCCTCTTTGGAGGCGTCCTTGGCCGCCTCTTTGGCCGTGTCTTTGGCGTGATGTCAGTCAGGAAGTCGAAGATCAGCTGCGCTCAACTCTGTAAGGTCGTTCGAATCACTCCCACTATGGACTGACAGTGGACACTGAACCAACTACAGCAAGCAGGGCGAACGGCTGCCTGCGATGGCGGCTTCGCTGGCGAGCTTGGCCGCCTCCTTGGCAGCGCTCTTGGCCGCCTCCTTGGCGGTCTCGGTGGCGGCTTTAGCCGCTTCCCTTGCGGCCTCCCTGGCCGCCTCTCTGGCGGCCTCGGTGGCCGCCTTGGCCGCGTCCTTGACAGCTTCTGCCGCCGCCTTTGCCGCTTCCGTGGCAGCCTTGGCAGCCTCCTTCGCGGCTTCCTGGGCAGTCCTGGCAGCCTCGCCGCTCAGGGACCGTGTGGACTCGCTGCTCGCCCTCAGGCCCTGCAGGGTTTCCCCGGTAGTCCCCCGGGTGGTCGCCCGGGGATCTGCCCCTGTAGAACCGCCGGTGCCTGGGGTTGGCGCGGCGGTGCTACTGGTGGTGGCACGGGCGTCTGATCCGGTGCTGGACGCGGAGGTGCCGCTAGCCGTGCCCTGGCGATCGCGGCCACCTGTGCTCCCCTGTGTGGAGGAACCGGGGGTCGAGGGGGGGGTGGGCGCTCCCTTTGGCGCGAGATCTTGGATCCGGTTGTTCGTCGGCTGTTCCCACCCCCGCCACGGGTTGGTGAGCGGAACGGTCTTGGGCGCGGTCGGCAGGGCGCCACGGACCACCTCGGTGATCTGCGAGGGCCGGACCTCCCGCAGCCCCTCAGCCCGCGCCTGCCGGTCGGTGACGGCCACCACGCCCTCGTACACCGCCAGGCGCGTGGTGCGCGGGCCGGTGTGCACGCCGAAGAGCGTGCCCCGCACGCCCGCGATCATGTGCGGGGTATGGACCTCGAAGCCGTGCTGGAGCTTGCCCTTGGTGACGCTGAACAGGGAGTCGCCAAGCTGCATGCGGACCAGGTCAATGAAGACCTTGCCGCCCTCCTGGCGCATCGGCAGCTCGAAGATCGTGTTTTCGAAGACCCGGATGGTGCCGCCAGGGAAGCGGATCTCCGTCTTGGAGCGAGGGGCCGTACGCAGGGTGTCGCCGGGAGCCAGGGCCATATTGATGAAGGCGCGCTTCCACTGCGTGGCGCCACGGGGGAGGACCTCCACGGTGCCGTGGTTGACCGTGATCACGGGGGCCGCCACCTCCGCCTCGGGGCGTCCCCCCATGGGGAAGGCCGGCTGAACGCCGACCACGAGAAGGATGAGCCCGATTCCTAGGACGCCGCCGGCCGTGAGCCAGGATCCACGCCTCTCCATCGCTCTACCCTCCGCCCAGCGGGCTACAACTTCCGGGGTGAGAGCCACAAAAAGGGTAGCTCAGCGGGCGGGAGGCTAAGCCCGACCGCTGCGCGCGCATGGGCTGCCTGGGGGGAGGCAACCGCAAGCAACTGCTGGAGCGTTCTCTGGCCTGATGGCCTCATTCCGGCTTTCCTTCTCTTCGGCGCCGGGTCACGGTGCTCCAGGGTCGCAAGCCGTGTGCCAGGGCTGTTTATACTGCGCCTGAAGAAAGAGGGCAAGGGGAAAAGTGCGGGGGAGGGCCGGATCTGCCCATGGCCGGGAGAAGTCATGGGCAGAAGAACAGCCGGAACATGGCCCCGATGCTGACCTGGCGCAGGCGGTAGGCCGAGATGAAGAGGACGACGGCCACGAGCAGGCAGACGAGCCCGATGGGCCGCCGGTGGAGCTCCGCCGCGTCGCTCGCCTGCAGGAAGAGGTGGTCCCACCAGAGGGCTGCACGGTGCAGCAGCTCCGGACTGGCGAGGCTGATGACGCCGTAGCCTGCAATGATGATCCCGGCGAACAGCAGGAAGCCCATGGCTCCTCCTCGCGGCCGCGTCCCGGCTCGAGTCCCGACTCGGGCCACCCGCAGCAAAGGCCATCCTCATCGCATAGAGGCGAACGGGATGCAGTGACCGGGGTCACACTGCGCCGTGCCCCCTTCGAACTGTGCACCGTCAGAGGTCGCCGTTGGTCCCTTAACCTGGCGTGGCTTATGCAGTTCCTGCCACTCCAGCGCTTGACGCGCCGAACGAGGCGGGGGTAGGCTGAAAATAAAACGCGGCTGAGCCGGGTGGAGCCCACGATGACGGAGCCGATAATTGTGCCGGGTCGGTACCAGCGGCAGCGGGCCGCGCGCAGCGGATGGGGGCTGGGCGTGATTGCGGCGGTGGCCTGCCTCGTGGTGGTGGGCGTCGTGGCTGCCAGTATCTGGCAGCAACGCCAGACACGGGCCATGCTGTCACCGCTCGTGGGAGAGATCAAGCGGCTGGCCCAGCAGGGGAGCGCCCAGAGCCGGGAGATGGAGCGGCTCGCGCGTGAAGTGGTCGGGGTCCGAGGGCGGCTGGAGGCCGTGACCCGGGATCAGGCGCAGGCCGAGCGGGCCCAGGCTGGGGTCCGAGCTGACCTGACGCGCCTCGGCGCGGAGCTGAGGGGGGTGCACAGCCGGCTCGCCCGGGCTGATCAGGCCGTGGCCGGGCTGAGGGCGGAGCTGCGGGGCCGGCCCGCGGCGGGTGCGCCATCGAGGGCGACTCCCGCGACAGCAGGCGAGGCGCCAGCCCCGCCGCCCAGCGCCACACTGCCGCCCAGCGCCACACTGGAGGGGGTCTTCCTCGACGGACGGCTCCGGGAGCGGACCCTCGTAGTCGGAACCGCC
>JACPFL010000069.1 GCA_016183025.1 Deltaproteobacteria bacterium | reverse complement strand
CCTCGATCGCGCGCCGGAAGGTCTCCTCGAGCCGCAGCCGCTCAGCCATGGGTCTTCACCCCCGCCGGGGTCAGGGGCTTATCGGGTCCCTGGTGAGGGCACGGGCGCTCACAGTAGAAGTGGTCGTACCAGTGGTGGATCAGATCGGGGCAGTCCTCCACTTCCACCTCGTGACAGGAGTCGCCCCCGCGCGATCCGACCTTCACCGTCCAGCGCAGGTAGTGCTCCTTGCACCCCCGAACCCACAGGAGGGCCTCGTGCGTCGTCCCGGGCTGGGCATCGTCCGGGATCGCGAGCGAGGCCGTGACGTGCCCGCGCTCCATCGGCCCCAGGGTCAGCGAGGCCGGCGCGACCGTGATCTGGCCCGATGCGCCGACCGCCTGCGCCGTGATCGTCCGCGAGACCGTCCCGCAGTTCGTGATCCGGAACCGGACCGAGGCCGTGCTGCACGGGCGGACGTGGCTGACGACCTCCCCGAGCGACTGCGGCACCCAGCAGGGGGGCGGGATCTCACAGGAGCAGGGGCCGGTCCGGCGCCCCATCAGCGTTCCCATGGGGCGGCCCATGGCTTCGAACATCTCAACGCCGGCGCGGAGGCCCGCGTCCATCAGGTCGAGCAGGGCCTCGGAGACTGCGGTTAGGGGGCGCTCCCTCGACGCTGTCTTCATCTCCCCTCCTCGGGCTTCCCGGACGGCCTCCCGTGCGTGGCGTCGACGCGCACGTAGCAGTTCAGGTCATGCAGGGGCCAGGTGCCTGTGTACGTGTGTCCCGCCTGCAGCCGATCGGGCAGGTGAAGGGCGACGCGCAGCTCGCGGGACTCGCCGGGCCGCAACGGGCCGGCCCCTTCCCGGACGCTCACCCGGACCAGGCCCCCATGCGCGTTCGCCAGCTCCTCGGCGAAGCGGTCGATACGCCGCTCGCCCTGGGCGAGCTGGGCTCGGAGGGCCTGCCCCACCGCTTCCTCCACGCCGCCCATGACGGAGACGCCGAATGCATACGCTCTCCGGATCTCACACACCACATTGCCGGCGTTGACCACGCTCAAGTCCACGTGGACCACCGCGCCCGGTGGCGCGGCGAGCGACAGCGCGTCGGGAAACAGCCGGAGGTCGATGTCCCGCTCGACGTCGACGATGATGGGCTGCTCGCGGCCCTCGATCTGGACCGTACCCGTGTAACTCCCGGGCGGCGTCCCCCTGGGCAGGCTGAGCCTCAGCCAGGAGACCCCTTCGGCCCTGGCGGGCGCGACGCGCGCGGTGAGCGGAGGCATCGGCCCCGCCCCGGGAACGTCGAGGCGGACGAGACACGAGGCGGGGGCTGGGAGCGGTACTGGAAGCGACGCCGACAGGCTGACCGGCGAGCCGCGGAAGCGCAAGGGCTTCTGACCGCCCTCGGCGAGGCCCATCTAGGTGCTCCCGGCGGCAGGGATCATGCTGCCGGCTTCCCCACGCGCTCGGGCTCGTGGCCGCAGCGCTCGCAGGGGTTCGGCCGGTAGGGCTCCGTGATCATCTGCGCCTCGCCGCACAGCCGGAGGCTGAGCAGCTCGAAGCCGAGCACCGAGAGGCCGACGCAGAAGTCCGCAGGCAGATGACCCCGGATCGAGGGGATCTCCTTCAGCCGCAGCGAGACCTCGACCGGCTGGATGTCGAGCGCGATCCGCGGAAGTTTGTCGACCTCCAGGTGGATGGCGGGGAGCTTCTGGACGCTGATGTCGTACGAGCTCGGAATTCCCGCGACCGTGACCGGTCCGACATCGATGCGGGGAAGCTTGTCGACCTCGACCGTGACCGGTCCGACATCCCCCACGTACTCGACCCTGGTCTTGAACGGCTGGGGCACGCTACTCACGGTGCACCCTCCCTCGTTTCAGAACGCGGATTATCCTCCCGGGCCGCATGGGTGTCAAGCTCTTTGCGAGCGAGTGTCTTTGCAAGCGAGGTGGGCCGGGCGTCTGCCCTCGGCTAGACCTTCTCCCCGAAGCCGCGCGCCCAGGGCATGAGCTTCCGCTGCAGCAGCTTCACCGCCTCCGTGAGCAGGACCCCCAGGACGCCCAGGATGATGAGGGCCGCGTAGATGTCCTTCATCTTCATCAGCTCGCCCGAGGTCCACACCATGAACCCCAGGCCCGCGTTCGAGGCGGTGAACTCCGCCACGACCACGAGGATCAGGGCCATCCCCAGGCCCAGGCGCATCCCGGCGAAGATGAACGGGTAGGTGGACGGCAGGACCACCTCGATCAGGAGGTGGCGGTTGCCGGCGCCGAAGTTCTTGGCCGCATCCACCAGGACCGGGTCCACCGAGAGGATCCCCGCCCGGGTGTTGATGAGCATCACGTAGAAGACGCCCACCGCGATGATGGTGTACTTCAGCGGCTCCCCGAACCCGACCAGGATCATGAGCAGCGGGAGGAGGGCCACCTTGGGCAGCGGGTAGGTCGCGTTCACCCAGGGCTCGAAGACCGCCTCGACCCGTGGGAAGTAGCCCATGAGCAGGCCGAGCACGAGCCCGGGGACGGCGCCGAGGAAGAAGCCCACGAAGATGCTGGAGAGGCTGATCCGCAGGTGCCTCCACAGCTCCCCGCCGGCGAACAGCTCGAACAGGCGCACGAACGTCTCGGAGGGGGCCGGGAAGAAGACCCGGTCGATGAGCCCCGCCCGGGAGACCCCCGCCCACAGGAGGAGGCCGACCACCACCGAGCCCACCGAGAAGAGCCCCTGATCGGCCAGGCGCTTTTTGGGGAGGGCCAGCCCCTCCAGGGCCTGCTTGGCGCTGTACTCGGCGGCATCCACGTTCATCGGTTGCTCCTGGGGCCGGCGCTCCGGGCCTCGTGTTGACGTGACCGCGGCGGGCATCCTCGCTGAAATCTCTCGGGGACCTTGAGAGCAGTGGCCCCGCCTCGCGCTCGAACCGTAGCACGGGAAATTCCTCAATGTCAACGGGGGCTTTTCTGTTGACACCTCCTGAGGGGCCGTGGCATTACGTTTACGAGTGCGCCCCGCCCCCTTCACGCCTTCCGCCTACCGGGCACGTGCACGGCTTGGGCACAGGCCGGTGCTGCAGAGGGCCTCGCATGAGGGGATCGGTTCGGCTGTTTCGGCAGCGGCGGGGCTCGGAGGGAGTTGCAGGCCCACGGTCTGGGGATGACCGGACCCGGGAGGTCAACATGGGCATGGTACACCGGCGTGAGCGAGGAGCGGTGGCCAGCGGGTGCGGGCCGGCCTGGGCGCGGGTGGGGCTGGTGGGGCTCGCCCTCCTCCTCACCGCCAACCCGGCCGCGGCCCTGGAGCGGGTGGTCATCTCCCATAGCTCCATCTCGGGCTCCCAGGCCGTGCTCTGGGTCGCCAAGGATGCGGGGCTCTTCGAGCGCCACGGCCTGGACCTCCAGATCATCTTCATCGCGGGCGCGCCCCGCGGGGTCCAGGCCCTGCTCGGGGGGGACGTGACCTTTGCCCTGCTCGGGGGCCCGGCGCCGATCCTGGCGAACCTGAGCGGCTCGGACACTGTCACCATCATGGGCCTGGTGAACACGCTGGACCACACCTTCATCACCCGGGAGATCAGGCGCCCCGAGGATCTCCGGGGGAAGAAGCTGGCTGTGGCCCGCTTCGGCTCCCTGGACGACTTCGGGGCCCGGGTCGCCCTTCGGAAGTGGGGGCTGGAGCCGGAGCGGGATGTGGCGATCCTGCAGATCGGCGAGCAGCCGGCCCGTCTGGCCGCCCTGGAGGCGGGCGCGGTCCACGCGACCCTCATCCAGCCGCCCCTGACCGTGCGGGCGCGCAAGCTAGGGTTCCACACGCTGGCGGCCCTGGCTGACCTCGGGCTCCAGTACCAGGGGACCTGTGTCGTGACGACCCGGGGGATCATCCGGACGCGGGAGGCGACCATCCGCGCCTTCGTGCGCGCCTTCGTCGAGGGGGCGCACTTCTACAAGACCCAGCGGGAGGCCTCCACCCGGTCCATCGCCCGGTTCATGCGGCTCACCGACTCGGAGGCGATCCAGGAGTCCTACGAGCGCTACGCCCTCAAGTTCCTCCAGCGCGCCCCGTATCCGACCGCGGCGGGGGTGGAGGTCATCCTGCAGGACCTCGCCGCCAAACACCCGAAGGCGCGCGGGGCCAACCCGCAGGAGTTCATCGAGCCTCGCTTCGTGCGGGAGCTGGATGAGACCGGGTTCATCCAGCGCCTGTACGGGCGGTAGAGGCAGCGCACGGGCGAGGGCCACGTGGAACTCCTTCGGGCCAGAGCGCTGCAGAAGGTCTACCCGCAGGCGCGGGGGCAGGGGATCGTCGCGCTGCAGGACGTGAGCTTCGCCATCCACCGGGGCGAGTTCATCTCCATCGTGGGCCCGTCCGGGTGCGGGAAGACCACCCTGCTCATGTGCCTGAGCGGCCTGCTCGAGCCGACCGCCGGGGAGGTCCTCCTGCACGGGCGGCGGGTCACGGCCCCGCCCCGGGAGATGATCCTGATCTTCCAGGATTACAGCCGCTCCCTGTTCCCCTGGCGTTCGGTCCTGAAGAACGTCCTGTTCGGGCTCGAGCGGAAGCGGGGGCTGCGGCCGCCCGACCGGGTGGACACGGCCCGGAGAGCCCTGGACCAGGTCGGGCTGAACGGGTTCGAGACCATGTACCCGTGGGAGCTCTCCGGGGGGATGCAGCAGCGGGTCGCCATCGCCCGGGGGATCGCCGTGGCGCCGGAGATCATGCTCATGGACGAGCCCTTCGCCTCCGTGGACGCCCAGACGCGGGCCGAGCTGGAGGACACCCTGCTGGACATCTGGCAGGCGGGCTCCCAGACCATCCTCTTCGTCACCCATGACATCGAGGAGTCCATCTACCTGGCGGACCGGGTGCTGGTCCTCTCCAGCCGGCCCTCGGTGATCCTCGAGGAGATCCGGGTGGAGCTGCCCCGCCCGCGCCACCAGCTCGTGACCCGGGAGGAGTCCGCCTTCCTCCGGTACCGCCATCACATCTATGAGCTGATCAAGTCGCAGTCGCAGAAAGGGCCCCCTGAACGAGGAGCGAGCCATGGCTGACATCGAGAGCCTGAAGCGCGATCTGGTCACCGCCTGTCGTATCCTGCACCGCGAGGGGCTGGTGCGGGCGTTCGGGCACATCAGCGCCCGGATCCCGGGGACGGACCGCCTGCTGATCCCGCCCCGGATGGGCCCGGGGCTGGTCCGGGCCGAGGACGTCCTGACCATGGACCTGAGCGGCAAGGTGCTGGAGGGGAAGCGGGAGCCGAACTCCGAAGCGGCCATCCACTGGTCCATCTACCGGGCCCGGCCCGATGCCATGTCCGTGGCCCACACCCACTCCCCGATGACGGTGGTGATCGGCGACCTGGGGCTGGAGGTGCAGCCCCTGCACAACGAGGGGACGGTGTTCGGGGAAGGGGTGCCGCGCCTGGACGCGACGGGGCTGATCCAGACCGAGGAGCAGGGGAAGGCATTGGTCGCGGCCCTCGGGCGGTCCAACGCGGCGCTCCTGCGCGCCCATGGCGACGTGGTGGTGGGGTCGGGCGTGCGGGAGGCCTGCATCCTGGCCCTCTACCTCGAGGACGCCTGCCGGCTCATGTACCAATGCCTCCAGGTGGGGAAGCCGGTCTTCCTGACCCCGGAGGAGTCGGCCCGGATCCGGCCGAAGACCTTCAACGAGAAGACCGTGGCCCGGGCCTGGGAGTACTTCTCGGAGATAGCCGTCCGCTAGAGGGCTGCCGCATGCCGGTTATCCTGACCCCTGATGACGCGATCGGCCGCATCCCGCCCGGGAGCCACATCGTCCTCGCGCAGGCTACGGGCGAGCCGCAGACGCTGGCGGAGACCCTGGCCCGCCAGCACGCCCGCCTGGCCGGCAGCACCCTGGTGGTCGGGCTGAGCCTCTGGGAGCCACCCTACGCGCAGCCGGAGGCCAGCGCTTCGTTCCGGATCAAGGCGTTCATCGTCGGCCCGGGGCTGCGCCGCGCGGTCAACGAGCGGCGAGCCGAATATCTGCCCTGCCACTTCTCGGAAGTCCCGCGCCTGCTCACCTCCGGGCTCGTCCCCCCGGAGGTCGCCGGGCTCGTCCCCCCGGAGGTCGTGCTCCTGCAGGCGTCCCCGCCGGATGCCCGGGGGCTCTGCACGGTCGGGCCGGCCCTGGACTACATGCCGGCGGCCCTGGAGGGCGCCCGCCTGGTGATTGCCGAGATCAACGACCAGGTGCCGCAGGTGCAGGGGGACCGCGTGCCGTATGCCCGCTTCGACTGCGTGGTGGAGACCTCCCGGCCCCCGATCGAGGTTCCACTGGTCGCCCCGAGCCCCGAGGCCGAGGCGATCGGGCGACACGTGGCCGGGCTGATCCCGGAGGGCGCCTGCCTGCAGGTCGGGGTCGGCGCGCTCCCCCAGGCGGTCATGGCCAACCTGCGTGACCACCGGGGGCTTGGGCTGCACACGGGGGTGATCCCTGACGGGGTGCGCGACCTCATCAGCGCGGGGGTGATGGACGGCTCGCGGAAGGAAGTGGACCGCGGCCGCCTCGTGGGCGACGCCCTGCTCGGGACGAAGGCGCTGTATGCGTATGCCGATCGGCACCCCCTGCTCGAGCTGCGCCGGGCCGAGTACACGCACAGCCTGGCCGTGATCGGTCAGCTCCACCGGTTCGTGGCGCTGAACTCCGCGCTGCAGGTGGACCTGACCGGGCAGGTGACGGCCGAGAGCCTCGGCCCCCGACAGGTGAGCGGGACCGGGGGGCAGCTCGACTACCTGCGGGCGGCGGCGGCATCGCCCGGCGGGGTGGGGATCGTGGCCCTGTATGCGACGGCCCTCGGGGGCGTGGCCTCGAACATCGTCCCGGCGCTGCCCGAGGGCGCCGCGGTCACGACCGGGCGGGCCGATGTCGCCTATGTGGTCACCGAGTTCGGCGTGGCGGACCTCCGGGGGAAGACGCTGCGGGAGCGGGCCGAGGCGCTGATCCGCCTGGCGCACCCGAAATTTCGCGCGGCCCTCGAGGCGGCCCGCCGCTGGTAGCAGGGTTGGACGTCATCGACTTTCACGTCCATATCGGCGAGCCGCGGCACTACCCGCCCGGGATCGTGGACTACCTCCGGGAGGAGAGCCCGGAGTTCTACGCGCGCTGGGACGAGTTCAACAAGCCGGCGGTCCTGGCGCAGTTCCTGCGGGAGCAGGGGGTCCGCTACGCGGTCCTGCTGGCCCAGGTCACGCCGCCCATCGGGGTCATGATCCCCAACGAGTACGTGGCGGAGTACTGCAGCGGGATCGAGATGTTCCTGCCCTTCTGCAGCGTGAACCCCCGGGTGCATCCGGACCCCGCCCGGGAGCTCGAGCGCCTCGTCCGGGGGTTCGGCTTCCGGGGGCTCAAGCTCTACCCCCCGTACCAGCACTACTACCCGAATGCCCCGGAGGTCTACCCGCTGTATGCCAAGGCCGCGGACCTCGGGATCCCGGTCATGGTCCACACCGGCTCCTCCGTGTTCCAGGGCTCCCGGATCAAGTACGGGGACCCCGTGTACCTCGACGACGTGGCGGTGGACTTCCCGGAGCTGACCCTGCTGATCGTCCACAGCGGCCGGGGGTTCTGGTACGATGCGGCCTTCTTCCTGGCGCGCCTGCACCGGAACGTCTACATGGAGGTGGCCGGGCTCCCCCCGAAGCGGCTGCCGGTCTACTTCCCGGAGCTGGAACGCAACGCCGACAAGATCATCTTCGGCTCCGACTGGCCCACGCCCCCGGGCCGGATCCGGGAGAACATCGAGGCGATCCAGCGCCTGCCGCTGCAGGCCTCCAGCATCGAGAAGATCCTGTACCGGAACGCCGAGCGGCTCCTGTTCGGAAGGGGCTGACGAGGAGAGATCTCATGGTGAGGCGGTTTTTCAACCCGCGGAGCGACCAGGCCCGCTTCTGGAACGCCTACGCCGAGACGATGCCGCGGGACCGGCTCGACGCCCTGCAGCTCCGGCGGATCAAGGCGATGCTGCGCTACGCCTATGACCGGGTGCCGATGTATCGGAAGCTGTACGACGCCCATGGGGTGCACCCGGACCGGATCCGCACCATGGACGACTTCATCGCCAAGATCCCCATCATCGACAAGAAAGACCTGCTGGCCGCGCAGGCCGTGAGCCCGCCCTGGGGGGAGGCCCTGGCGGTCCCCGAGGACTACCTCATCTACCGGTTCCAGACGTCCGGGACGACCGGCGTGCCCCTGCACATCCCCATCACGTACTACAGCTCCGTCATGTACGGCGAGCAGTGGGTGTACGGCTTCTGGCACGCGGGGATCCGCCCCCCGGACTCCTTCTACTTCGCCTTCAACTGGGGGACGTTCATCGGCTTCTGGAGCACGTACTGGGGGGTGCGCCGCCTCGGGGCGACGGTCTACTCGGGGGGCGGGCAGGACACGAAGGGCCGGATCACGCAGATCCTCCAGTATCGGCCTACGGTCGTGCTGGGGACCCCGACCTATGTCCTCTACATGGCCGAGGTGGCGAAGGAGATGGGGGTGGACCTCGCCGCGACCTCGGTGCGCTACATCTATACCGCCGGCGAGCCCGGGCCGAGCATTCCCGCGACGCGCCGCGCCATCGAGGAGGCCTGGGGCGCCAAGGCCTACGAGCTCTACGGGATCGGGGAGGTGGGGGCGATCTGCCCCGGCTGCTCCTCGCAGGAGGGGGTCCACCTGGCCGAGGACCAGGCCCACTGCCTGGTGCTCGACGAGACGAATCAGCCGGTGCGGGAGGGGGGGATCGGCGAGAACATCGTCACGAGCTTCATCCAGTACGCCCAGCCCATCATCAAGTACCGCACCCATGACCTCGTGGAGTGGCACTTCAAGGGCGGGGTGCTGGGCCGGACCGACCACATGATCGTCATCAAGGGGACGAACGTCTACCCCACGGCCGTGGAGGCGATGCTGGGCCGCGTGCGGGGCCTGACCGAGAACTACGAGATCCACGTGGACCACGTGGATCGGGACGACGTGGTCACGGTGAAGGTGGAGGCGGCCCGGGAGCTCCCCGAGCCCCGGTACGACGAGGTGGGGCTGGAGGCCGAGCAGCTCTTCCGGGCGAACATCGGGGTCCGGATCGGCTGCGAGGTGCTGAAGCCCGGGGCCCTGCCCCGCTACGAGCTGAAGGCGAAGCGCTTCTTCGACCACCGGCCGCCGGAGCGGAAGTGGCAGATCCAGCGATAGGGGGCAGCGGATGACGAGGCAGGAGATCCTGCGCACGCTCAGGGGGATCCGGGGGCAGGCCCGCCGGATCAAGGACGGGACGGATAGCCCGGCCATCGAGCGCTCCATGCACATGGTCGATATGTACTGCCACATGGCCCAGTGGCAGCTCGGGGAGCTGGAGGGCGTGATGCCGGAGGTGGAGACCGGGGCGGGGTGGGAGGCGACGGCGGCCCCCACCCCGAGGAAGGCGACGAAGACGGCCTCGGGTCGGCACCGGGCACGGCCCGCCAGCCGAACGGGGACGGCCCGTGGCAAGACGGGCCCCGCCCGGCGCCCCGCCGGGCCGGGGCGCCGGGGCCGCTAGCGGCACCCGTCGGTGCGGCCGGGCCACGAGCGCCGGGGGTACTCTCGGGTGTCTTGAAGAGGGGAGGAGAGAGCATGGGAGCGGTGAACAGGAGGAAAGGCATGGCAGGACGACGTTCCCTGTGGCGCGCCGGCGTCATGACCGGCGTCATCAGTGGCCTGTTGCTGTTGGGGGTTGTGGCTCCGGGGGCGGCCCTGGGCGCGACGAAGGTCCGCCTGGGGATTGTGGCCATCGTCTCGTTCTACTGGCCGGCGTGGGCCGCCAAAGACCTGGGCTACTTTGCGGCCGACGGGCTCGAGGCGGAGATCCCGGTGTTCGATGTGACCCGGACGGCGGTCCAGGCCCTGTCCACCGGCGGGATCGAGCTCGTGTGGGGGACGCCAGAGTTCTCGATCTTCGCCATCCAGCGGAAGGGCCCGGTGAAGGTCATCGCGGGGGCTCTCGACAAGGCGATGTACGACCTGATCGCCGGGGCGAAGTACAAGGCCCCCAAGGATCTCAAGGGGACGACCATCGGCGTCTCCAACCTCCGGGGCGGGAGCACGTTCCTGATGCAGAAGATGCTGGCCAAGGCCGGGCTGAAGTATCCCGGCGACTACGACATGGTCGAGATCGGGGGCACGCCCAAGCGCTTCGCCGCGGTCCAGAGCGGCGGGGTCTCGGCCAGCGTGGTGACCGAGCCGACCTCGTTCCGGGCCCTGGACGAGGGGCTGGTGATCCTGGACCGGGCGAGCAACCACTGGCCGCTCTACCAGTTCATCACCATCAGCGTGAACACGGACTGGGCCAGGCAGAACCGGCCGGGGACCGTGGGGGTCCTCAAGGGCGTGATCCGGGCCAACCACTGGCTCTATGACGAGCGGAACCGGGACGAGGCGCTGAAGATCCTGATGAAGTACGTGAAGATGGAGCCCAAGTACGGCCCCCGGACCTATGACAGCATGTTCAAGGTGTTCAAGGCCATCCCCCTGCTCGGGGAGGTGAACGAACAGGCCATGGCGCCGGTCCTCGACATCATGGTGGAGCGCAAGCAGGCGGACCGGAAGCCCGCTTTGACGGAGTACGCGGACGACAGCTACCGCCAGGAGGCGCTGGCCCAGCTCCGGCGGGAGGGGAAGCTCCGGTAACGGGGGACGCCAGAGGTCAGGGAGAAGGGGCAGGAGAAGCCGTGACGCCCAGGCTGCAGGTGCGCGGGCTCCGCAAGTGGTTCTACAGCCAGCGGAGCGAGCGCCGGCTGCAGGTCTTCGACGAGATCACCCTGGAGGTGCTGCCCTCGGAGTTCCTCACCATCGTCGGCCCCTCGGGGTGCGGCAAGACCACGCTGCTGCGGGTCCTGGACGGGCTGATCCCCTACGAGGAAGGGGAGATCCTGCTGGACGGCCACTCGGTGGTGAAGCCCGGCGCCGACAAGGGGTTTGTCTTCCAGGACTCCTCCCTCCTCCCCTGGCGCACCGTCATGGACAACGTCATCCTCGGCCTGGAGCTCCAGCGGATCCCGCGGCGGGACGCGCGCCAGCGGGCCCTGCAGCACATCGAGCTGGTCGGGCTCAAGGGCTTCGAGGACCACTACCCCTACGAGCTCTCCGGCGGGATGCAGCAGCGGGTCAATCTGGCCCGGGCCCTGGTCGTGGACCCCGCGATCCTGCTCATGGACGAGCCTTTCGCCAGCCTCGACGCGCAGACCCGCGAGATCATGCAGGCGGAGCTGCTCAAGCTGTGGGCGCAGGACCGGAAGACGGTGCTGTTCGTGACCCACCAGATCGAGGAGGCGATCTTTCTGGCCGACCGGGTGGCCGTGCTGACGGCCCGTCCCTCCCGCGTCCGCGAGGTGGTGGAGATCAAGCTCCCGCGCCCGCGGCGGCTGGAGATGAAGCGGACCCCCGAGTTCCTGGACCATGCCGACCACATCTGGCGCATGATTCAGGAGGAGGTCTACCGGACTATGGCGCGGACCGGCCATGACCGCGACTGAGGTGACCGCGGCCGGCAAGAGGGCCGCCCGGGAGGAGTTCGCGCCCGAGGCCCGACCAGGCCGGGTGCGCTCGCAGGTCCTGGGCGCCCTCTCCCTCGCCGCTGGCCTCGTGGCCTGGCAGCTCGCCTACGACCTCTTCATCCAGCGGTCGCTCTTCATCTCCTCGCCCACCAAGATCGTGGCCACCTTCTGGCGGCTGCTCAAGGAGGGGGAGCTGTACCCCCATATCTGGGCGAGCGGGGCCGAGTTCGCCTACGGCTACGTCCTCTCGGTCGTGGTGGGCATCCCGCTCGGCTTCTTCATGGCCACCAATCGGAAGATCAACCACTACCTCGACCCCTGGGTGGCCGCGCTCTATGCGACCCCCCGGATCGCCCTGGCCCCGCTGGTCGTCATCTGGTTCGGGATCGGGCTGTTCTCCAAGAGCCTCATCGTCTTCCTCGGCGCCGTGTTCTACATCATCCTGAACACCTACACGGGGATCCGGGGGGTCCGGGAGAACCTGATCGAGGTCGTCAAGGCGTTTGGAGGCAGCCGCATCCAGGTCTTCTTCAAGGTCATGGTCCCGGACGCCATCCCGGCCATCATCACGGGGATGCGCCTGGCCGTGGGACGGGGGATCATCGGGGTGGTGGTGGCCGAGTGGTTCGGGGCCACGGCCGGGCTCGGGTACATGGTCTACTACTACTCCCAGGTCTTCCAGCCCTCGGAGGTGCTGGTGGGGATCGGGCTACTCACCGCGATCGGGTACGTCTCGTTCTACCTCCTGGAGCGGCTCCAGCAGTGGATCTCACCCTGGTACCAGATCCAGATCGAGCGGGAGCTGGGGGGGACCCACGAGTGAGCCTCCGGACCTTCTACCGGCAGCGCGAGAAGGGCGCGGACACCCTCATCTCCATTGTCGCCGGAGTCGTCCTCTGGCAGGTCGTGGAGCGTCTGCTGGTCAGGAACCCCCTGATCCTCGTCGCCCCCACCGACGTCTGGGGGGCCTTCCTCGGCCTCCTGGGGCAGGGCGAGCTCCAGCGCCATATCTGGACCACCTTCCTGGAGTTCATCCTGGGCTACCTGCTCGCGGTGGTCGTGGGGCTCGGCCTGGGCGTCCTGACCGGGGTGAGCCGGCTGGCCCGCGACCTGTTGAACCCCTGGGTCACCATCTTCTACAACGCCCCGGTCATCACCCTGGCCCCGCTCTTCATCATCGCCCTGGGGATCGGCATCGCCTCCAAGATCGCGATCGTCTTCATCGGCGCGGTCTTCCCTATCCTGTTCAACACCTACGTCGGGATCGTGACGGTGGACGCCCGACTCGTGGAGGCCGTGCGGGCCTTCGGGGGGACGCGGGTCCAGGTGTTCGTCAAGGTCACCCTGCCCAACGCCCTGCCGCTCACGATGACCGGGCTCAGGCTGGGGGTCGGACGGGCCCTGGTCGGGGCCATCGTGAGCGAGCTGTTCGGGGCCAAGGCGGGGATCGGGCACCTCATCTACGTCTCGGCCCAGGAGTTCAACACGGCCGCAGCGTTCGTCGGGGTGGTGCTCCTGGCCATCGGGGGGTACCTCACCTTCGAGCTCCTGAAACTCCTGGAAAGGAAGGTCGCGCCGTGGTACAGTGCCCGGGTCTAACGCGGCGCGGGATGGCGCTGAGAGGAGGCAAGGATGGAATATCGGGATCTCCGCGAGTGGATTGAGAAGATCGAGAAGATCGGCGAATTGCGCCGGCTGAACGGGGCCGACTGGAACCTCGAGATCGGGACCGTGACCGAGCTCGTGAACCGGAGTACGGGGCCGGCGGTGCTCTTCGATGAGATCAAGGGATACCCCCGGGGGCATCGGGTCCTGACCAACTCCCTGGGGTCGCTCAAGCGCCTCTCCCTGACCATGGGCCTGCCCCTGGACCTGGACACGATGGGGTTCGTGAAGGCCTGGCGGGACCGCGCCAAGGAGCTGAAGCCCATCGCGCCCCACGTGGTGAAGAACGGCCCGGTTTTGGAAAACGTCCAGCAGGGGAAGGACGTGGACCTGCTGAAGTTCCCCACCCCGTTCTGGCACCACCTGGACGGCGGGCGCTACATCGGGACCGGCTGCCTGGACATCACCCGGGACCCCGACGAGGGGTGGGTGAACCTGGGCACCTACCGGATCATGCTGCACGACAAGAACACCGTGGGCTTCTACATCTCGCCAGGCAAGCACGGGCGGATCATGCGGGAGAAGTACTTCAGCCGCAAGGAGCCCTTCAAGATCGCCATCTCCGTCGGGCAGGACCCGCTCCTGTTCGTCGCGAGCTCCCTGGAGATCCCCTGGGCCTACTCCGAGTACGAGTGGGTCGGGGCGGTGCGCGGGGAGCCCGTGGAGGTGATCGAGGGGCCGTGGAGCGGGCTGCCGATCCCGGCCCACGCCGAGATCGTCCTCGAGGGCGAGGTGAGCGGCACGGACCTCCGGGACGAGGGCCCCTTCGGGGAGTGGACCGGCTACTACGGGAGCGACATGCGGGCCGAGCCAACCATCAAGATCCACTCGGTCCTGCACCGGAACGACCCGCGGCCGCCCTCGGACGCGACCTTCTTCCGCTGCTTCATCCGGTCGGCCATGCTCTGGGACCAGGTGGAGAAGGCGGGGGTGCCGGACGTCAAGGGGGTCTGGCAGCACCAGGCCGGCGGCAGCCGGCTGTTCACCGTGATCGCCATCAAGCAGCGGTACCCCGGCCATGCCCGGCAGGCCGCGGTCTGCGCGGCGCAGTGCCATGCCGGGGCCTACCTGGGCCGGTTCACGGTGGTGGTGGACGACGACATCGACATCTCGAACACCGATGACGTCCTCTGGGCCATCTGACGTCCTCTGGGCCATCTGCACGCGCTGTGACCCGGAGCGGGACATCGACATCATCCGCCGGACCTGGAGCGGCCCCCTGGATCCCATCATCCCGAAGGAGCGGCGGGGGCTCTCCTCCCGGGCGATCATCGACGCGTGCCGCCCGTACGAGTGGATGGACGAGTTCCCGCCCGTCTCGGAGGCGACGCCCGAGATGCGGGAGGCGGCCATGAAGAAGTGGGGCGCGCTCCTGTTCGGCCCCGGCCAGTAGTCGTACGGTGGCCGCCGGCCGCCCGCAAGGCGGCCGGCGGCGCTGCCGGTCGGGAGGGGTTGCCCGACCCCTTCCATCAGGCTTGTCGTGCCCAAGCCATCCCAGGAGCTGCGAGTCATGCCCGAGCGCCTCTTCGTCCGCGAGATCTCCAGCCGGCTGTACACCCTCAAGGAGGAGCTGCGCCGCCTGCGCAGCGGACCGCGCGTCTACAAGACCCGGGACTTCAAGTGGACCGGCGGCCCCCAGCACTGGAACAAGAACGTGGTGGACCCCGCCCTGGGGATCTGCCAGAGCCTGTACGTCCACATCGAGGAGTTCGCCCCCGGGGCGCATTCGAAGAAGCACGGGCACCAGAACGAGGCGATGTTCTACGTGCTGGACGGCCGGGGGCACGAGGTCCACGACGGCCAGCGCTACGACTGGGAGGCCGGGGACGTGGTCATCGTGCACGACGGCTGCGTCCACCAGCACTTCAACGATGACCCGGGGCGGCCGGCCCGGGCCCTGGTGATCAAGACGAAGCCCCTCTTCATGTTCCTCCACCTGCTGTTTCAGGACACCGTGGAGCCGAATCCCGAGGAGCCGAGCCCGACGGGCCGGGGCTACGAGCCCCGCGACTGAGCGGGCGCAGCGGACAAGGAGAGCGCGCCATGCCGCACGAGGAGGCGAAGGCCTACCCCAAGGGGCACGCCAAGGCCCGCCACTACGACCTGCACCTGCAGGAGGTCCAGGAGGCCCAGGCCCGGGAGGCGAAGCGGCGAAAGATCATCAAGGCCCAGGACATGCCCTGGGAGGACTCGCGGCAGGGCCGCCTGAAGCACCTGCTCAACGAGAAGATCGACGCCCGCTTCCATACCCTGGACGCCTACATCCAGGAGCTCCCCCCCGGCGGGCGCTCCGGGAAGCACCGGCACATGGCCGAGGAGGTGCTCTACATCCTCGAGGGGAAGGGGTACGACCTGCACTGGGATGTGGACCTGGAGCTGGGCGAGCGCTACTCCTGGAAGGTGAGCCCCGAGCCCCAGCGCTTCGACTGGGAGGAGGGGGACATCGTCTACATCCCGGTGAACACCGTGCACCAGCACTTCAACGCCGACCCGGCCCGCCCCGCGCGCTTCATCTCGGCGACCAACCGCGTCTACAAGGCGGTGGGGTGGGACGACCTGGAGCAGATCGAGGACGCCCCGAAGCCCTGAGGGATGGCGGGCGTTCAGGCTGAGGAGGCCGAGCGATGGCGGAGCCGTTTCGCGCGATCGGGACGACCCCGGCGAAGGTCGATGCCCGGGAGAAGGTGACGGGCAGCTCCAGGTACGGGACCGACGTGGTCCGGCCCGGGATGCTCTGGGGGCGGATCCTGCGCAGCCCGGTCCCCCATGCCCGCCTCCGGGCCATCGACACCTCCAAGGCCGAGGCCCTCCCCGGGGTGAAGGCGGTGGTGACCGGCGCGGATCTCCCGGACGTACGGTACGGCTTCATGATCAAGGACGAGCGGCCCCTGGCCCGGGGGAAGGTGCGCTACGCGGGGGAGGCGGTGGCTGCGGTGGCGGCGGTGGACGAGGCCACCGCGGAGGAGGCCCTGGAGCTGATCCGGGTGGACTACGAGGAGCTGCCGGTCCTCTCGGACGCCGAGGAGGCGCTCGCCTCCTCGACCCTGCTGCACGAGGAGTGGGAGCAGTACCAGGCCATCTTCCCGGCCGACCGCAAGGGGAACATCGTCAACCGCTCCCAGATCATCCGCGGAGATGTCGAGCGGGGGTTCGCCGAGGCTGACCATATCTTCGAGGATACCTTCCGGACGCAGGTCCAGCACCACGCCTACATCGAGCCCCACGCCTGCGTGGCCGAGGTGGACCCGAAGGGGCGGGTAACCGTGTGGACCTGCAACCAGATGCCCTTCGTCGTGCGGGCCCAGTTGGGGGAGGTCCTGCAGCTCCCGCTCTCGCGGGTCCACGTGATCGCCACGCGGATCGGCGGGGCGTTCGGCGGCAAGTGCGGGATCATGGTCGAGCCGGCTGCGGTCCTGCTCGCCCGGAAGGCGCGGCGGCCGGTGAAGATCGTCGTGAGCTACGAGGAGGAGTTCGCGGCCGGCTTCCCGCGCCACGCCTGCACGATCTGGATGAAGACCGGGGTGAAGCAGGACGGGACCCTGGTGGCCCGGGACATCCGGATGGTCTACGACACGGGCGCCTACGCGAACTTCGGGCCCCTGTGCACCGGGAACTGCGCGACCCTGGTGATGGGCCCCTACAAGATCCTCAACGTCCGGGTGGACGCCTACTGCGTCTACACGAACAAGAGCATCGCGAGCACCCTGCGCTCGCCCGGCGGCCCGCAGGCGACCTTCGCCTACGAGTCCCAGATGGACATGATCGCCGAGCGCTTGGGCCTGGACCCGGTGGCGCTGCGGCTGCAGAACGCGGTGGCGGACGGCGACGAGTGGCCCACGGGGCAGCACCTGGACAAGGTCGAGCTGCGGCGGACGCTGGAGGAGGCCGTGCGCGTGGCCGGGTGGGCCGAGGCCCGCCGGCGGGGCGGGGCCCGGGGCGGCGGCGACGGTCGGTTCGTCCGCGGGATCGGCCTGGCCGTGGGGACCTGGCGGAACGGGACCTACTCCACCGGCGCCTGGGTGCGGATGAACGAGGACGGGACGGTGCTGGTCGGGGCCGGGGCCATGGACCTCGGGACCGGGACCGAGACCGTGCTGGCCCAGGTGACGGCCGAGGAGCTGGGCCTGGGGATGGACCAGATCGAGGTCATGACCGCCGATACGGTGGGCTCCAGGACCACGTACGTCGCCAGCCGGGCCGTGCGCGCGGCCGCGGCGCAGGTGCGCCAGCAGCTCCTGCAGCTCGCCGCTGCGGAGCTCGAGGCCCGAGTCGAGGACCTGGAGGCGCGCGAGGGGGCGATCCGCGTGAAGGGGAGCCCGGCGAAGGCGGTGGCGCTCGGGAAGCTCGCCGGGATCGCGCACAAGCTGAAGGGCGGCCCGCTCATGGGCGAGGGGAACTTCATGGGGCAGGCGCCGCACGTGGACTACCAGCGGCTGAAGTCGCACCCGACCCCGTACCTGTTCAACCCGACCTTCGCGACCCAGGTGGCCGAGGTGGAGGTGGACCGGGAGACAGGCAATGTCCGCGTGCTCCGCCTGATCTCGGTCAACGACATCGGCTTCGCCGTGAACCCGGGCGGCGTCGCGGCGCAGATCGAGGGAGGGGTAGCCCAGGGGATCGGCTACGCCCTGATGGAAGAGGTCAAGTACGACCGTGGGCGGGTCCTGAACGGCAACTTCATGACCTACCTGATCCCGACCGCCCCGGACATCCCCCGGGTGGAGCACCGGCTGGTGGAGACCCTGGCCGACCAGGGGATCGACGGGGTCAAGGGGATCGGCGAGCCGCCCATCATCCCGACCGCTGCGGCCATCGCGAACGCCATCTACCATGCCACCGGGGTGCGGATCCGGGAGCTGCCGTTCACCCCGGAGCGCGTGGCCACGGCGCTCCGGCAGGCCCAGTCCGGCCGGCGGTAACCGGCCTCATTCCGACCGGCTGCACGGCCTCTGCCCCTCTCTCTGCCCACGGCCCTCGGGCCAGGGCCGGAGGGTGGACCCCAATACCACAACGCTCTGTTATCCTTATAGTAACAGGCCTGCAGTTGATGACCTGGCCTACAGGCGCACGCAGATTGACAACGAGTACATGCCAAGTTATGTTGAATCAACGGATTTTCTCCGGGTGCTTGCGGCAGGAGGAGGCCTGAAGCGCGTGCGGCGTGTCTACCTTGACCATAACGCGACTACCCCGATCCATCCGGAGGTCGGGGCGGCCATGCAGCACTACATCCAGGAGGTCTGGGGGAACCCGTCCAGCATCCACTGGGCCGGCCGGGACGCCCGGACCGGGCTGGAGGAGGCCCGGGAGCGCGTCGCGGCCCTGCTCAACGCGGACCCGGATGAGGTGATCTTCACAAGCTCCGGGACCGAGGCCGACAACCTGGCCCTGAAGGGCGTGGCCTACGCCCGGCGCGACCGAGGGGACCATATCATCACGACCTCTGTCGAGCACCCGGCCGTGATCGAGACCGGCCAGGCCTTGGAGAAGGAGGGGTTCCGGGTCACCTGGCTCCGGGTGGACCGCCAGGGGATGGTCGATCTGGACGACCTCCGGCGGGCGATCACGCCGAAGACCATCCTGATCTCGGTCATGACGGCCAACAACGAGACCGGGGTGCTCTTCCCCATCCAGGAGATCGGCGAGCTGGCCCGCGAGCGGGGGATCCTGTTCCACACCGACGCCGTGCAGGCCGTGGGCAAGCTCCTGCTGGACGTGAAGGCCCTGCCGGTGGACCTGCTCTCGCTCTCGGCCCACAAGATCTATGCCCCCAAGGGGGTCGGCGCGCTCTACATCCGGCGGGGGCTGAAGCTCCGCCCGCTGATCCACGGCGGCCACCAGGAGAAGAGCCGGCGGGCCGGCACCGAGAACATGGTGGGGATCGTGGCCCTGGGCAAGGCAGCCGAGCTGGCCCGCCAGGACCTGGAAGGGGAAGCCGCCCACCTGGAGAAGCTCCGCGACCGGCTGTATGAAGGGATCGTCAAGGTGATCGACGGGCTGCACCTGAACGGCCACCCCGAGCACCGGCTCCCCAGCACCCTGAACGTGAGCTTCGAGCACGTGGAGGGGGAGAGCCTGCTCCTGAGCCTGGATCTGGAGGGGGTTGCGGTCTCGACCGGCTCGGCCTGCAGCGCCGGGACGCTGGAGCCCTCCCACGTCCTGGTGGCGATGGGGCTGAGTCCCGAGATCGCCCGGGGCGCCATCCGGTTCAGCCTGGGGAAGTGGAACACCGCCGAGGACGTGGACTACGTCCTCGATCTCCTCCCCTCCATCGTGAAGCGTCTGCGTCTCCTCTCCCCCTTCTATCAGCCGGCTCCGCTCCCGAAAGCCTGACCTGCTCCCCGAAGGGAGTGTCCGATGTACAACGAGACGGTCATCGACCACTTCAAGCACCCGCGCAACGCCGGGCGGCTGGATGACGCCGACGGGGTG
>JACPFL010000056.1 GCA_016183025.1 Deltaproteobacteria bacterium | reverse complement strand
GGCGGTGCTGCTCACCACCGGCGGGTTCTGCGGCAGCCCGGCCATGATCCGGGACTACGCCCCGAGGCTGTGGCGCCGCGGGACCAAGGCCGGGGGCGGGCCCGGCGCGCTGGGGTTCGGGCACAGGGTCGTGGAGGGGATCGGCGGGCTCCTGGTAAATATCGAGGAGGTCTGGACTTACGTGTACGCCACCCCGGACTACGAGGACCCGGAGGGGCAGCGGGCCCTGGTCCTGCGCGGGATGCCGGGGCAGATCTGGGTGAGCCCGCAGGGGCGGCGCTTCCATGACGAGAGCCACTCAGGCGGCGCCTCCGGCACTCCGGCGGTCCTGGGTCTGGACCCGCCCCATGCCTGGGCCCTGGTGGACGGGTCGATGATCCCCGAGATCGAGGTGTCGGCCCCGGGGTACCGCAAGGGGCGGGAGAACCTCTGGGAGCGGGTCCATGCCCTGCTCGAGCGCTCGCCGCACATCCACTGCGCCGGAAGCATTGAGGAGCTGGCCCGCCGGGCCGGCATGGCCCCCCAGGTCCTGGTGGAGACGGTCGCTCGCTGGAACGGGTACCTGACGCAGGGGCTGGGGCGCGACCCGGAGTTCGGGCGGCCGCTGCAGAAGTGCCGACCGCTCGTCACGCCGCCCTTCTATCTCATCAAGTACGTGCCGATGGCCCGGAAGAACTTCGGCGGCGTGCGGACGAACCTGCGCTGCCAGGTCCTGGACCGCGAAGAGCGGGTGATCCCCGGCCTGTTCGCAGCGGGAGAGCTGTGCGGCCAGGCCGGCGGCCGCATCAATGGCCGGGCCGGGCTCGAGGGGACGATGCTCGGCCCCTCGGTGTTCAGCGGGCGCGTGGCGGGAGCGTGGGCGGCCCATGAGGCCGGCTGCGGGCCGGGGTTCGTCGGCCGGTCCCTCCAGTCCCTTGACGCCTCCACCGGCGCCCCTCTACAGTATGAGGAGCAGTCTTCGAGCGCTCCCGGTGAGCAACCCGAGTGAGCGACCGGCGAAGCGGGCGTAGCTCAGTTGGCTAGAGCACAACCTTGCCAAGGTTGGGGTCGCGGGTTCGAATCCCGTCGCCCGCTCCATCTTTTCATCGCGGCGCCCTGAGCCGAGGCGCCGTCCAGCCCTACCGCCGGGTCTGCCGGGCCTTGGCCCGGATGTAGTCCAGCCACTCCTTGATCTGCGGGATCTCCTTGGCGACCTTGTCCGCCGACCCCTCGATGCGTGCCCGGAAGGCCGCCCGCTGCTCGGGGGTCAGCAGGATGAGCCCGTCCCGCGTCTTCTCGATCCAGGTCTTTTCCGCCCGCGCGTAGGCCGCCTTCATCCACTCGTGGATCTCCCCGTGGAGGCCGCGCGCCTCCTCGCCGACTGCCCGCTGCAGGTCAGAGGGCAGCGCGTCATACCACTTCTTGCTGACGGTGGCGATGCTTGTGACGACGTAATGGTTGGTGTTGGCGTGGTACTTGACCACGTCGTAGTACTTGAAGGAGGTGAACACCGTGATGCCTCCCTCCACCCCGTCCACGGCCCCCTGCTGGAGCGCGGTCAGCACCTCCCCGAGCGGCATCGGCACGCCGGCGGCGCCCAGGGCGGCGAGCATGGCGGTCTCGATGGGGGTCGCGAGGACGCGGTACTTCTTCCCCCGCATGTCCTCAGGGGACCGGATGGGGGTCCGCGAGACGAAGCCGGCGGCCGTGTACACGATCAGTCCCACGCCCTTGATCCCCTTGTCCTCGGCCAGGGGCAGGAAGCGGTCCAGGAACTCCCGATCATTAATGGCCCGGTAGGCGTGGTCCACATCGTCAAAGAGGTACGGGGCGCTCAGGACCTGGAAGCGCGGGTCCACGCCCACGAGGAACTCCGGAGGCCCCAACCAGGACTCGATGGTGCCGAGCTGCACCCCCTCGATCATCCGGGGGATGGAGCCGAGCTGGCTGGCCGGGAAGACCTGGGCCCGGATCCGGCCGCCGGTGCGTTTCTCGAGTCGGTCCTTCCAGCGCTTGGCCCACTCGTGCTGATGTTCGTTGATGGTGGCGAACCCAATCTTCATGCTGAAGGTCCGCTCGCCGGCAGCCCCGGGCGCGGGCCAGGCCAGGGCCATGAGGGCAGCGGCCAGGGCGAGGACGAGCGAGCGGGTAAGGGCCCCGGGCGTCGGGGCGTGCCGGGTGCGGGTAACGGCGTGCATGGCGTGGCCCTCCCCCCGTGACGGGTGGTTGCCGGGGTCAGAAAACCCGGGGCAGCAGGAGACGCGGTGCCCTGAGCCGGGGCGCTGCCCAACCCTAGCCCAGGGTGTCCTCCAGCCCTAGCGCCGGGTCTGCCGGGCCTTGACCCGGATCAGGTCCAGCCACTCCTTGAGCTGCGGAAGCTCCTGGGCCACCTTGTCCGCGCTGGCCTCCAGGCGGGTCCGGAAGGCCGCCCGCTGCTCGGGCATGAGCCGGACGTAGCCGTCCCGCGTCTTCTCAATCCAGAGTTTCTCCGCCTGCACGTAGAGCGCCTTGGTCCACTCGTGGACCTCCCGGTGGAGGCCACGGGCCTCCTCCACGACAGCCCGCTGCAGGTCCGCAGGCAGCGTGTCGTACCACTTCTTGCTGATGGTCCCGATGCTCGTGATGAAGTAATGGTCGGTGTTGGTGTGGTACTTGGCCACGTCGTAGTATTTGAACGAGGTGAACACCGTGAGGGCCGACTCCACGCCGTCCACCGCGCCCTGCTGGAGCGCGGCCAGCACCTCGCCGAGCGGCATCGGCACGCCGGTGGCGCCCAGGGCGGCAAGCATGGCGGTCTCGATGGGCGTGGCCAGGACCCGGTACTTCTTGCCGCGCAGGTCCTCCGGAGCCCGGATGGGGGTCCGGGAGACGAAGCTCGCCGGCCCGTAGACGAGCAGGGCCACCCCCTTGAGCCCTTTGCCCTCGCCAAGGGCCAGGAAGCGGTCCAGGAACTCCCGATCGTTGATGGCCCGGTATGCGTGATCCTTATCGTCGAAGAGGTAGGGGGCGCTCAGGACCTGGAAGCGCGGGTCCACGCCGACGAGGAACTCCGGGGGCCCCATCCAGGACTCGATGGTGCCGAGCTGGACGCCCTCGATCATGCGGGGGATCGAGCCAAGCTGGCTCGCCGGGAAGACCGAGACGCGGATCCGCCCCGCCGTCCGCTTCTCCAGGCGGTCCTTCAGGCGCTTGGCCCACTCGTGCTGGGCGTCGTTCAGGGTGGCGGTGCCGATCTTCATGCTGTACGCCCGCTCGCCAGCCGAGACAGGCCAGGCCAGAGCGATGACGGCAGCGGCCAGCGTGAGGGCGCGGACGAGGGCCCCGGGCGTCCGGGCGCGCGGAGTGCGGGTGTGGGTGACAGCGTGCATGGCGTGGACCTCCCCCCGTGACGGGTGGTTGCGGTGGTCAGAACAGTTGTGGGAGCAGCAACGACAGCTCCGGCACATGTGTGATGACCATCAGGGCGATGAGCTGGATCACGATGAAGGGGATGAGCCCCTGGTAGATCTTCGCCGTGGGCGCTCCGAACAGGGCCTGGGCGAGGAAGATGTTGAGGCCGAAGGGCGGCGTGAACATCCCCATGGACAGGTTCACGGTCAGGATGATGCCGAAGTGGACGAGGTCTACCTTCACCGCCTGGGCTATGGGGGCGAGCAGCGGCGTCAGGACCAGGATGGCGGAGGCCGGGTCGACCAGGCACCCCACGACGATCAGGAAGAGGTTGAGGGCGAGCAGGACCCCCCACTGCGGCATCTGGAGTGACTCGATGAACGCAGCCGCCTGCTGCGGGATGCCCTGGATCGTGAGGATCCAGGAGAAGAGGGCGGAGCCGGCGACAATGATCATGAGCTGGGCCGTGACCAGCCCGGAGTTGACCGCGATCTGCCAGATCCCCCGCCAGTCCAGGTCCCGGTAGACGACCCGGCTGACCACGATGCCGTAGATCCCGGCGATGCCGGCGGCCTCCGTCGGGGTGAAGATGCCGGAATAGATGCCGCCGAGGATGACCAGGGGGACGCCGAGAGCAAACACCGCGTTCCAGGTGGCCTTCCCGAAGCCGGCCCACGTGAACTTCGCGGTCCCTCCGAGCGGTCTCAGGGTCCGGCGGGCGTAGATCAGGATGTAGACGGCCATGAGCAGCCCGATGAGGATCCCCGGCAGGAACCCCCCGAGGAAGAGCTTGGCGACCGACTGCTCGGCCGACGCCGCGTACAGGATCATCATGATGCTCGGCGGGATCACGGTGGCGATGGCGCCCGTCGCCGTGACCAGCCCCAGGGCGAACGGTTCCTCATACCCCCTCTCCCGAAGGGCCGGGTACATGAGGCGGCCGATGGCGGCCACGGTGGCCGGGCTGGACCCGGACATCGTGCCGAACAGCTCGCAGCTCGCCACGGTCACCAGGGCCAGGCTGCCGCGGACCCTGCCGAACATCGCCATGAACCACTGCACGAGCCGCGTGGCAATCCCTCCCCGCCCCATCAGCTCCCCGGCGAAGATGAAGAACGGGACCGCCAGCAGCGTGAAGGAGTCGACGCTGCCGAAGATGACCTGGGGGATGATCGTCGGGGGGACCTCCAGGAAGCCCACCAGGATGGTGATGGTGGTGGCGACGAAGATCAGGTAGATCGGCACGCCCAGGGCCAGCAGGGCAAAGGGCAGGACGACCAGGACCCAGCCCATGTCAGGCTGGCCTCCCGGCGTCCGCCCGCTGTCGGAGCCTCGGCGGGGTCACACGGGCTCCAGGGGCCGGTCCGGCTGGACCGGCCCCTTCGCGAGCTCGCCGCGAAAGAGGCGGTGGAACCAGAGGACGACGAAGTATCCCCCGAGGGCGAACCCGAGGGGGACGGACAGGTAGATGACGGCCATCGGCAGCCGGGCGATGACGCTGCGCTGGCCGGTGAGGGCCAGCATCCGGATCATGGCCAGCGACTGGACGATCACGTAGGCCGACACCGCCACGGCGAGGAGGTTGATGAAGGCGTCGACGGCCCGGCGCGCCGGCCTGGACAGCAGGTTATAGAAGGCGTCCATGCGGAGGTGGGTCCGGTCGCGGGTGATCACGGCCGCGCCCAGCATGACCGCCCAGACGTTGAGGAACTGCATGACCTCCTCCGCCCAGATGAAGGGGCGGGCGAAGACATACCGGCCGATGACGTTGGCGAAGTTCAGCAGCACGGCGCTGACCATCAGCGCGCCGACAGCCGCGCGGAGCAGGATCACCAGGTGGGAGACGAGGCGAGACGTGTTGGTCATGTGGTTCCGTTGAGCTGTGCTAGCCGGCCACCCTCAGCGTCGCTACCAAGTTACGACGCCGCCAGGGTCGGAGTCCGTGTGTAGCATGGACCTTGGGGGCTGTCAAGGCGGCCGCTGCCGCTGTTTTTACGGGCCTGGGGTGGATGAGGCGCGGGCTCCGGCCCGCGGCGGCTGAGGCCCGATGCGCCAGTCCTCCCTGTGTGGCCGGACCGGGCATGCTAAGATAGCGACGTGGCCATGCCCTCCACCGTGACGCACGAGCGGATCAGCGTGGGACCCTGGACGGCCGGGATCCACCAGACCCTGGAGCGGCTCCAGCAGGAGCGGTGGAGCGAGCGCCTCTGGCGGCTGGACGCGGGGATCTGGACAACGGACGGCAGCCGGCAGGGAGCGATCCGTGCGCGGCTGGGGTGGCTCACCGCGCCGGAGCTCATGCGCCCGCGCTGCGCAGAGCTGGAGGCCTTCGCCGCCGAGGTGCAGGGAGCCGGGTTCACCGAGGTCCTGCTGCTCGGCATGGGCGGGAGCAGCCTGTGCGCCGAGGTCTGCCAGCTCACCTTCGCGCCGCCACCCGGCTTCCCCGTGCTCGCGGTGCTGGACACGACCGACCCCGCGACCATCCGGGCCTGCGAGCAGACCCGTGAGCTTCGCCGCACGCTCTTCCTGGTCTCCAGCAAGTCCGGGACGACTACCGAGACGCTCGCCCTTTTCCGGCACTTCGCCGAGAAGGCCCAGGAGGCCGGCGGCCCGCGCTGGGGGGAGCAGTTTGTGGCGATCACCGACCCGGGCAGTCCGCTGGAGCGACTCGCCCGGGAATCCCGCTTCCGGCGCTGCGTCCTGAACCCGCCGGACATCGGGGGTCGCTACTCGGCCCTGTCGTACTTCGGGCTCGTGCCGGCCGCGCTCATGGGCGTGGACGTGGCCACCATCCTGGACCGCGCGCTCCGCATGGCCCGCGCCTGTGGCCCTGGTGTGCCGACGCCGGACAACCCTGGTGTGCGGCTGGGCGTGATTCTCGCGGAGCTGGCGCGAGCCAGACGGGACAAAGTGACCTTCGTGCTTCCCTCCGAGGTGGCCGCGTTCGGCGCCTGGACCGAGCAGCTCGTAGCTGAGAGCACGGGGAAGGAGGGGCGGGGGCTCATCCCCGTGGACGGCGAGCCCATCGGCGATCCGCGAGTCTACGGTGACGACCGCGTCTTCGTCACCCTCGAGCTCGGCCCTGGGGGGGCGGCCGACCTCGCCGCCAGGCTCGAGGCCCTGGAGCAGATGGGGCATCCCGTCGTCCGAATCGCGCTCGCGGACCCGATCGACCTGGGCGCGGAGTTCTTCCGGTGGGAGCTGGCCACCGCGGTGGCCGGCGCCCTCTTGGCGGTTGATCCCTTCGACGAGCCCGACGTCCAGGAGAGCAAGGAGCGGACGAGCCGGCTGCTGGCCGGCGACCCCGGAGTGGGCGAGTCCCTGCAGGCAGCAGTGGCGCGCGAGGACGCCCTCGTGTTATCCGGCGAGGTGGCCTCGAGGGGTGGGACGCAGGGCAGGAGCCTCGCCGAACGGCTGGCCGCCCACCTCCTCCAGGGGCGATCTGGCGACTACCTGGCCCTGTTGGCCTACTTGCCGTGCACGGCGGTGATCCACGAGCGGCTCCAGAGGATTCGCGTGCGGGTCCGAGAGACGCTACGGGTGGCGACCACCCTGGGGTATGGGCCGCGCTACCTGCACTCGACCGGGCAGCTCCACAAGGGCGGGCCGGGGAACGGCCTCTTCCTCCAGCTCACCGCGGAGGACGCCGTGGACCTGCCGGTGCCTGGGGAGGCTTACACGTTCAGCAGGCTGAAGCAGGCCCAGGCCCTGGGCGACCTCCAGGCGCTCCGGGCCCGCGGGCGCCGGGCCATCCGCGTCCACCTCGGGCCGGATCCCGTGGCAGGACTGGCCCAACTCGAGCAGGTGCTGTTGAGGAGCCTGGGAGGGGGAGGGAGTGGAGTGGGCGGCTAGTGCGCCCACCCCTCGTCGCTCACGTCCACCGTGATGTTCTCTGGGTCCTTCATCTTGAACTCGAAGTAGGATCCCGGGATGTTCGGCTTTTCCAGCGGCCGGTCGAGCCCCTCGGCCTTCATCCTCTCCCGGAAGGCCTCCATGCTCTCCACCTGGAACCCGATGTGGTTGATCCCCACGGGCTCGCCCATGTCCGGGTGGTGCTGGATAAAGGCCAGGTTCATCTCCCCGTCGGACAGGTAGATCGTGCCGACCTGGCTGCGGGCCACCTCCTTCAGGTCGAAGAGCTTCGCGTAGAACTCCGCGGAGGCGTTGGGATCTTTGCAGAACACGGCGACGTGTCGGATTCGGGCCATCGTCTCCTCCTGGGTGGCTAGACCTGCGCCTGAGTCTACGCGCATGCGGTCGTCCGGTCAATCGTTACCAGGCGGCCCGGGCTGGCCCCCGGCGGTTGACACTGCAAGGAGCACAAGGCTATAAGGGCCCGTGATCGGTGCGCTCGTGATGACCGGCGCGGAGCAGGGATGATGGCGGCCGACGGCCCGGTGATCGACATCGACCACGTGTACAAGCTCTACACCACTCGGGCTCCCGGAGGGGCGGGGACCCTGCTCGCGCTGCGGGACATCACGCTCGATGTCGCCGACGGAGAGTTCGTGACGCTGGTGGGGCCGAGTGGCTGCGGGAAGTCCACGCTCCTGCACATGGTGGCAGGCCTCCACCCCGCCACGGCCGGGGCCATCCGGTACAAAGGCCGGGAGGTCACCCAGGTCAACACCGGCATCGGCTACATCACGCAGGGCGATAACCTGCTCCCCTGGCGCACGCTCCAGGGCAACGTGGAGCTGGCCATGGAGTTCAAGGGGCTCCCCCCGGCCGAGCGCCGGGAGCGGGCCCGGGAGTACATCCACCTGGTCGGCCTGGATGGGTTCGAGGAGTTCTACCCCCACGAGCTGTCGGGCGGGATGCGCAAGCGCGCGGGGATCATCCGCACCCTGGCCTGGGACCCGCCGGCCATCCTCATGGATGAGCCGTTCGGCCCTCTGGACGCCCAGACCCGCACCATCCTGCAGGACGAGCTGCTCAAGCTCTGGGCCCGGACCCAGCGGACGACCCTGTTCGTCACCCACGACCTGGTGGAGAGCATCGCCCTCTCCGACCGCATCGTGTGATGTCCCGCTCGCCGGGCGCGATCGTGAACATCTACAAGGTCCCGCTCCCGCGCCCGCGGGACGTGTTCCACATCCATCACGAGCCCTCGTTCCAGGAGCTCCACGATGCCCTCTGGGCCGACCTGGGCCGGGAGATCCTGGCGGGCGAGGCGGCCCCGGGACGGGAAGCGCGATGACCAGCGGCCCGGGAGCGCTCACGACCCTCGGGGGCTCGGGCGGGCGGCCGGTCAACCTGGCCGATCCGGCGGAGCGCGAGCGGTACGAGGCCAGGCTGCGCGCGCTGGTCGCGGCCGAGGCCCGACGGGCCGAGCAGCGGC
>JACPFL010000021.1 GCA_016183025.1 Deltaproteobacteria bacterium | reverse complement strand
ATCCCCAGGGTCCGCGAGAAATCCGCGTGTCCGAGGACCAGGGCGTCGATGCGCGCGGACGCCTTGGCGATGGCGTAGGCATGGTGCAGCCCCAGGGCGCTCTCGATGATGGGCAGGAGGCGGATCGCGCCGGGCGCGATCCCCGCCTCGCGCTCCAGCGCCGCCAGCAGGCCGTCCGCGAACGTGATTTCCTCGGGGGTGTCCACCTTCGGGAGCATGATCGAGTCCGGGCGCGCCGGGACGACCTGGCAGAGGTCCCCGTAGAAGTGCGGGGTGGTCGTGGCGTGGACCCGGACGCAGCGCTCCTGCTCCCCGGCGCCGAACGCCTTCACGAACGCGCTGGTGAGCCGGCGCGCCTGCTCCACCGCCTGGGGCGCCACGCTGTCCTCCAGGTCGTAGATGAAGGTATCGGCCTTGAGCCCCCGGGTCTTGTCGAGCTTCCGCTGCTCCGCGCCCGGGACGAAGAGCAGGCTTCGCCGCACCCGCGCCATGGCTAGTCCCCCAGGACCTCCCGCAGGACCGGCAGAAGGTCGTTGAAGCGCTCCAGCGTGTGCCCGCCGGCCTTCCGGAGCGCCTCGAGCTTGGCCGAGGGGCGCCCGCGCCCCGCCTGGATCAGCGATGCCCCGTGGCCGAACACGGTCCCCTCGGGCATCTCTTCCATGAATTTTCCCGCCACGTAGGCGATCAGCGGCTTGGTGAACCCACCCTGGGCCAGGAACTCCGCGGCCTCCTCCTCGTGCGCGGTCCCCGGCTCGCCCCAGAGGACCACGGCCCGGGTCTCCGGGTCCGCCTCGAACCGCGCCAGGATCTCCCGGGGCGTGGAGCCGATGATTGCGTCCCCGCCGATGCTCACGCTGGTTGAGACCCCGTAGCCCGCGCGCTTGACCATCCAGGAGACCTCGGCGGTCATCCCGCCGCTCCGTGAGATGACGCCGACCGGTCCCGGGACGAAGCAGCGGGCCGGGTTGTCTCCGCCGATCGCCCCCAGCTTGATCCGGGCGCCGGGGCTGATGATCCCCACGGAATTGGGGCCCACGACTGTGCACCCCTCGCGGGCCGCGACCTGGAGCAGGCGCACGACATCGTGCACCGGGACGCGCTCGGTCATGACCAGCAGGAGCTTGATGCCGTTGGCGATCGCCTCCAGGCCTGCGTCCAGCGCGAACGCGGGGGGGACATAGACGACGCTGGTATTGATCCCGTGGGCCTCACAGGCCTCCCGCACCGTGTCATAGATCGGGACCCCGTGCAGGGCCTGTCCCCCTTTGCCCGGCGAGACCCCGGCCAGGATCGGACTCCCGTAGGCCAGGCAGTGATGGGTGACCATGGCGGCCTCGCGCCCGGTGATCCCCTGGACGAGGACCCGGCAGTCTGGAGTGGCGAGAATGGCCATGGAAGAGCTACCCCTTCCCCAGGGCAGGCGTCCTCCATCGTGACGTCGTCCCCGTGATACTCGATCCCGGCCTGCTCCAGCAGCCGCCGGGCCTCGGCCTCGTTGACCCCGGCCAGGCGCACGACCACCGGGAAGGTGGCCGGGTGGATCCCCAGCTCCTGGAACGCCCGGAGCAGCCCCCGGGCGACGACGTCGGTCTGGGTGTTGTTGGTGATGTTGGCGTCCAGCAGGAACCCCCGGACGCCCGGCTTGGAGAGGATCACCTTGACGAGCCCGTAGACCTGCTCCTCGGTCGGGTTCCCCCCGAACTCGGTGTAGTTGGCCGGACGCCCGCCGCACTGGAGCAGTGTGTCATACACCAGCAGGCTCCCCCCCAGGGTGGTCAGCGGCCGCCAGGCCCGGTCGGTCCCGGGCTGGACGACCCCCTGGAGGGATGGCTGACGGTAGAGGGCGTCGTCGTCCACGGCCAGGAGCACCGCGGCGGCCACCACCCGGCCGTCTGCGAGCATGGCCAGCGGGTTCACCTCCAGGATGGTCGCGTCCACCTGGGCGAAGAGCTGGACGAGCCGGGTCACGACCTCGGTGGCCCCGGTCAGCGCGGCACCCCGCAGTCCGAGTCGGGCCCACAGCTCCTTGCCCATGTAGGGGTGGAAGCCCAGGAGCGGGTCGATCGGCAGGCTCCTGACGTGGTCCGGGCGCTGCCGGGCGAGCGCCTCGATCTCGACCCCGCCCTCGCTGCTGGCCAGGATGACCGGGCACCGGCGCGACGAGTCGAAGGAGATGGAGACGAAGAGCTCCTGCGCGATAGAGAGCCGTTCCTCGATCAGGAGCCGCTCCACGGGGTAGGGCCCGAGGCTGCGGCCGAGCAGGTCATGGGCCACGGCCTCGGCCTCCTCGGGGCTGGTGGCGGGTCGCACGCCGCCGGCCTTGCCCCGGCCTCCGATCGGCACCAGGGCCTTCAGCATGACCGGCACGCCGAGGGCCTGGGTGGCGGCCCGCGCCTCGGCCGGCGTGGTGGCGACGACGTGGCGAGGGACAGGGACCCCGGCCTGTTGGAGGAGGGCCTTCCCCTGGTCTTCGAGCAGGCGGCTCACCGGGGCCGGTCAGTGTTTCTTGCTGTAGGCGATGACTTCTTCGAGCGAGAGGCCGGCGAGGGTGTTCGGGTGCTGGATGTAGCGCTCCGTCGGGCTCAGCCCCTCGGCCTCATAGACCTCGCGGATCCGGGTGTACACGTCGTCCATCACCCGTTCGCTGAGGGAGTGGCCCTCGGCATCGATCCCGACGACGAGCGGGCCCAGCCGGTCGACCTCGAAGATCCACATCGCCTCGGGGGGGCCGAGGTCCAGCCACTGGACCGTGGTCTCCCTGATCGCCTTCATGTAGGAGACAGCGCACCCGCCCACGGCCTTGAGGTACACGGTCCGGCCCCGCATGGCCTGGATCGCCTCCGGCCCCAACGTCCCCTTGCCGATGATGACGCTGGCCACGCCGGCGCGGGCGAGGACAGCCGACTCGTGGGTCAGGCGGGAGCTGGTCGTGGGGCCGGCGGAGGTAACCCGCCAGCGCTCCCCCTCCTGCTTGACCACCGGGCCACAGTGGAAGATCGCGCGTCCTCGCTGCAGCTCGGCGGGAATCTCCCGCGCGCGTCCGGCCTCGATCAGCTCCAGCATGCGCCGGTGGGCCATGTCCCGCGCGGTGCAGACCGTGCCCGTGAGGAACACCAGGTCGCCCATCTTGAGCCGGCCCACCTGCTCCGGGGTCAGGGGGAGGGTCAGCTCGTGGATCTTTCCCTCCCGCTTGGCCTTGTCCAGGAGATTGCCGATGCGCTCGCGGAGCATGCCGGCCTGCGCGGCCTCGATGTGCGGGGTAAGGTAGCGGACCCCGTCGGGCGTGATCTCGGCCTCGGACCCCCGCGACGAGTAGCACTGGTGGATCAGGGCGATCGGGGCCGTGGCGGTGTGGGCCGCCCGCCGGGAGATGAAGACGCCCAGGCACGTCGTGTCCCCCCCGCCGCCCATGGGGCCCAGCCCGAGGCGGTTGACCGCGCGCAGGACGCGCTGCTCCAGGGGGACCAGCGCCGGGTCCTCGACCCGGTCGGCGCTCAGGCTCCGGAAGAACGCCTGTTTGGCCGCGGCCACTCCGTCCACGGCGTACCCCCCGATCCCGATTCCGTAGTAGCCGGGGGTGCACGCCTCGCCTTTGGAGAGGAGGACGGAGTTCAGGGTGTAGGCGAGCACGGCCTTCTCCATGCTCTTGGCGGTCGTGAAGATCCAGTCGTAGGAGGACTTGATCTCGCCTCCGAACCCCTTGAACTCCACGCGGAGGCGCAGGCCGCCGCCGTTGTGGAGGCGGACCGAGAAGAACGGGGCCCCCACACCGGTGTTGTCCCCGGTGTTCTTGAAGGAGAAGGGGTCGATGGCGTTCTTGCGCAGGGGGATGGACGCCGTGGCGTCGCGCACGGCCTGGGCCAGCACCTCCTGGAGGTCGCACGCGACCGGGACCTGCGGGTCGATCCCCACCGTGAAGGCCGGGATGCCGATGTCCTGGCAGGCGCTGGCCTTCTGCCGGAAGGCCTCGATGCAGTTCTCGATGATGGTGTAGAGCACGGCCTTCGCCGGAGGATAGGACTCCTCGTCGAAGGCCCGCATGAGGTCGTCCATGACCGAGGCCGGGAGCTGGGTGGCGCCCTTGAGCATGAGGGCGCAGGCCGTCTGGTAGATCTGGTCCGCGGTGATTGCCGCCATCAGGCTCTTTTCCTCCCACCCTTGCCCTATTTGGCACGTTAGTCCTGGGTCGGAAGGGGTGTCAGGGCTTTTGGGGGGGGGCGGGGGCATCGTTGGGCGGGCCCGCGAGCGCGTGGGCTGCCGAGCGTACCGGCATGCCCGAAATTGACAGGCACCGGCCGGCGCAGTACTACATTGGTGGACGTTATCGCCCTCCACCGCACGGTCCGGGTCACGCCGCCGCATCGGGACAGGGCCGATGACAGAGACGCAGAGCCAGAGGCCAAGGAGAACAAGGATGCACTACGACGTCGAGTTCAACTCTGCAGCGCAGCTCCCCGCGATGGGCGTGGTCCAGGCCGCGGCGCGGGCGGACGGGAAGGGGTTCGGGACGGTCTGGAAGGGGGAGGCCAACAACAAGGACCCCTTGACGCTGCTGTCGGCGATGGCCGCGGTGACGAAGCGGATCCAGCTCGGCACCGCGGTCGTGCACATGTTCGCCCGCAGCCCGGTCAGCCTGGGGATCGCCGCGGCCACGCTGAACGAGATGGTCGAGGGCCGCCTGATCGTGGGGCTGGGCCTGGCCAATGCCCGCATTGCTGCGTGGCACGGGCTGAAGTTCGAGCGGCCGCTCCGCTACATCCGCGAGTATGTCGAGGCGCTCCGCCGGGTCTACTCGGGGGAGAAGGTCGACTACCGGGGCGAGCTGATCACGGTGGGGGAGGGGTTCCGCCTGGGGTTCAGGCCGCCCAGCTATCCGCTCCGGGTCTACCTGGCGGCCCTGGGCCCGCAGATGACCCGGCTGGCTGCCCAGATCGCCGACGGAGTGCTCATCAACATGGCCAACCCCAACCGCATCCGAATCATCGTGGACCGGGTTCGCGCGAGCGCCCGGGAGGCCGGACGGGACCCCGACACGGTCCCGGTCCTGTGCAAGGTGCGTTGCTCGGTGAACCCCGATCTCCAGGCGGCCCGGGCCCAGCTCAAGAAGATCGCCACGTTCTACAGCCTGGCCGGCGGCTACAGCCGGATGATCAGCGACATGGGGTTCAGCAACGAGGTGGCGGCGATCCACGACACGTGGCAGAAAGCGGGGTTCCATGCCGCCGTGACCCACGTGAGCGACCGGATGCTCGACGGCCTCCCGCTGCTTCCGGCGACCTCGGTGCAGGAGGTCAAGGAGCGGCTGAAGGCGTACTTCGATGCGGGGATCAGCCGGGTGATCGTCCCCTACGTTACCTCCACCGAGGCCGTGATGGACGAGACCCTGGAGTTCGTCAGCCGCTGGTAAGTGTGTGGGGTGTCGATATAGACAGTGAAGGCAGCAGGCAGGCTTAACTTGACGCAAGGAACGCCGGGGGTATAGTTCGGTTGGCTTTTCGGCAGGAGATTCCTTGGTGCCCACGGACGGGATGCGGAAACGGACGCGGGGACAGGTGACGGGCGCGCGGTATGCAGATCGGGGGAGGGGGACCCATGCGAACCAGGCTAGAAGAACCGGGGCTGGTCTTGCTGCTTGGCCTGCTGCTGGTGCTGCTGGGACCTGGTGACATCCATGCGGCCGGTCCGCGGGGCGTCGCGCAGGGCGGGGGATTCGTCGAGCTCCCGCCCTCCGGAGACTTCCAGGTCCACCGGCATAGCTTCGCCCTCAGCCTCCTGCAGGACGATATCGGCCTCCAGCTCCAGTACCACGATCATCACGAGGGCGCGGCGTCCACGCCGATCCACGGCGAGCCGACCGCGCTCTCCATCCACATGAGCGGCCTGCTGCGGTTCACGCGGGGGGCGCACTGGGCCTACTTCGAGGGCCTGGGCGTCAGGTGGACCCTGCGCCAGGGGCAGCGGCCGGGGCTCTCCACGGAGTTCGTCTGCGTCTGGATCGAGGACGGCCGGGGCCAGGGCCCGGACCGGTTCCACCTGGAGACAGCGCCCCGCGGCTCGGTGCCCGGGTACACCTCGGGCGGCGTGAACATCGGCTGTACCGAAGGGAGCCTGCCGCCCCGCTTCATCCTGCCCGCTGACGACGGGTACGTCGTCGGCGGCGGCAACGTCACACTCTTCCCCACGGCGTTCTCGGCCGCCGTCGGACCTTACCTGGACGCCCATCTCCACGTCATCCGCAACTTCTCCGTCGAGGAGATGAGCGCCGCCCTCGCCCGCTTCTGGCGGGCCGGCGTCTCCGGGGTCGTCCTGTTCGGCGGGCCGCGGCAGGTGGATCTCCTTCAGACCCTGCAGGCGCAGTATCCGGACTACATCTTCCCGTTCATCCAGACCGGGAGGGACCCGGCTACCAAGCAGCTCTTGTTGGGCCCGACCGCCGTCAACGAGATGCGAGAGCAGCTTGAGACCGGCCTGTTCCGCGGCATCGGCGAGCTGACGCTCCGGCATCGGCCGTTCCCCAACTCCCCCCCTGACGGCGACGCGAACAACGCCTGCGGGGACGTCGCGAACGGCAATCATGTCGACGCCATCTACAAGCTCGGAGCGGAGTTCAAGGTCCCGGTCAACGTGCACGTGGAACACAACCTCTTCGACGACTTTGGCCACTACGGCCTCTTCGGCGAGCCACCACCATCATCTGGGCCCACATGGGGGATGCGCAGGCCGGCGAGCTCCAGCGGATGATGGGGCTCTACCTGAACCTTTACGGCGAGCTCTCGACCCGCAACCCCTTCTTCAACGCGTACCGGAGAGGGGTCGAGCCGGAAGATCTGCAGCGCCTGACCCATGAGGACGGCACGCTGAAAGAGGAGTGGCGAGGGGTCTTCGAGACGTTCCCGGACCGGTTCCTCTTCGGGATCGACGTGGACAGCACGCAGAGGCTCAACGACGTCGAGCGGGTCGTCCAGTACTTCCGGTCCGTCCTGGCGCAACTCACCCCGAGCACGGCCGAAAAGATCGCCAGCGGGAACCTCCGGCGGCTGCTCCGGCTCCCCTGAGCGCCGGGCGGGCTGAGGAGGAGAACCGGGCTCCATCGTGGGCCGATGAGAACCTCCTGGCTTCCCCCAAGTCGTGCGGTCTTGCTGGGTCTCTCTCTCCTGGCCGGGCTTCTTGTCCGCGCCGGCCTGGCCCAGGAGCTGTCGATCTTCGACGCGCACATCCACTACAGCGAGCCCGCCTGGGGTCCCTACCCGCCCGAGGCAGTCCTCCGCATCCTCGACCGGGCAGGCGTGCGCCGCGCCCTGGTCTCCAGCACCCCTGACGATGGGACCCTCCGCCTGCACGCGCAGGCGCCCCGCCGCATCGTGCCGGTGCTCCGCCCATACCGCTCGCGCGACGATATGAGCGGCTGGACCCAGGACCCGGCGGTCCTGGCCTACGTGGAGAGCCGGCTGAGGCTCGGGGTCTACCGGGGCATCGGCGAGTTCCACCTGAGCGCGGGCCAGGCCGCGGCCGTGGTCCCCCGCGGGCTCGTGGCCCTGGCCGCCCGCCACCGGCTCTTCCTCCACGTGCACGCGGACGACGTGGCCGTCGAGGAGCTGATCCGGCTGCGGCCCGAGGTCCGGGTGCTCTGGGCGCACGCCGGGATGTCCTCGCCTCCGGAGACGGTCGGCCGCCTGCTCGATCGCTACCCGACCCTGCAGGTGGAGCTCGCCCTCCGGTTCGATGTGGCATCCGGTGGCACCCTCGACCCGGCCTGGCGCGCGCTCTTCCTGCGCTACCCGGAGCGGTTCCTGGTCGGCACCGATACCTGGATCAACGCGCAGTGGGAGCGGCTGCCGGAGATCCTCGACGGGTTCCGGGTCTGGCTCCGGCAGCTCCCGCCGGAGGTGGCCGAGCAGATCGCCTACCGGAACGCCGAGCGTCTGGCTGCGGGTCCCTGAGCCGTACTCGTTGGGACGAGAAAGGGATGCGAGAAAAGAACAGGCCCGCGCCCGACGCCTGAGCGCCGGGGCGCGGGCCTGTCCCTCTACCGGTGGGTGTGACCGGGGCTGGGTGTTACCAGCGTCCGCCGCGCCGGGCACCGCTGTCCCGGCGTGCGCCCCCGCGGCTCCCGCCGCGCGGCTCCTGGGCCTTGGCCTCGTTGACCACGATCTCCCGGCCCTTGAACGCTTGCCCGTTCAGCCGCTCGATCGCCTGCTGGGCCTCCTGGTCCGACGACATCTCGACGAACCCGAATCCCCGCGACTGTCCCGTGAACTTGTCGGTGACGATCGAGCAGGATTCGACGCTCCCCACCTCGGCGAACAAGCTTCGCAGCTCGTCGTCGGTGGCGTTGTAGGGAAGGCTCCCCACAAACAACTTCCGTGCCATGCTGTTCTCCTGCAGCCCTGCGCTCAGCACAGGGCATGCAAATCTTCCGCTGGGATTCGCGCTTCGGGAGTGCGGAAGGGACCCGCCGGAGGCGGCGCAGTCTGAGGTAGGTCCTCACTAAGAACGGACAAACCGGCCACGCAATGACAGGATGCAGG
>JACPFL010000065.1 GCA_016183025.1 Deltaproteobacteria bacterium | reverse complement strand
GTGTGCGTGGGGTTCGTGACCGACCGGGCGACCCTGCGCGCGTTTCTGCAGGAGGGGATTGAAGGCTACTCGCGGAGCGCCCGGCCGGAGCGGGAGGCGCATGGGGGGGAGTGGGAGACCTCGCTCGCGCTGTACCGGATCCCCGAGCAGGTGGACCAGGAGGCGGCGCGCCGGCTGGAGCCGAACCTGGACTACGACGTAGAGGCGTTCCACGGCGAGACCCAGGACTACTGGACGCTGACAGGAGGGCGCGGGTATTTCGGCTCTCCGGCCGTGGCCACGGCGGAGACCGGGCGGACACTGCTGGAGGTGCGGAGCCGGAACCTCGCTGGAGTGATCCTGCGGGCCCTGGGGAGCCCCCCCTGGGCAGGTGCCGGGACCTGACGGCCATCGAAGGACCGCGCCCGAGGCCAGCGCCTGCGCTGGGGGTGTGACCGAGGAGGGACACGAGCTTGGAGGTCACGGTGCATTTCTACGGGCATACCCGGGATGTCACGGGGGGGACTGACTTTGTCACAGAACTACCCGAGCGGAGCACGGTCAGAGACCTTCTGGATCGGGCGGTGGCGCACTACGGCGAGAAGCTCCGGGAGCGGCTCTTGACCAGGAGCGGAGCGCTGGAGGCCAACGTGCAGCTCTTTGTCGGGGAGCGGCAGGTGCTCTCCCCGGATGAGCCGCTGCGCGATGGACTGGAAGCCGTGGGGGAGGTCACGATCTTCGTCGTCTCCGCGACGGCTGGAGGGTAGCGGATCATGGGCGCGTCCGTGGCCGGAGAGGATCGCTGGATCCCGTCGACCTGTGGGGGGTGCTACAGCTGTTGCTCGTTGCTGGTGCATCGGGTGAACGGCACGGTGGTCAAGATCGAGGGGAACCCCGAGTCCGCCACCAATCGGGGGCGACTCTGCGCCCGCGGGATCAGCGGGATCATGACCCTCTACAATCCCAACCGCGTCAACGTGCCGCTCAAGCGGACGAACCCCCGGAAGGGGCTGGACCTCGATCCGGGGTGGGTCGAGATCACCTGGGAAGAGGCCCTGGAGACCGTCGCCGCCCGACTCAAGAAGATCCGGCAGGAAGACCCACGGAAGCTGCTCCTGACCGGGACGGTGACCACGCAGGACGAGGTCCCATTCGCGAGGCTCTTCGCCATGGCCTTCGGGACCCCGAACGGCTGGAACTCCGGCGCGGGGAACCACTGTGGGACCGCGGAGCACCTGCTCGGGGCCGTGTATCACGCGTCATGGTCCAAGCAGCCCGATCCGGACCACTGCCGGTACCTGCTGAACTTCGGATCGAGCGTCGGGGCCGGGAGCTATTACTGCGTGACCGGCATGGCCCAGCGGATCGCGGACGCCCGCCTCCGGGGCATGCGGCAGGTGGCCATCGATCCGTTCCTGAGCATCAGCGCCGAGAAGGCCGACGAGTGGATCCCGATCCGGCCCGGGACCGATGGGGCCTTCGCCCTGGCGATGCTGCACGTCCTCCTGCACGAGCTGGGGATCTACGACCGGGACTATCTCGAGCACCACACCAACGGCCCCTACCTCATCGGGGAGGACGGCCTGTACCTGCGCGACGAGCAAGAGCAGCTCCCCCTGATCTGGGACCCTATCGATGGCCGGGCCAAGCCCTTCAGCGCCCCTGACATCAAGGCCTTTGCCCTGGAAGGGGAGTACGCGGTGAATGGCTCCAAGGCGAAGCCAGCCTTCTCGCTGCTCAAGGAGCACCTGAGGCCATTCACCCCCGAGTGGGCGGCCCCGATTACGTCCGTGCCGGCCGGCACGATTCGCCGCATCGCCGGGGAGTTCGGCCGGGAGGCGCGGGTCGGGAGCACCATTGTCCTGGACGGGAAGGTGCTCCCGTATCGTCCGGTGGCCGTGATGTACTTCAAAGGGGCCCAGGGCCACAAGAACGCCCTGCTGAGCTGCATCGCGCTGGAGCTGCTCTGCGAGGTGGTGGGGGCCTCCAACGTACCAGGGGCCCTGCTCGGGATGAACGCCTGCAGCCTGGGCTATCCGGAGACGGGGAACCCCAAATGGGTCCCCAAGACGGACCGCGACGGTCTCCTGGTGGCCGCCCACTGGCCGACCCCGCCGGCGCCCTATCCCCCGAGGGAGGTGAAGGGGGCCGAGACCATTGATCTCAAAGGGATGATCCCCACCTGCCCGGGGAGCTCCGGGGCTCTCCCCCTCGTGATGGCGGACCCGGAGCGGTTCAAGGTGCCGTACAAGATCGAGATGAACCTCCACCTCGGCTCCAACTACGTCATGACCTTCGCCAACCCCGAGCAGGTGGCCGAGGCCTTCAAGGACGTCTTCCAGGTCTCCTTCAGCCTCTACCTGGACGAATCCACCTACTTCTCCGACATCGTGCTGCCTGCGGCCAGCTACCTGGAGCGCTTGAGCCACATGGCCGACTGGATGGCCTCCAACGCCCCGGTCGGCGAATGGTGCTACCACGTCCGGCAGCCGGTCACTGAGCCCATCGGAGAGCGCCGGGCCACGTGCGAGGTACTCCTGGACCTGGCGGAGCGGGTGGGGATGCGGCAGGAGCTTCATGCGTGCGTGAACCTGATGTTACAGCTCAAGGGCCCCTTCGCGCTGGACCCGGGCCGCCCCTACTCCTGGGAGGAGATCGTCGACCGGCGGTACAAGGCCCTGTTCGGCGAGGCGCACGGATTGGAGTGGTTCAAGGAGCACGGCATCCTCAAGTGGCCCAAGAAGGTGGAGGAGGTCTACTGGAAGCCCTTCTCGTCCGCGCGGGCCCCCATCTATCTCGAATGGCTGAAGCGGCTGGGCGAGGAGGTCCAGGCGATGGCCCAGAAGCTGGACCTGCCGCTGGACACCAGCGCCTTTTTGCCCCTGCCCGAATGGCGCCCCTGCCACCCCGAGCAGGAGACGGCCAACGGCCACGACCTCACCGCGATCTACTACAAGGTCCCCATGCAGACCTTCTCCGGCACCTACGATAACCCCTGGCTGGACGAGGCCTGCTCCATCGACCGCTTCGCGTACCACGTGGCGATCCACGCGGAGACGGCGCGACGCAAAGGGATCCAGGACGGGGACTGGATCGAGATCACCTCGGCGTCTACCGGCGCGACCGTGCGGGGCCGGGCGGCGCTCACCGAGGGGATCCACCCGGAGGTGATCGCGATCGCCGGCTGTGGCGGCCACTGGTCCAAGTTCCTGACGGTCGCCAACCGGGAGGGACGGGGGGTGTGCTTCGAATGGCTGATGCCGGTCGGCCTCGGGAACCTCGATATCCCGTCGCTGACCCAGGACCAGTGTGTGCCGGTCAGGGTCGCCAGGAGCACCTCACAGCCCCAGGCGTGATCCCCGATCCTAGGCCGTCGGGCGATCGGAACCAGGGGGAGCGGCCCGGCGCGCCGCATCCGCCAGCTCCTGCTCCAGCAACTCGACCAGGCCGTCGATCCATCGCTGCGCGCAGTCGGGGGCCCATCCCCCCAGGACCCGCTGCAGCTCGCGCAGGATCGGATACACGACCTCCACGGGCATGGGGGTCGGATGGGGCGGCAGGGGGTGGAGCCGGCGGACCGGATCGCCCGGAGGCGCGATGTTCTTGGCCATCTGGAGGAGTTCGTTGAAGATCGAGCGGGCTCGCGGGCAGAGGTTCCAGCCCGGGGCCTCCTCCATGGCGCGCTGCCAGGCCGCCTGGAGTCGCTCGAGCACCAGCAGGGCCCGAGAGACCAGGCCACAGGTCCCCAAGGATGGCCGGCGCGTCGGCTGCCCGTCCTCCACGCAGGCGACCTCCTGGAACGGGCCGGCCGCGGCGCCCACGGCAGATACCTCGAAGTACGGGCAGCTCACGCACTCGCGTACGTTCATGGCCTCTCTCCTTCCGATGCCAGCAGGCCCGACACGAGAGGAGCGACGCCTGGAATAGTACTGCACGAGGGCCAATTAGACAAGGTGGGAAACCCCGGCAGCGCTCAGCGGGCGAGGTAGCCGCCATCCACTGCCAGGCCCTGGACGTTGCGGTCGGCCACGACGCAGACCTCGGCGCCCTCCCGGGCCAGACGACAGGCGATGGCCCGTCCGATCCCGGAGGAGCCGCCCGTCACGATCGCCACCTTCCCTCGTAGGGTCATCCCGTATTCCTCCGCCCGGACGGAATGAGATTCGCGCTATCATAGTCTGGGCAGCAGAGGCCAGCAAGCGCACATCGAGCGCGTCGGTGCTGGCTCGGACCAGGTCGAGCGTCTCACGAGCGCCTCGGCACAGCGACCCAGAGAGGAGGGGGAATGGAGAGACTACCGAAGGCCTATCAGTTGTTCCGGAGCCGCTACCCGAAGGTCCAGGCGGCCCATCAGAAGCTGGCCGAGGCCTGTCACCAGGCCGGGCCTCTGGACCAGAAGACCCGGGAGCTCGTGAAGCTCGGCATCGCGGTCGGGGCTCAACACGAAGGGGCGGTGCACGCCCACATCCGTTTCGCCCTCGCCGCGGGCGCCACGGCTGATGAGATCCGTCATGCCGTGGTCCTCGGGACCTCGACTATCGGGTTCCCCAGGACCACCGCGGCCCTGACCTGGGCGGACGATCTGCTCGGGGCCCGGCGCGGCAAGAAGTAGCCGCGCCGGGAGATGACAGATTGTCCGCTGCGTCCCGGCTTCACCACGCGCCATTGCCAGTTTGGCGGGGTGAGCTGGCGCCCGATCCGTTCCGCCATGCCTGGGATGCCGGAATCACAGCCGGTTCCTCCTGTGTGCACGCCGGGATCAGCCTCTTCCTGGTGGAGCGGGACCGGCCCGGAGTCCGGATCGGCGAGCCGCTCGACAAGGTGCTCGGCATGCGCGGCTCGGCGATCGCCCATATCGCGCTCCGCAACGTCTTCGTCCCGACCGGGCAACGCCTGGGGCCTTCATGCTGGCCGACATGGCGACCCGGGTGGAGGCGTCGCGGGCCCTGGTCGCCCGGGCCGCGCAGGCGCTGGAGGCGGGCTCGGAGGAGGGCGGGCGCCTCTCGGCGATGGCGAAGCTGCACGCCACGGACGCCGCGCTCCGCGTGGCGGCCGACGCAATGCAGGTCCTCGGGGGGGCAGCCTGCTTCCAGGGCTCGCCGGCCGAGCGGGCACTGCGCGATGTCAAGATCAGCCAGATCTACGAGGGGACCAACCAGATCCAGCGTCTGGTGATCGCGCGGTCTCTGCTAGGGCCCGACCTCGTCTCCCGTGGCGCCGGGTCCGCTCTCCCTTTGCCATCCTGTCGTCGCGAGGACAGTGCCTCCCTCTGACCTGGCGTCCCAACGGCAGTTTTCACCCCCGGCAGGATCCCTGAGGCAGGGTCACGCTCCGGCATGCTTCCTGCTGCGACACCGTTTCGGCGCGTGCGGTTGCCCGAGGTTGCCCGTGCAGCGCATGAAACGGCCCGAGCAGCAGGTGGGGCCGGGGAGGAGACGGCCATGAAGGCGGTTGCCAAGGTGCTCATGATCGGACTGCTCGCCTCCGGGCTGGGTGGGGGCGTGCCCGCGGCCTCTGCCGAGGATCGCCAGACCCGGATGGCTGGCTACATCGGGGCGGTCATTCCACAGGCCGACGAGGTGGTCTTCGTGCAGCCCGCGGGGAAGCTCTTCACGTTGATCTGTCCGAGCGAGGTTACGCGGCACATCGGCGTGAGCTCGCGCAAAGTCGGGCGCGAGGGGATCCAGGTGGGCAGCCGGGCCCGCATCCGCTACGTGCCGGGGCCGACAGGCTGGGTGGTCAAGGAGGTCGTCTTCGGGCCCCAGTGGCTCTTCGAGGACGTCCTCTCCGCGAAGGCCCTCTTCCCACCAGGGGAGGACGCGCCGCTGTTCGGCCCCTACAGTATGGTGGCGGATATCGGCGCCGTGACCGCCGGCGGGCTCATCCTCGTCAGTGACCGGGGGGAGATCCGCCCCGCCGCACTCGATCCTGGGGCTGATCTGGTCGAGGTGGTCCCTGAGGCCCGGGACCACGGGGACCTGTGGCCGGGCGCCGCAGCCTATGTCAGCGTGCTCCACGAAGAGCGGGCGCTGGTGGCGACGGCGATCCTCTTCGCGAACCCCTGGACGTTCATCCAGATGGCGCCGTAGCCCTGCACTCCGGGGGTGGCAAGGATCAGCGCGTCGAAACCGGGACGGATGGGCTGGGCTGTCGGCTAGAGGCGGAGTAGCCGGGCGGCGTTGTCCCGCAGCACCTTGGCCTTGACCGGCTCGCTGAGGCCCAGGGCCTCGAGCTGCTCGAGCGAGGCCTGGTGCGGGATGACCGGCCAGTTGGTGCCGTAGAGGACCTTGTCCTGCCCTCGCCCCTTCATGAACCTGATCAGCGCGGGGTCCAGGTACTGCGGCATGTGGGCGTCGATCCCGATGTAGACGTTCTCGTGCTTCCAGGCCAGGGCGATCAGCTCGTCGGCCCACGGCCAGCCGGTGTGCGCCCCGATGAGGTTCAGCTCCGGGAACTCGAGCGCGATGTCGTCCATGTGGATCGGGCGGCCCATCTCGCTCGGCATGTGCTCGGCGGAGTGCCCCACCTGCATGGACACCGGGACCCCCAGCTCCGCGCACTTGGCGTAGAGCGGGTAGAAGCGCCGGTCGTTGACCGGGAGGCCGAACCCGTAGCTGTGGATGTAGACCCCCCGGAAGCCGTGCTCGCGGACCGCGCGTTCCACCTCCCGCACCCCCCGCATCACCTCCAAGGGGTTGTACCCGGCAAAGCCGATGAAGCGGTCCGGGTGCTGCTGGACGACGTCGACCACCTCCTCGAGCGGGGTGTCCCAGATCATCTGCCGGGTGCGGTAGGACATGATCTTGACAGCGGGGATGCAGACCTTGTCCACCCCGGCCTCATCGAGCATGGCGACGAACTCCGGGACGGTGTAGCCGCGCACCCGCTCCTCGAGGTGCCACCAACGGACGACCCGGGCCATCTCCTCCTGCTCGTACCAGTCACGCTTGATGGCTTCGCGCGTGAACAGGTAGCACATGATGTCGATGGCCTTCACCTCCGCCATCGGCGCCTCCCTCAGTACACGCCCGTCGGGACCCCTGTCCGCCGCTCCGTCTCGAGCCCGATCGCCTCCAGATCGGCGCGCGGCACCGCCTCGATCCCGGGCGCCACCGGGGTCCGGTCCAGGCTGTAGACCTGGACCGCCAGCGGGCGGATCTCCATGAGACAGTCCTGCCAGGCCTCAACGGCCTTTGGCTGGGTGTTGTCCACCAGGCCGCGGATGAACATGGTCTGGATCGTCACCCCAGCGGTCCGCGCGAGGTTCCGCACGATCTCGTCCAGGGTGATCCCCGGCATCGGCAGGTTCACCTTCTGGAACAGCTCCGGCCGCCCCGCATCCAGCTTGAGCAGCCGGTCGTCGGCGAGCTCCAGCGCGGCCCGGACCTGCGGGTCGCCGAGCGTGGAGCTGTTGGAGAGGACCGCGAGCCGGGCCCGCGGGTACCACCTGGCGCGGACCTCGCAGAGGTCCCGCATCAGGGCCGGGAACTCGGGGTGCAGCGTCGGCTCACCGTTTCCCGCCAGGGTCAGGGCGTTCAGGCGCGGCCCATGGCGCCGGAGGCGCCGGAGGGCCCGCTCGACCGCGGCCACGATGGCCTGGCGCCCGGGCAACTCGCCCCGCCGGAGCGCGACCTCGGGGCGGCGCTCACGGGTCCAGGGGTACTGGCAGTAGGGGCAGTTGAAGGAGCAGAGCTTGTACCGGGCGGGCAGGGGGTTGACCCCCAGGGACAGGCCCAGGCGTCGGGACCGGACTGGCCCGTAGACGATGGTCGGCTGCAGGGTGACCGAATGGAGCGCTGCCGGGGAGACGCTCGCGGCCATGGCTATGCGGCCCCGTAGGTGTAGAAGCCGCGGCCGCTCTTGCGCCCGAGGTGCCCGGCATCGACCATCTGCTTGAGCAGCGGGCAGGGCCGGTACTTCGGGTCCTTGAACCCCTCGTACAGGGTCGTGATGACGTTCAGGACCGTGTCCAGCCCGATCAGGTCCGCCAGCTCCAGCGGGCCCATCGGGTGGTTGTAGCCGAGCTTGATGCCCCGGTCGATGTCGGCCGCGGTGCCGATCCCCTCGTACAGGGCGAAGATCGCCTCGTTGACGAGCAGGATCCCAACGCGGGTGGTGATGAACCCGGGGATGTCCCGCGCGACGATCGTCTCCTTGCCCAGCTCCTCGCAGAAGGCCCGGGCGGCCTCATAGACCGCGTCGGCGGTCTCGTACCCGCGGACGATCTCCACCAGGCGCATGACGGAGACGGGATTGAAGAAGTGCAGGCCGATGACCTGCTGCGGCCTGGACGTGGCCGAGGCGATCGCGGTGATCGGCAGGGAGGAGGTGTTGGTCGCCAGGATGGCCTGAGGGCCGCACCGGCGATCGAGCTCCGCGAAGACCTGCCGCTTCATCGACAAGTTCTCGGTCACCGCCTCGATGACGATCTCGGCGCTGGACAGGCCATCCATCGAGGCCGTGAAGGCGAGCCGCCCCAGCCATTCGTCGGCGGCCTGACGCGTGGCCTTGCCGCGGCTGACCGCCTTGTCCGCGACGGCCCGGATGCGGGCCCGGCTGCGCGCCAGAATCTCGTCGTTCAGGTCCACCACGGTGACCTGCCCATCCTTGAGATGGCTCGCCGCCACGTAGGCGATCTCCGACCCCATCAACCCGCCACCGATCACGCCCACTCGCCTCATCGTTGCCTCCTGCCAGCCCTCCGCCCGCGCCAGAGCTCGACGGGCTCCTCCGCCGCCGATCCCTGGAGTGAGCAATCGCCATGCCACCCCGGCCACGCCGAGGCCGCCACGCCACCGTGAGGCGCGCAGGCGGTCCGCGCCCGTGTCCCCGCGCGAAACACGGGGGAACCGCGGACGCGGGCAGGGGCGCCCCCTGGATTCACGAGGGATCCAACATCCCAGAAGACGAGGGTTGACAAAAGCAGCGACCGGAGACGTTCAGGGCGAAGAGGTTTTGTCAATTTGTCAGAGGGGCCTCAGCGGGCGCGGGCCGGACCACGGCGATGTATGTGCAGCAGCGCGCCCGGGCCAGAGCGGCAAGGCCTTGGCGCATCGGGAGGGTCGCCGGCCGGCGCCCGCTGCGTGGCGCCGCCGGGCACGGTTTATGCGGCAATTCCGTGACGGACCTGACGCGAGTGCGACAGAGGGCCGGGGGAACGGAGATGGGCCCGAGGGACTGCACACTGTGCGAGTATCTGCTGCGCCCGGGCAGACAGACCGGGGGGCTCAGGCCGATCCGGTGCGCCCTGGACGGCCAGGAGGCGCTCCGGCCCGAGGGTGGCGCGTGCTTCCTGGTGATCCGAGTCCTGGACCTGCTGCAGACCCTTGAACCCAACTGGAGACGATTGGCCGGGGACTACCCGGAGTGGAACGCGTCGCCGCCGGTCCGCGCGGTGCTCGCGGAGGCGTTGCGGATCACCAGCCATCTCGTGCCTCCGGAGGACGACCTGCTGCGGACGCCGGAGCTGACGGCGTGGCCGGCCTACGTGCCGTCGGGCCGGGTGGCTGTGCTCGCCCAGGCTGTGCTCGACCGGCTCGGGCGGTTCGCGGAGGAGGCCCGGCGGGTCGAAGCCCTGCCGCACGACCGGGCGGAGCGGGCCAGGGATCACCTTCGTGACCTGCAGTGGGAGGCACCGCCAGCCCCGGCGGCGAGCCTGTAACCGCCGGGCGACAGGAGAGACAGGGGGAGCGCATGGCGAGATTCAGGGGTGTGGACTACTACCAGATCGATGAGCTCCTGAGCGACGAGGAGCGGATGATCCGGGACACCATGCGGGAGTTCGTGGAGGAGCAGGTCGTCCCCGTCATCGAGCGTCACTTCCGCGAGGGGACGTTCCCCCGGCACCTGATCCCCGAGCTGGGGAAGCTCGGCGTGCTGGGCTCCAACCTGGAGGGGTACGGCTGCGCCGGACTCAACAACATCGCCTACGGGCTGATCATGCAGGAGCTGGAGCGGGGGGACACGGGCATCCGCAGCTTCGTGTCGGTCCAGACCTCCCTGGCCATGTACCCGATCCACGCCTTCGGCTCGGACGAGCAGAAGGCGTACTGGCTGCCGAAGATGGCTGCCGGCGAGAAGATCGGCTGCTTCGGGCTGACCGAGCCCGACCACGGGTCCGACCCGGCGGGGATGACGACCCGCGCGGTGAGGGACGGGAACGGCTATGTCCTGAACGGGGCCAAGATGTGGATCACCAACGGGAGCATGGCCGACATCGCCGTGGTCTGGGCCAAGGCCGAGGATGGGCAGATCGGCGGCTTCCTGGTGGAAAAAGGGACGCCGGGGTTCGAGGCGCCCGAGATGAAGGGGAAGCACTCCCTCCGGGCCTCGGTTACCTCGGAGCTCGTCTTCCAGGACTGCCGGATCCCGGCGGAGAACCGCCTCCCGAGGGTGGAGGGGCTGAAGTCCACCCTGACGACGCTCACCCAGGCCCGCTACGGGATCGCCTGGGGCGCCGTCGGCGCCGCCATGGCCTGCTACGAGACGGCCCTGGAGTACGCGAAGAGCCGGATCCAGTTCGGGAAGCCGATCGCGGGCTTCCAGCTCGTCCAGCGCAAGCTGGTCTGGATGCTGACCGAGATCACCAAGGCCCAGCTCCTGTGCTGGCGCCTGGGCCGGCTCAAGGACGAGGGGCGGGCCCGGCACACGCTGTTTTCCATGGCGAAGATGAACAACGTGCAGATGGCCCTGGACTGCGCCCGGCTCGCCCGCGACATCCTGGCCGCCAACGGGATCCTGGACGAGTACCCGGTGATGCGCCACATGTGCAACCTCGAGTCCGTGAACACCTACGAGGGGACGTACGACATCCACGTGCTCACGCTGGGGCGCGACATCACCGGATTGAGCGCGTTCGCGTGAAGGCCGGCCGGGTCGGCCGCGCGGGTGGGGAAGGGGGCCGGCTACCGGTAGACCGCCAGGACCCGGTGGCCGGCCGCCGTCAGGGCCTTGACGATCTGATCGGGGTCGCCGCCCCGAAGGCGGAAACTGTAAGAGGGGACGCGGGCGCGCCGATCACCGAAGGTGAGCGCGGCGCTCATGACCTCCGCGCCTTGGGCCTCGATGAGCTCAACGGCCTTCTCCAGGGAGCCGGTCTTCGCCGGCAGCACGACGTCCAACCGGATGCTCAGGTGCAGGATCCCGAGCATCTCGATGAACACGTTGACGATGTCGGTGACCGTGATGATCCCAACGAGCTTGCCGTTCTCCACGACGGGGAGGCCGCCGATCCGATGCTGGTTCAGCAGGGTCGCGGCCTCCACGACGTCGGTCTGCGGCGTCACGGTGAGCGGCCTCGGCGTCATCAGCTCGGAGACGCGGAGCTTCTTGAGCACGTACCGGGGCCGGCCCTCCTGGCCGCTCCGCACGGGGACGAAGGCCTGTCGGATATCGCGGTCCGTGATGATCCCGACCAGCTTGCCGTCCCGCACGACGGGGAGGTGACGGACCTTGTGCCGCTGGATCAGGGAGAAGGCCTGGCCCACGGTGTCCTGGGGCGAGACGGTGATGAGCTTGCGCGACTTGATCTTCCCGACGATCATGGCTCCTCCGCGATGGCTGGCCGGGGCCGACGTTGGCTGTCACGTTAGCACAGCCGACACGGACGGAGCAAGGCGGAGGGGCTCGGGCCGCTTGGCGATCAAGGGGCTGCGCGCGGACGCCGCGCTCGGCGGGGGAGGGGGAGATGGCCAGGGCGAAGGAGGCAGCGGCGCAGCGCGAGCCGAAGAACCGCGAGGGGCTCTTCCGGGATGCCGTTCAGGCGACCGTCCTGCTGGACCGGCGCCGGGAGATCCAGGGCTTCAACCCCGCGGCCGAGGCCCTCACGGGGTGGGCCGTGGACGAGGTCCTGGGGATGGCCTGCCACCAGGTCCTCGGCTGTCCGTGTGTGTACAGCGTCCGATTGCAGAAGCTGCTCTGCCCCGGGATCGAGGCCCTGGAGGGCCGCCGCCCGCTCCCCGGCAACCGCATGACCGTGGCGACCAAGCGGGGAGAGCTGACGCCGGTCGTGGCCTCCTACAGCCCGGGGCGGTGCGGACTGGCGGGTGAACCCCTGGTGGTGCTGGCGCTCCGGCCGGATGGGGCGCGGGAGGCCGGGTCTGCCGCGCGGGCGCCTGAGCAGGTGCAGGCCGGCGAGCTGCGGATCGACCTCCGCCGGCATGAGGTCTGGCGAGGACGGGAGTGCGTGCCGCTGACTCCCCTGGAGTTCGACCTCCTCTACATGTTCGCGGTCCACGCCGGCACCGCCCTGACCCGGGAACGGCTGCTGAACGTGGTCTGGGGCATCGGGGAGTCCCCCGCGACCAACGTCGTGGATGTGCACGTCAAGCTCCTACGGGACAAGATCGAGCCCGACCCGAAGCGGCCCCGCTACATCGAGACCCTTCGCGGATTCGGGTATCGCTTCCAGGAGGCGCGATGATGAAGGGACGGAAGGGGGTCTGGAGGGTCCAGGGCGGGCCGGGGCTCGAGCCGGGGGAGAGCCTCACGGAGCACGTGCGACAGCTCCGGGCCCGGTTCGCGGAGCAGCACGCGGCCAGGGGCGGGGTGGCGCGGCTTTTTGAGCTGTACGCTGCCGGCGCCTCGTTCGCCGCCATCGGGGCGCACTTCGGCTTCTCACGGCAGCGCGCGCACCAGGTGGTGACGGCACTGGCCTTCCCGGCCCGCTCCTGGCTCTTGCGTGCGTATTCCCGCCAGCGTGAGCTCTCGCGCCACCAGGCGGACCGCCGCGAGGCCTTGCTCCGCTTCTTCAAGCAGTACGGGCTGACGGGGCGGGGCATGCTCGGCCGGCTGCACCGGGCCTTGCAGGGGCGCGAGCCGCTCCGTGTGGTCGTCCCGACCCGTGGGCCCAGGCGCCTGCTCCTCATCCAGGGACACCGCTGCCAGGTCCGGGCCCGCCGGAGCGTGCGGACACCCGGCCGCCCGGCCAGGGCGCCGGTCTTCTCCTTCGGACGGTTCCCGCGCCCCGGCACGTGCGACTTCCTGATCGCCGTGGCGTTGCCGCTGCGCCGGGCCCTGATCATCCCGTGCGATCACGGGGCCGCCCGCTTCCTCACCCTGTCCGGCGAGGCCTTCAACCCGACAGGGCGCAGCCGGTACGCCGGGCTGTGCGAGGCGTGGCATCTGCTTGGCCTTCCGGGGGCGGAGGAGGCAGAGGGCCGGCTGGCCGTGCCCGCAGCCTGAGCGGGAGCTCCTGACAGACTGTCCATCCTTCAGAAGCTCCAGCCTCGACCGTTGACACATTGTCAAGTGCCTCGCTACCGCGGCATGCCGGGGGGTCAGCCGGCGCTTCAGCCTGCTTCTGAAATCCCTTGGTTCGCTAGGGAGTTACTGCATCACCCCGCGTCCTAGGCTGCCCGGGTCCGCCGCGGTACGGGGGATGCACTCCTGCATATGCAGGAAGTATCACAACCAGACGGCTTGGCCGATCCGAGGAGAGGGATGCTGAAATTTGCACTCTTGGAATTGCTGAGTTCTCGGGCACTTAGTGGCTATGAGCTCAACAAACGCTTCAAGGCTTCCATCATCACCTTCTGGCATGCGAGTCACACGCAGATCTACCAGCAGCTCCGCAAGCTGGAGGCTGAGGGGCTCGTCGTCTCCCAGAAGGAGATCCAGGAGGACAAGCCCAACAAGCGGACCTACTACATCACCTCCCGCGGGCGGGAGGCCCTGCGCCGCTGGCTCCTCGAGCCGCCGGGGCTCCAGGGGATCAAGGACGACATGCTCCTCAAGGTGTTCGCCTTTGGGCTGCTCCCCCCGGAAGCGGCCCTTGGCCAGCTCCGCGAGCACCAACGGTTGCACGAGCAGAAGCTGGCCCTCCTCACCGAGACCCGCCGCCGCATGGACGAGCGCTACGGGGCCGTGGACGATCCCACGGTGGGGAATGAACTGTTCTTCCGCCTCCTGACGCTCCATCACCGTCTGCGCTACGAAGCGAGCTACATCGAGTGGTGCCGCTGGGCGATCGAGCTGATCTCGGCCCGCCTGGCTGCCGGCCAGGGCAGCCGTCAGCCCGACCCCGTCCCCCATGAGGCTGCTATCGAGGCATGAGGGCCGGGCGGGACGCGCCCACGCCTGGCGGCCGCCACGACGGCTCAGCAGGGATACAGGAGGAGAGGATGGCCCGGATCGCGACCTTCGACGACTGGATCGACCTGTTTCGTAGCTGGCTCAAGGAGATCGGGTACGAGGAGGCGCGGCTCGGGGACTACCTGTTCGAGGCGAAGTTCGAGGACGCCTCCTCCGCGGAGATCGAGTTCGGCCGCTACGCCGGGCGGCCCAGGTGGGAGCGGGTGGCGGAGCTGCCCAACGACGCCGTGCGTGAGCTGCTCTTGAAGCTCATCGTCTATCAGGGCGACACGGAGTTCGCCTCCGTCGAGCAGCAACGTCGGCTGGTGGCCACGGCCCCGAGCCCGGGAGATCTGGAGAGCCTGGTCCGGGTCAACCGGGAGGAGATGCGCCACGGCTGGCAGATGGCCTACCTGCTCGTCACGTACTTCGGCGACGAGGGGCGCAAGGAGGCCGAGGGGCTCCTGCAGCGCCGCGCGGACGCGCGCACGCGCCTCCTGGGCTCGTTCAACGAGCCCGTGGAGGACTGGCTGGACTTCTTCGCCTTCACGGAGTTCATCGACCGGGATGGGAAGTACCAGCTCACCATGCTCTCCCGGTCGGCGTTCGCGCCCCTGGCGCGGAGCATGGGCCCCATGCTGAAGGAGGAGGCCTACCACCTGCTCACGGGGCACATGGGGCTCATGCGGGTCCTCAAGGCCGGGAAGGTCCCGGTGGCGATCCTCCAGAAGTACCTCAACCGCTGGATCTCCACCGCCCTGGACCTCTTCGGGAAGGACGCCTCCACCGCGGCCCAGCGGGCCTACGAGGCCGGGCTCAAAGGGCGCTTCGACGAGGGCGCCCGTCCGGGGCCGGCCGACCCGCTGCACCTGAACGAGCGGGCGCGCTCCCAGTATTACGAAGAGTGCAAGGGGCTGATCGAGCTCTTGAACCAGTGGGGGCCCGAGGGTCAGCCGAAGCTGCGGGCGCCTGACCTGCGCTTCAACCGCCGAATCGGCCAGCACGCGGGCCAGCCTTACAGCGTGGACGGCGAGCTCCTGGACCCCGGGGAGCATGCCCGGCACCGGGCCGCTGCGCTCCCTGGCCCGGAGGACCGCCGCGCCGTGGCCTCGATCTTCGCCGAGGGGCGGTGGGTCCGGTAGCAGGCCAGGGGAGGGACCCACGATGCGAGCCGGTAAAGGAGAGGGCGAGCGGGAGGCCCGGGGGGCGGCCATTCCCATCGTCTCGATCGTGGGCAGGTCCGGCAGTGGCAAGACAACGCTCCTGGAGCGGCTCATCCCGGAGCTCCGGGACCGCGGGGTCCGAGTGGCCACGATCAAGCACGATGCCCACGGGTTCGAGATCGACCGGGTCGGCAAGGACACCTGGCGTCACCGACACGCCGGGGCTACCGTGGCTATCCTCTCCTCCGGCCGGCTGGTGGCGACTTTTCAGGATGTGACCGAGGACCTCACCCTGGAGATGCTCCGGGGCCGGTTCGTGCGAGACGTGGACCTCATCCTCGCTGAGGGATACCGGCGCGAGGACCACCCGAAGATCGAGGTGTACCGGGCGGCGCTGGGCCCGGGGCTCCTGTGCGGGGCCGCTGACCGCCTGCTCGCGGTGGTCGCCGATGCCCCGGTCGAGACGGAGGCCCCGTGCTTCGGCCATGAGGACGTCAAGGCGATCGCGGACCTGATCGAGACAGAGGTGCTGGGGTGAACGCGGCCGGCTGTGATACACTGGATGAGAGCAGACCACAGGTGGAGGGGATTATGGCACTGACCCATGCAGCGGAGCGGGTCCGGATCCAGGCGCTGGAGGGGCCGCCGCGCCTGTCGTGCACTCCGACTGCCGCCCTCTACCGACAGATCAGCCTTCGGAAGCGGGAGAACCTCTGGCAGTACCTGAAGGGGCTCTACCCCCACTTCCCCTCGCTCCGACGGCGGTGGGCCGAGAACCTGCTGAAGAGCGTGGGTGAGGAGGTGCGGCCACAGCTGGACACGCTGGGATTGGTCAACCTCGACAGCCTATGCGTGCACGTGGATCCGGGACTGGAGGGGCTCGAGACCCTGATCCGGGAATGCGGCCAGCGGTGCTTCCAGGCCGGGATCGGGCTGGACCTGCTCTCGGTCTCCATGCACGCGTACGAGGAGGCCCTCTACCCGATCCTCTCCGAGGCCTACCCCGCGAGCTGCGACCTGTGCGAGGCCTTCTCGACGATCGACCTGCTGTTCCACGACATCACTGCCATCCTCTCCCAGGCGTTCCTGGAGCAGCTCACGAACCTCCTCGAGGAGCGCGTTCGGGAGCGGACGGGGGCCCTGGAGGCCACCCACCGGCGCCTGCTCCAGTCGGAGCGCCTGGCCGCCATCGGGAAGATGTCCTCCAAGGTCGCCCACGAGATCCGCAACCCCCTGTCCTCCCTGACCCTCAACACCGAGCTGCTGGCCGACGAGCTCCGGAACGAGGAGGGGATGAACAGGACCGAGGCCCAGGACCTGCTCGCGGCCATCATGGGCGAGGTGGATCGGATCGCGCGGATCACGGAGGAGTACCTGCAGTTCGCGCGCCTGCCGGTGGCCGCGCGCGAGGAGGTCGAGATCAACCTCCTGCTCAACGAGGTCCTGGACTTCGTGCGGGGGGAGCTGACGACCAAGGGGATCGCCCTGCGCCGGGAGCTCGCGCCTGAGGTGGGCCCCGTGCGCGGAGATCGCCGGCAGCTCCGCCAGACCCTGCTGAACCTCATCAAGAACGCCGTCGAGGCGATGGATGCCGGCGCAGGGATGCTGACGGTCACGAGCTCCCAGGCCGGCTTCTGGGTGGAGATCGCGGTGGCCGATACCGGCGTCGGCATCGCGGAGAAGGACCTCCCGCACATCTTCGAGCCGTTCTACACGACCAAGGACGGGGGGACCGGGCTGGGGCTGCCGCTGACGCAGCAGATCATCACGGAGCATGGCGGGACCATCACCGTGACGAGCCAGGTCGGGCAGGGGACGCGCTTCGTCATCTCCCTGCCGGCCCTGGGGGGCCTGTCCGACGAGGACGCGGGGGATGAGGCCCATGGATGAGCGCAGGGCGACCATTCTGATTGCCGTCGACGAGCAGACCATCCGCGAGGCCCTGGAGAAGGTTCTCGCCCAGGCCGGGTACCGGGTGCTCCTGGCCGAGGACGGGGAGCGAGCCCTGGACCTGGCCCGCGGCGGGGAAGTGAACCTGGTGCTCGCGGACCTGAAGATGCCAGGAATCGAGGGGCTGGACCTCCTCAAGGCCCTGAAGCTCGTGGTGCCGGACCTCGAAGTGGTTATGATCACCGGACACGGGACCATCGAGGCGGCCGTGGAGGCGATGAAGGAGGGCGCCTACGACTTCGTCACCAAGCCGTTCAAGAAAATGGAGATCCTGAAGACGGTGCGCAAGGCCCTGGAGAAGCAAAGCCTGGTTCTGGAGAACCGCTCCCTGCACCAGCTCCTGGCCGACGTCGAGGAGAAGGAGAGGGTCATCGGGTCAAGCGCCGCCATGCAGACGGTCTGGGACCTGGTCTGCCAGGTGGCGCCGAGCTCGGCCAATGTCCTGATCCATGGGGAGTCGGGGACGGGGAAGGAACTGATCGCGACCGCCATCCACCGCCTGAGCCCCCGGCGGAACAAGGCCCTGGTGAAGGTGAGCTGCGCAGCCCTGCCCGAGACCCTGCTCGAGTCGGAGCTCTTCGGCTACGAGCGCGGCGCCTTCACCGGCGCCCACACGCGCAAGGAGGGGCGCTTCGAGCTGGCCGACGGCGGCACGCTGCTCCTGGACGAGATCGGGGAGGTCCCCCTGTCCCTCCAGGTGAAGCTCCTCCGCGTGCTCCAGGACGGGCGGTTCGAACGCCTGGGAAGCGTCAAGACCACCCAGGTGGATGTGCGGATCATCGCCTCCACGAACAAGAACCTGGAGGAGGCCATCCGCCAGGGGACCTTCCGGGAAGACCTCTACTACCGCCTGAACGTCATCGGGATCACGCTGCCGGGGCTGCGGGATCGGACTGAAGACATCCCGCTCCTGGCCGCGCACTTCATCCGGCTCTATGGCCGGAAGAACCAGAAGGAGATCAAGGGGATCTCCGAGGACGCCCTGGAGCAGCTCTGCAGCTACCCGTGGCCCGGAAACGTCCGCGAGCTGGAGAACGTCATTGAGCGCGCGGTGATCCTGGCCCGGGGGAGCCACATCGGGGTGGCCGACCTCCCGCCGCATATCTCCCGGCAGGAGGCACGGCCCCGGCAGCTCGTGATCGCCATCGGGACCCCGCTGGAGGACGCCGAGCGCCTGCTGATCCGGGAGACCGTCCGGTACTGCGGCGGGGACAAGAACACCGCCGCGCACCTGCTGGGGATCGCCAGCCGGACCATTTACCGGAAGCTGGAGCCGCGGGAGCTCGGAGGGCGAGGGGGTGAGACCCAGGAGGGTGAGCCCTCGACCGAGGCGTCCGGGGAAGGCCCGGCGGCCGCAACCGGGGAGAGCCCGCCGTCGAGGGACGCGGCAGAGCCGGCGGGGAGGGCGGACGTCGAGGAGGATGAGAGCGCAGCACGCAGGGACCGCGCCGCGAAGAGCCAATGAGGGGCAGGAGGCTCGATGGCCTCCGGGCTTGGGTGGAAAGGGGGCAGGCGATGAGGGTCGTGGTCGTGATCGCCGCTGTCATACTGGCGGTGGCCGGGGGCGTGGCACTGGCGCAGCAGGTCCAATCCCCGGGTGGCCAGCAGCCGGGCATGGGCCCCGGGGGCATGATGGGGCCGGGGGGTCCCGGTGCGCCTGGCGGGATGGGCGGGATGATGGGCCAGGGCGGCCAGCCTGGTCAGATGGGGCCTGGGATGATGGGCGGCATGATGGGGCAGCGGGGCGGCATGATGGGGGGCGGCATGGGCCACATGCGCCAGATGATGCAGCTCATGGGCGAGGCCGCCACTAGCCCGGAGGTCCGCGGTCAGCTCCTGATGATCCACGGCGAGGCCATGAAGCGCATGGGCGAGCTGTTGATCGAGCAGGGGAAGAAGCTCCAGCAGAAGAAGTAGATCTCGCGCGAGCTGGATGCTCGCTGGCAGGGCCCGGGCCCCTCGGCGGGTACCGGGCCTTTGTGTATCAGCGGCGAGCCCCCATCCCTTCAGATCGTGATCAGGCCCCGGCGGACGGCGTAGTAGAGCAGCAGTCCCACCAGGTAGGCCACCCCCACGTTCCAGATCGCCACCCCCGCGGTGATGACGACGATGAAGACATGGGGGCGGCGCCCCCGGATGTCCCGGATCATGGAGGCCAGCTCGACCCCGGCGAACACCAGGATGGTCCCCAGCAGCGGCCGCGGGAAGGCCTGGAGGAGCCGTACCGCCGCGTACCCGTAGAACAGGCCCAGCCCGGCCAACAAGAGCCCCAGGATCACCATGGAACCGCCGGTCCGGGCGCCGAACCGGACGTGCCCGGCCACAGCCCCTGCGCCGTGACACATCGGCGCGCCCCCCACCGCGGCGCTTATCGCGTTCAGGAGCCCGTGACTCAGGCTGAGGCGCTGGACCGTGACCGGGCGATCAGGGAAGTGCTCGTTGTGCTCGGCGGCCATGCCGATGATGGCGTTGCCCACTGTCAGGGCCGCCTGGGGCAGGGCCAGCAGGACGATGCCGCTGAGCATCTCGCCGGCGCCAATCCCACCAAGTCTTGGCGTGGGGAGGTGGAGCGCGGGCGCAAAGAGCCGGAGGTCGGCGAAAAGACCCGGCTGCTGCCAGAAGGCGACCAAGGTCCCGAAGGCCAGCAGGACCAGCATGGCGGGCGCCCGGGTGCTCGACAGCAGCAGCAAGACGATCAGGGCACCGGCGATGGCCACCACCGGCTGCTCCCGCATCATGCCCAGGCCCTCGAGGACGAAACTCAGCCCGAGTCCCAACATGAGCCCCCGGACCACGGGCTTGGTCGTCACCCTGGCGACCCAGGCGATGGCGCCGCTGAGCCCCATGGTCAGCCAGAACAGGGCCGTGAAAGCACCGGCGCTCCAGATCATCCCCGGGGTCACCCACTCACCCTGGCTGATCGCCGCCGCGCCGATCGCCTTCATGGGCTGTACCCCCACCGGGGTGCGGAACCACAGCCCGGCCGCCAGGTTCCCGAGGCCGAAGGCGAGGAGCACCCCCGCCGGGTCGAGCTTGGTCAGGGTGATGTAGCCGAGGACGAAGGGGATGAGCGTACCCAGATCGCCGAAGGCGCCGGCGAGCTCCATACGGTCATAGGTATTGCCCGCCAGCTTCACCCCGGGTGTCCTCGACAGGATTGTAGGGCGCCGGCGGGCGACGTTCAAGCGGACAGGGGCTCAGGCGCCCTCTCGGCGCAACGCGGCGGCGCGGCTGAGCGGGCTTACCGTTCGAGGTCGCGGCGTCGCTCCTCGAACTCCGCCTTATCGATCTCGCCCCGGGCATACCGCCGCTTCAGGATCTCCAGCGGGGACTCCTCCCGGGGCGACGTCTGCCGGGCCGTGACGATCAGCCAGCGGACCCCGACTATGATCCCCACGATGATCAGGGCCCAGAACAGGAGCATCCCCAGCCCCATGCCGATCGCCCACGGCCCCCACATCCAGTGCCACTCCCCCCACGAGGGCATCATACGACCTCCCGCGTCCGCGCCGGCTCCGCGAGCCCTCGCTCTTCCATCCCCCGGATGTAGACAGGGCAGGTGACGTACCCCTCGCAGAGGCAGTAGCAGGCGCGCTCGAACACGGTACAGACGCGCAGCTTCCCGCTGAGGTACCCCTCGCAGTAGCCGCTGTTGTAAAACGGGCACTGCCCGGTCCCCTTCGCTGCTGGCTTCTTCATCGCACCCTCCCCGTGGTCCACCCTTCATATCCGGGCGGGGGAGCGTCCGACAGACTGCGCGGCCTGCACGCTCCCGGCTACCTCAAAAGGCAACCCCCATGCCACGGCCCCCTGCATCCCTTTTGCAAGGGAAAATCTGACCATTCCAAGGGGTTCCGAGGTGTTGCGCCCTACCCGGGGGTTGGATCGTAAGGTCCGGAAGGCCCCGGATGGGCGACATGGAGCGGACAGTTGGTCGCCACCCCAGGGCAAACTGTCCAGGACCACAAGTCTGATTCACCTTCACAGCCCAGGCCCTTAGGGCGGTGTCTCCCGTGGTCAGCCCGCCGGCCCGCGTCGGGCCGCAGCCCCCCGGGCCATCGTGACGCTCACAGCAAGCCCCCAGAAGGCCAGTGCCGCCCACGCCAGGAAGCCCGACACGGCGGCCGGCCGCAGGAACCCTTCGTCCACGTAGTCGGCGCCCAGCTCGGCCGTGCGCAGGAGCACGGCCGCGGCCAGGGCCCAGAAGGCCACGACGCGGGCCCAGGGGACGGCCAGGCGCACGCCTTCGATCACCGGCAGGAACCGGAACCCCATGGCGCAGATCATCCCGACCACGAACCCGACCGTGAGCAGGTGACGCGTGGCATCGGCCAGGAGGCCGTGCGGTGGCACCCCGGCGAGGGTGAGCGCGGTGCCCCCGAGGAGGCCGGCCGCTGCCAGGCCGGCGCTGGCGAAGGCCAGGCGGAAGAAGCGCGCCTCGGTCCGGTCCAGTTGCAGGGCGATGACGGCGCGCGGCTCCGGCTCCCACGCCCCCACCGCCACGGCTCCGATGACGAGGGCGAGCGCTGCGCCCAGGTCCGCCAGCGCCAGCAGGACCTCGGCCGGGCGCGAGGTGGGGGGCCACCCCTCGGCCAGCAGCCCGAAGAGCACGGCGGCATTCAGCACCGCGAGGACCGCTCCCCCCATCCGGGTCCCCTTGCGCCGCGCGAGGAACATGGGGGCCACGCGCATGGCCACGCCCAGCACCCACCCGAACACGCCTCCGTATAGCCCCATCGCGTAAAGCCCCGGGCCGGGGATGGCCGCCGCCGGGTCCGTGCCGGCCGCGACAGCCC
>JACPFL010000055.1 GCA_016183025.1 Deltaproteobacteria bacterium | reverse complement strand
TGGGGGCCCTGATCCTGGGCCTGGGGCTGGGGGACCTGCTGCTGTCCGCCCTGCCGGGCGCGGCCCGGAGCGCGAGCGCCGCCGTCAAGACCGGCGGGGTCTCGGCCAGCGTGGTCACCATCCCCACCAACTTCCAGGCCGTGGACGAGGGGCTGGTCCTCCTTGACCAGGCGCCCCGGTACTTCGCGCACTACGACTTCAGCGTCATCGCCGTGAACACGAACTTCGCCCGGTCCCATCCGCAGGCGGTCGTCGGGGTGCTGAAGGCGGTCATCCGGGCGACCCGCTGGTTCTATCAGGAGGCGAACCGCGATCGGGCCGTGGACCTGATCCAGCGGGTCGTGAAGGTCTCCCCCAAGTACGCGGCGCTCACGTACGACACCCTCTTCAGGGAGCTCAAGGCCGTGCCGCCGCAGGCGGAGGTCACGGAGCAGGGCCTGGAGCCGGTGATCGAGATCATGGTGGAGCTGGGGCAGCTCCCCGGCAAGATCCCGCCCCTGCAGTACGTGGATGACAGCTACCGGCAGCAGGCCCTGAAGGCCCTGGCGGCCCGCTGACCGGGCACCGTCGCCATGGAGCTCGGAGGCCGGTGATGGGCGTGGAGCTGGATCCGGTCCGGTACGAGATGTTCCGGCACCGCCTCTTCCAGATCCTGGAGGAGGGGCGCGTCGCCATGCAGTCCGTGTCGGGGTCCCCGGTGGTGGTGGAGGGCGGGGAGTGCATGAGCTCCTTCTACGACGCCGACGGGACCGTGATCCTCACGGCGGCGGGGCTGCTCCTGCACTGCACGGGGTGCCAGGAGGCCATCCAGCGGGCCATCGCCTGGTACGAGCGGGACCCCGGGATCCACGACGGCGACCAGTTCTTCTTCAACGACCCCTACATCGCGGCCACCCACGTCTATGACATGCTGGTGGTCAAGCCGATCTTCCACCAGGGCCGACGGATCGCGTGGACCGCGGCCATGATGCACACCGCGGACACCGGAGGGGTGCTCCGGGGCGGGCACCAGGAGATCTTCCACGAGGGGATCCGCATCCCGGGGCTGAAGGTCGTGGAGCAGGGGCGCGTGCGGCCGGACGTCTTCCGGGCGTTGACCGCCCAGTGCCGGGACCCAGACTATGTGGGGCTGGACCTCAAGGCCCGGATCGCGGCCAACAACGTCTGCGCCCGGCACTACCTCCGGCTCGTGGAGCGCTACGGCGTCGAGTTCGTCGAGGCCGCCGGCGAGAAGATCATCGCGGACTCGGAGCGGATGGCCCGGGCCCGGCTCCGGGGGCTTCCCGACGGGACCTGGCGGGCCCGGGTCTACGCCTTCGCCCATCCGCGGGGGCGGCGGACCCCCTTCCGGGTCGTCTGCACGATGACCAAGCGCGGCGAGGAGCTCTCCTTCGACTTTACGGGGACGAGCCCCCAGAACGCCGATTCGGCCAACTGCACGCTCTCCTGCTCCTGGTCCAGCCTCTTCGTCGCCCTGGCCGGGCACCTGTTCTGGGACGTCCCCTGGAACGGCGGCATGGTCGCGCCGGTGCGGCTGCACATCCCCGAGGGGACGGTGCTGAACTGCACCTTTCCGGCCGCCTGCAGCCAGGGGCCCGCGATCGGGGGGACGCTCTACTCGGCCGCGCACGCCTGCATTGCGCGGATGCTCTACGCCGGGGGGCGGCTCGGGGATGTGAACGCGGCCTGGGACCGGGTCTATGGCGGGGAGTACCGGCGGCTCGGGGGGCACAACCAGCACGGCGGCGTGGTGGCGCAGCAGATCTACGACTTCTTCGGGGGCGGGCTGGGTGCTGCGCCCTTCCGTGACGGGGTCCATACCGGCGGGCACATGCTGAACCCCCAGGCGCGGATCTCCGACGTTGAGCTGATCGAGATGAACTACCCGTTGCTCTTCCTCTGCCGCAATCAAGCGCCCGACTCGGGAGGGGCCGGGAAGCACCAGGGCGGGATGGGCATGGCCCGGATCATGATGGTGTACGGCACGAGGGACCTCACGGACAATCGCTGGCCGCCGTACGGACTCCCCGGAGGGTGGGGGCTGTTCGGCGGCTACCCCTGCACCGTGTGGGAGCAGCGGATGTTCAGGACGGAGCACCTGCCGGAGCGGTTCCGTCAGGGGGAGTATCCCACCAGCGTGGACGAGCTGGGCCCGAGCTGGGGAGAGCCGTTCCCGCCCGACACCCCGACGGGGCGTCTCCCGGTCCCCGAATACACGTTGCTGGTGGACCGGGCCGAGGCCTCGGGCGGGAGCGGCTACGGGGACCCCTTGGACCGTGATCCGGTCAGCGTGGCAGCCGATCTCCGGGACGGGCTCGTCTCGCGCGGGCTCGCCGAGGGAATCTACGGGGTCATCGTGGAGCCGGAGGCCGGCGCACTGGATCCGCAGGCCACCCGCGCCCGACGTGACGCGATCCGGGCTGAACGCCTTCGCGAGGCGTGCCCACTTCCTGGACGGACTCCGGGTACGATTGCGCCCTCCCCGGCTGTGGGTGGGACCGATCCTCGAGCCCAGTCTGACCGGGCTCCCGCTGCCACCGCGGACGCGGCCGGGGAGGCGCAAGCGGGGACACCGGCGCCAGGCCGCCGGATCCACGAGTCCCTCGAAGTGGTCACCCTCGACGGGACCGCGGTCATCCGCTGCCTCCGATGCCGCCATCCCTTCGGGCCTGCCACGGAGAACTACAAGCGCCGGGCGCTCCGGCGCGTGCGGGACCTCTACGGGGTCGGGTTCCGGAGCCTGGGCTCGGAGCGGCCGGATCCGCCGGCCTTTTTCCAGGAGTATCTCTGTCCGGGGTGCGGCACCCTGTTGCAGGTGGATGTCTGGTGCCCGGCCCTGGATGACGAGGAGCCGGTCTGGGACATCCAGGTGGAGGCCCCCTGACAGCCAGACCTCGATCTCGGGCCACGCCGGCTTCCCGCGCGCCCTCCAGGGGCCGGCGTCCAGTTCCCGGGAAGATGCAGGCCCCGAGGATTCTTAGTCCGAATTGTGCTGTCCCGCACGCTTCGCTGCCCGTGGAAACCGCGTTCCAATGTACTCCCGGGCGCTTTCCGGGCTGAGCGGTCCCGGTGCGCGGAACGTCCGAGTCGATGCAGGAAGCGCTCGACCGCGTACAGCTCGAGCAGCTCGGCGAAGGGGCGACCCTTCTCGCGTGCCTCGTTCTTGAGGCGATCCTGAACGGACTGGACGATCCCGCTGGCCCGGGGGCGGCTCACTGCAGCGCCTCCAGGTAGGGCCGCACGATTCGATCCACGCGGCAGGTCTTCGCCGCGCGCAGGACGTCGGCCGGCGTGAACTTCCGCTCTTCGAGCCCAGTGCGCAGTGCTTCCACGGCGACCTGGATGCCAAGTCGGCTGCGGAACGCACTCGCCAAGCCATTGCGCAGATGAAGGTTGCCTTCGCGGGGAAGAAGCTCGAGGTCATGATCGAGGGCCGGCGGCGCACGCTCGAGATATTGACCGATTATGAATTCGACGATTTCACGGTGTTCGGTCCGCACATCCAGGCGATCTCCGAGCGATCGATGCGTAAGGCAATAGCCGAAATCCCGGATGGCGAGTACTGCGCCGAGACTCAGATCGACGGTGTGACAGAACCGCTTCTCATCAAGTGCGCGCTGCGAGTCGACGGAGACAAAATCGAAGTCGACTACACGGGATCTTCACCGCGCCAGCCCGTCGGGATCAACTCGGTCCTCAACTACACCTATTCC
>JACPFL010000072.1 GCA_016183025.1 Deltaproteobacteria bacterium | reverse complement strand
GTACCAGCCCATCTTCGAACTCGATACGGATACGGTACGGACCGGCGATCTCGAAGGCCTTGACCTTGTGGACCGGATGTCTCACTCGCCCTACCTCCTACCGGAGCGGCTCAATCTTGCCCGGCGGCCGGCCGGCCTGCAGGCGGTCCCACGCAACAAGCAGTTCAGCCTGATGGATCAAGCATCGGGGTAGGACCGGTGTTGACCAGACAGCTCCCCCACAGATCCCGGGGTGCGGGTTTCCTGCACCGGGCCCTTCGGAGATGCTCGCCTCCTCACCAGGGCTCATCTTACCATTGCACCGCGACCGCGACGAAGCCGAAGTCAGGCGGGCACCAGCCTGATTACCCGCATGACTGGACGAGTCGTCCCCTTGTTCTCCACCGTCTCTAGCATCCGCATGTGGCAGGTCAACATCTCGCCGGCGTTTATCGTCGTCGTCATGGCACCTGCGACACCTGCAGCACCCGGCGCCACATTCGCCCACCATTGGGTGCGGCATGGACCTGCTCGTCTTGCCATCCGGCTGAGGTTTCCGAGATCTGCTCCCTACAGGCGGTAGAGGCGGCGGGCGTTCTCGCCGAGGATCTTCCGCTTGAGCCCGTCGGGGAGGTCGGCGCGCGCCTGGAACGCGCGCACGCTTCCGGGCACCCGGTCGCCGTGGCCCCCGCTCGTCCAGCTCGCAGGAGAAGAAACAGCGCCCGCCCGTCAGGTACTCGCTCGGCCGACGCTTCAGGTGGGGGAGCTCCTCCCGGCCGAGATAGCGCATCGGCGACTCCCGGTAGCGCCCCTTCTCGTAGTGCTCGTCCAGCCACCAGCTCCAGTAGGGGGCCCACCCGGCGCCGGTCTCGAGGAAGGCGAAGCGCACGCGCTGGAGCCGTTCCAGGATCCCGCCGCCCACCAGGGTCAGCAGGCCGATCATGAGGTTGAACGGCATGGCGACGGCGTGGCTGTAGAAGAACGAGGTGAACCGCTCCTGCCCCGGCGTGTCGTAGGCGCCGGTGACCGCGTGGACCCCTACGGCCACGTCGAGCCGGTCGGCCTCCTCGAAGAAGGGGAAGAAGGCCGGGTCGTCGAGGTTTCGCTCGCCCACGAGCCCGGGGATGACGACCCCGACCAGCCCCAGCTCGGTGATGGCCCGGCGCAGCTCCCGGGTGGCCTCGGCCGGGTCCTGGAGCGGCACCACGGCCACGCCTTTCAGCCGGTCAGGGCAGAGCCGGCAGCGCTCCGCCAGGTAGGTGTTGTAGGCGCGGCAGAGGGCCGCGGCCAGCCCGGCGTCCTCCATGAAGGGGGCGACAAAGAGCGTGGTGGGGTAGATGACCTGGACGTCGATCCCCTCCTCGTCCATGTCCTTCAGGCGCGCCTCGACGTCGCTCAGGTCGAAGTCGCTGCCGCCGGTCCGCCCGGGTCCGGGCAGGAACCCCCGGGGGGAGCCGGGCCCGCGCCCCTCCGGCCGCGGCACGAGCCGCCCCTCCACGAGCCAGTACCGGCAGCCGTTCTCGTGGGTCACCATGCGCGGCCGCCGCTCCCGGTAGCGCGGCTCCAGGTAGTGGAGGAAGATCTGCTCGGTCTCGTTCACGTGCGCGTCGCCGTCGACGACCACCCCGCCCTCCCTGGACTCGCCTGGACCCGCAGACAGTTCCTGCCGGGCCCCGTCTTATTATCACAACAGGGCGGCCCCGCGCACCCACCAGGCCCTGGGCGCCATCCAGGAGTTAGGTTGCTCGAGGGGCGTGGGAAGGTGTATCTTTCGGAGAGGGAGGTTACCGATGAAACTCCAGGTCGTTCTAGAGCCCAGTGAGGACGGTGGCTTCACCGCGACGGTGCCGTCTCTGCCCGGGTGCATCAGCGAGGGCGAGACTCGGGAGGAGGCGCTACGGAATATCGAAGAGGCCATTCGTCTCTATCTCGAGCCGGTCGAAGATGATCAGCGCTTTGGTCCCAACGCCGAGGTCCTCGAGATCGCGGTATGACGAAGGTCCCGAGCCTGGGGCATGAACAGGTCATTCGGGCGCTTCAACGAGACGGTTGGGTGGTGGTTCGGCAGCGGGGCAGTCACATCCGTCTCCAGAAGCATGTTGCTAACGAAACGCTCAAGATCATCGTCCCTGCCCACCGCCCGATCAAACGCTCGACCTTGGCGCACATCCTGAAGCAGGCTCGTCTCGGGGTCGACGAATTCCTCCGGTTGCTATAGTTCGCAACCTACCCGCCGTTGGAACCGGCGCGCGCCTGCAACGCGCGCGGCTCAACGGCATGGTGTTCGCCGCACTCGTCCGCCCACAAGAAACGCTCCACCTCATACCGAGGATGAACCCGACAACCGTTCAGAAAGATCTGTCCAGCGGCCCTGCTGGGCCGGGAGCGGCTGGAACGCCTCTGGGTGGCCGGAGGGGTCGGAGCGGCCATTTTCTCTTTACGGTCCCGGGCGTCTCAGGTATGAAGCGGGCTGGAGGACGCGCGGGGCACAGGAGGGGGCGGCGATGAGGTTGAAGGACAAGGTGGCGATCGTGACCGGCGGGGCCCAGGGGATCGGCAGGGTCTATGCCCTCGGGCTGGCGAAGGAGGGGGCCCGGGTGGTGGTGACGGACATCCTCGACCCGAACCCGGCGGCGAAGGAGATCGAGCAGGCGGGCGGGCAGGCGCTCGCCCTGACCGTGGACGTGACGAGCGAGCGGGACACCCTGGAGATGGCCCGGCAGGCCGTGGAGCGCTTCGGCCGGATCGACGTGCTGGTCAACAACGCCGCCATCTACGGGCAGATCGTGCGCCGGCCCTTCTACGAGGTGGACATCGCGGAGTGGGACCGCGTGATGGCCGTCAACCTGAAGGGGATCTTCCTGTGCTGCCGGGCCGTCTTCCCGCAGATGCGCAAGCAGGGGAAGGGGAAGATCATCAACATCTCGTCGAGCACGTTCTTCAAGGGGGTCCCGATGTTCCTCCACTACGTGACGTCCAAGGGCGGGGTCATCGCCCTGACGCGGGCCCTGGCCCGGGAGGTGGGGGACTACGGCATCCTGGTCAACGCGATCGCGCCCGGGTACACGATGAGCGAGACCAACCTGAAGAACCCGGCGGAACTGGACAAGGTCAACGTGCAGGCGCGCTGTCTGAAGCGGACGCAGATGCCCCAGGATCTGGTGGGCACCGTGATCTTCCTCGGCTCCGACGAGAGCGACTTCATCACCGGCCAGACCATCCTCGTGGACGGCGGCAACGCCATGCACTGAGGGCGGCGGCAGTCCTGATGGTCGAAGCGGAGGGCGGCGCCCGGGGGACCCTCAGAACTGGTCGGAGCGCGCGAAGGTCGCGCCGGCCGCCTTCATCTCCTGGATCGCGCGGGCCGAGTCGCCCGGGCTGACCTCCACCCCGCGGATCGCGTCCTCGATGACCACGACCTCGAACCCCGCCTTGCGCGCGTCGAGCGCGGTCGCCTTCACGCAGTAGTC
>JACPFL010000071.1 GCA_016183025.1 Deltaproteobacteria bacterium | reverse complement strand
CCTGGCGCGATACGTGGCCGAGGAGCTGGTGAAGGAGCTGCAGAACTTCTTCCTGAACGGGCAGAAGTACGTCGTCCACGTGCGGGGGCTCCGGTCCGGCGCAGCGGGGATGAAACAGCTGCAGGCCATCAAGGGCGCGATCCAGAACTCCCCGGGCTTCGTCAGGCAGGATGAGCTGCAGGTGAAGCTCGACGGCGATGAGCGCGAGAACCAGGTCGCGCTCCGGGTGCTCTCCCGTGGCCTGCCCTCGGACCTGCGCGACGCCATCGCAGAGGGGGTGGCCCGGGCGCCGGAGGCGGCCGGGCTCGAACTCGCCTCGGTCCGAGGCCACCGGCTGGCCTTCGCCTTCCCGCTGCCGGGTGCCGGGGGGACCTCGGTGACCGGCTCGGTGCCGGGGGCATCACCCGGCCCACCTGCCGCGCCGTCCGCGATGCCGCCTGCTGCCCGCCCGGATGCGGATCCCCCGAAGCTCGTCATCAGCCACCCGCGCGACGGGATGGAGGTGACAGCGGAGGAGCTCACCCTCGCCGGGCTGGTGAGCGACAACGTCGGCGTGGAGCGCGTGACCATCACCGTCAACGGGGAGGCGGTGGGCGACCCGCGCGCCCTGACGCCCGGCACGGGGGCCCGGAGCCTGCCGCTCACGCTTCGGATCGCCCTGCGCGAGGGAGAGAACGTGGTGGTGGTGAACGCGTTCGACCGCGCCGGGAACGCGACGCAGAGCGTCTCCCGCGTCTACCGTCGCGCCGGCGCGGCCACGGCCGCCGCGCCCCCAGCGCCGCGCCCCGAGCCGCCGAAGGGCGACCGGTGGGCCGTCGTCATCGGGATCGGCAGCTACGATGACCCCAGGATCGGCAAGCTCCGCTACACGGTCCCGGATGCGGAGGCCATGTACCGCTATCTCACGACCGATGGCGGCTACGCGCCCGATCATGTGGTGCTGCTCACGGACAAGACCGAGCGCAAGCCCACCCTGCGGAACATCCGCTGGGCGCTCGGGGAGTTCCTGGCGCGCCGCGCGGTCAAGCAGGACACGGTCTTCATCTACTACGCGGGTCACGGGGCCCCTGAGATCGACCAGCAGGGGATCGAGAGCGACGGGGTGTCGAAGTATCTGATCCCCATCGACGCGGACCCCGACACCCTGTACTCCACCGCCTTCCCGATGGACGAGATCCGGACCATCTTCGGCCGCATCGAGGCGGAGCGGGTCATCGTGTTCCTGGACGCCTGTTACAGCGGCGCCACCGGGGGACGGACCTTCGCTCGGGCCGGGATGCGGGCCTCCAACCTGAACGACCAGTTCCTGGAGCGCCTGACCCGGAGCAAGGGGCGGGTGATCGTCACAGCGGCAGCCGCCAACGAGGTGTCGCTCGAGCTCCCGGAATTCGGGCACGGGATCTTCACCTACTATCTCCTGGAAGGGCTGCGGGGGAAGGCCGACGCCAACGGGGACGGCATCATCACGCTGGGCGAGGTCTACCAGTATGTGGAGGAGCAGGTGGTCCGCAAGTCCCGCGCAGCCGGCGGGCGGCAGCACCCGGTGATGAAGGGCGAGATGGAGGGGGCCTTCCCCCTCGCCGTCCTCTCCCAGCGCCAGCCTGCGGCGCCGCCGCAGCCCTAGGCCTCGAATATGGCACGCCGCCAGGCGCTCACACACACGTCTTTCCGGTTGCCGCCCGGGCCGGCCCGGCCGGGAGGCGGAGGCGCGTCAGGGGCGGTCCGTCCCCGCCGCGCCAGGGGCCCGGTCGCGGGCCTGCTCCTCGGGATCGCGTTGCTCCTCCATCCGACCGCTGTGCGAGCCGATACCCTGGTCCTCGAGGGTGGCATGCGGGCCGCCATCGGGATGGAGGTCATCCAGACCTACCAGCCCACCGGGGGGGGAACCCGCGCGCTGATGATCGAGATAGCCGAGCCGGCCTCGTTCACGACCCCGACCCGCATCCAGCAGATTCTGGAGCACCGGGTGGAGTACAGCGCGCCGCCCACCCAGGACACCGTCCGCACGGACGCTCACGGCAACCGGGTGCGGGTCGTCACCTGGGACCCGCTCCCGGGGGAGGTCCAGGTCCGCATCCGGTACCGGGTGAGCGCGGAGCTGCGGCTGACGACGCTGGAGAGCCGCGCCCCGTATCCAGTGGCGGGCCTGTCGGGCGAGCCGAGCCGCTACCTGGCCGCCACGCCGCTCGTGCAGCGCGACGACCCGGAGATCCAGGCCCTGGCCCGGCGGCTCGTGGCCGGGGCCCGGAGCCAGCAGGAGGCGGTGACCAACCTGCTCAACTTCGTGGTGGACCACCTCCGCTACGCCATCGACCCCGACCAGTACGACGCCCGATTCAGCCTCGATCGACGCATCGGGAACTGCCAGAACTACTCGCACCTCTCCCTGGCCCTTCTCCGGGCCGCCGGGATCCCCGCCCGCATCGTGGGCGGGTGGAGCCTGGCGAAGGCCTGGCAGGTCGCCACGGGTCAGGGGACGCTGACGAGCAAGAACGGGCAGGGACGTCACGCCTGGATCGAGGTCTACTACCCGGACCTGGGCTGGGTCCCTTACGATGCGCAGATCAGCCATGCGTTCGTGGACACGCGCTACATCCGCGAGCTGGTAGGG
>JACPFL010000033.1 GCA_016183025.1 Deltaproteobacteria bacterium | reverse complement strand
CCACCTCTAGGCGCGCACGCCGTTTCATGTAGGGCCGTCCAGTCTTCCTGTAAAACGCCTGCTCCACCCTTCCCTTCGGGTCTGAGATCCTGTCGGTGCTGCCCGACGGAGTGAGCCCGAGCCACTGGCATATGCCGCGGTCAGCGAGAAACCACGCCTCAAGAGCCTCGCGTGCGGCGATGAACTCTACCTTCGCGCGCCGACAGGCCCGAGCGATTGTGCGGTGCGGTTCATCTCTGGATGGGTCCTTGCGATCCCGGTCCACCAGCACCGCCACACATCCGCGCCCCTTTTCGAGGCGGTCTCGCGCGAGCAAGATGAGCTTTTCTGCGTTCCGCTTGATGTTGCCAATACCGTTGGCCGGGAGCCAGGACAATTGGGCATTCGGGAGGCGTTTTGCAGCGAGCTCAGCAATCGCGCGACCATCAGAGTCATCTTCGACGATCAGCACGACCTTCCACGGGGGCGGAGGGTGGCTCATGAGGGGACGCCTCCGATCTGGCGCATCCGCCAGAGTTCGCCGAGGCGGAAGTCCCTTAACCATTTCCTAGTCTTCGCCGGATCAAGCTCCAAGAGCTGCGTGGTACCCTTCGTATCGCGCTCGACGGGCAGGACCTCCTCAATTTCGGCAGCATCCACAAGGTCGGGAGAATGGGTGGTCACTAGGACCTGCTTCGATCCACTCTTCGGGCACCTCTCGCGGAAGAGATCCAGGAGGAGCCCAAGGAGTAGCGGATGGAGGCCATGCTCAGGCTCCTCAATGCAGAGAAGGCCATGCTCCGACATAGTTTCGAGAGCCGTGATGATCGCGAGGAGTCGGAGTGTCCCATCTGAGAGGGCAAGGGCTTCCAGCGGATCGGTGAAGCCTCGCTCCTGCATGAATAGCGTTATGAGCCCGCGCTCGACGGGGGTGGTAATTCCCTCTACGTATGGCAGTAACGACTGTACATCGTCGAGGATTTGCTTATGACGCTGCTTGTCGCTTGCCTGCAGTGTCCTTAGGACGTTCACGAGGTTCGCCGCGTCTGAGTCCAGGACCGTGGCTCGTTCGTCCCGCTGGGGTTCGCGTATGCTGACGAGGTCCACGGACAAGAATTGCCACCCCTCGATGAAGGTCCTCAGAGCTCGGATGCGGGGGTAGGCATCGAGAAAGCCCAAGGCTTTGAGGGCGACCACACCTGGATCACCGGTCTCGAACGCCTCACGCCGCTCACTGCCCGGATCACGCAGAGCCTCTCCTCGGCCCCACTCGGCGCGGAACCAGAGCTTGGGGGCTCCGGGTTCGTTACGGTTCCGCTTGATCCGAAGCTCTTCCAATGCCAGGCCCGGTCGCCCTTCTTTCTCCGCTACCCGGACGAGATAAGACATGTCGGACCGGCTGTGTGGCGCAGTGGGGTCAGGCACAAAGTATTCGAGCGCGATATCAAATGATTGCTCGTTCGCCCCGAGGAAGACGACGCCTTTGAGACCGCCCCGGCGCGTGACCGCTGTCTCCATGTCGGAGTCTACCGCCTCGTGGAGCAGGCGAAGCGCATCGATCAGGTTTGATTTCCCCGCAGCGTTGGGGCCGATCAGCAGGCGCACCGGCGCAAACCGGAGCGTGACATCCGCCAGGCTGCGGTAGCGCTTGACCGTAAGGCTTCGGATCATTCTTTGACTTTAACCCTATCCGGCGATGGGTTCAACGACGGCGCTCCCCTTTTCCTTCGTCCGGCGGATTCGCTCACCGGTTTGGTGTGGCGGGCCGGCTGGCCTGCGGCCTCCGCAACGCGGTGAAGAGCTTCTCGGCGGTGATCGGGAGGCTCGTGATGCGGGCGCCGACCGCGTGCGCGACGGCGTTCGCCACCGCCGGCGCGACCGGGGCCACCACCAGCTCCCCGAGCCCTTTGGCGCCGAACGGCCCGTACGGGTCCACGGGTTCCACCAGGATCGCCTTCACCTCGACCGGGATATCCTCGCAGGCCATGATCCGGTAGTCGGAGAAGTTGGGGTTCAGGACCCGGCCCTCCTCGTTCCGGATCTCCTCGCACAGGGCGTACCCCAGCCCCTGAATCACCCCGCCCTCGATCTGCCCTTCGGCCAGCATCGGGTTGATGGCCCGGCCGACGTCGGCCGCGCTGACAATCCGGAGCACCTTGACCTCGCCGGACTCCACGTCCACCTCGACCTCGGCCGCGCAGGCGCCGAAGGGGTAGGCGCCCGAGATGTTCCCGTAGAAGGTCTTATCGTGCAGCTCCGAGGGCGGGTCCCAGGCCCCCTTGCCGATCACCGGCTCCCCGCCCTGCCGGTAGATGTGGGCCTTGGCCGCCTCGGCCACCGTCAGAGCGCGCTGGGGAAGCTCCCTGTGGAAGATGCGCCCGTCCTGGATCGCCAGGTCCTCGGCCCGGGCCTCGAAGAGGCGGGCCGTGATCTCCAGGAGCTGCCGGCGCGCGTCGGCCGCGGCCACACGCACGGCATTGCCGCCGACGAAGGTCACCTTGCTGGCGTGGGAGCCCATGCCGAAGGGGGTGGACTCGGTGTCGGCCATGGTGACGTCCACGTCCTCGTACGGGACCCCCAGCTCCTCGGCCGCGATCTGCGCGAAGATGGTCCGGCTCCCCTGGCCCACATCTCCCTCGCCGCTCAGCACGACGACCCGGCCGTCCTCGTTGACCTTGACGAGGGCCGAGGAGCCGTCGTAGTTGCCGAAATGGCGCCGACCGCTCACGTGCGTGGCGCAGGCGAGGCCGACCCCGCGGCGCTTGGTCCCGCTGGCCCCCGGCGCCGGCCGCGCGCCCCGCCAGCCCACCTCCGCGGCGGTCCGCTCCAGGCACTCGGACAGGCCGCAGCTCGCCACCCGCCAGCCGTGTACGGTCACGTCCCCGGCCTGCGTGGCGTTCCGCAGGCGCAGCGCCAGCGGGTCCATCCCGAGCTCCCGGGCGGCCATGTCCATGACCGACTCCAGGGCGAAGTGCATCTGGGGGTTGCCGAACCCCCGCATCGATCCCGTCGGGATCTTGTTCGTGTAGACGAGGTAGCCGTGGGTGCGGAGGTTCTGCAGCCGGTAGAGGGAGTCGGCCCGGATGCAGGTGGTGCGCATGATGACCGGGGTGCGGCTCGTGTAGGCGCCGTTGTCGGAGACGACCCGGGCCTCCTTGGCCACGATCGCGCCGTCGCCCGCGAACCCGACCTTGAGGTCGATGACGGTCGGCACCCGGGGGCGGCTCGCGACGAACTCGTCCTCCCGGGTGTTGACCAGCTTCACGGCGGCGCGGGTCTTCAGGGCGAGCAGGCAGGAGATGTACAGGTGGTTGTCGTCCATGGTCTTGCCGCCGAAGGCGCCCCCCACGTGGGGCTGGATGAAGTGGATGTCGCTCGGCGGAAGGTGGAGCGCCTCGGCCAGCTCGGCCTGGGTCATGAAGGGCTCCTGGGCCGAGGCCCAGACGGTGAGCTTCCCCGTGTGGCCGTAGCTCACCACGCTGGCGATGGGCTCCAGGTAGGCGTGGTACGTGGCATGGGTGGTGAAGCGCTCTTCAATGACGTGCGCGGCCTGCCGGAACCCCGCCTCCACATCGCCCCGCTCCACGCTGAGCTGGTAGGCGATGTTCCCCGGCCTGTCGGCGTGGAGCTGGGGGGCGCCTGGGGCCATCGCCTCGAGCGGGTCGAAGACCGCGGGCAGCTCTTCGTATTCGACCTCGATCAGCTCCAGGGCCTCGCTGGCCGCCTCCTCGATCGCCGCGGCCACGGCCGCCACCTCATCCCCGACGTAGCGTACGCGCTCGAGGGCCAGCGGGTACGTGTCCTTCACGAACAGGCCGTGCGGGATCTTCGGCGTGTCCTCGGCGGTGATGACGGCCTTCACGCCGGGCACGCGCCGCGCCTTGGAGGTGTCGACGCGCAGGAGCCTGGCATGGGGGTAGGGGCTCCGGAGCACCTTGCCGACGAGCACGCGCGGGAGCGCGATGTCCGCCGCGTAGGCCGCCTCCCCCGTCACTTTTTCCTTGCCGTCAACCCGGGGGACCCGGGCCCCGACCACCCCCGACCGGCCGGGTGCCGTCACCGTGCGCGCTCCGGTGCTCATCGCGCGCCTCCCTGGCCGCTGCCCACGGCCGCGTGCCTGCCCGGCCCCGGGCTCACCGGGGCTCCGGCCTCGCCGGCCATCTCCTCCTGCAGCAGCCGCACGGCGACCTGGACCGACTCGATGATCTTCACGTAGCCGGTGCAGCGGCAGAGGTTCCCCGAGAGCCCGGCCCGGATCTCCTCCTCGGTGGGCGCGGGGTTCCGGTCGAGCAGCTCCTTCGCCCCCATGATCATCCCCGGGGTGCAGAACCCGCACTGGAAGCCGCCGCAGGCGATGAACGCCTGCTGGATCGGGTGCAGCCGTCCCTCCCGCGCCAGCCCCTCGATGGTCGTGACGGCCTTTCCGTGGGCGTCCACGGCCAGGGCCAGGCAGGAGCTGACCGCCTGGCCGTCCACCAGCACGGTGCAGGCGCCGCACACGCCGATCCCACAGCCGATCTTGGTCCCGGTCAGGTGGAGCTGGTCCCGCAGGACGTCGACCAGGAGCCAGTGGGGCTCGACGAGCAGCTCGTAGGGCTCGCCGTTGACCTCCAGGCTGAGCTGCCGCTTCTGTCGTGGGCTCATCGTGAACGCTCCTCCGTCGCTCTTGTCCCGGGTCAGGTCGGGCCCGGGCCCGCGGCGCCGGCTCGGCGCAAGGCCTCCGCCACAGCGCGGCGGAGGAAGAGCTTCGCCATCTCCCGCTTGTACCCCGCCGACCCCCGGATGTCCCCGACCGGGTCAATCTCGTCCTCAACCAGGGCCGCCGCCTCCCGGACCAGCGGTTCGCTCAGGAGCTGGCCCTGCAAGGCGGCCTCGACCTTCCGGGCGCGCACCGGCGTGGGCGCCACGCCGGCCAGGCCCAGGCGGAGTTCCACGCAGCGCCCGGCGTCCGCCAGGCGGACGAAGGCGGCAGCCCCCACGGTGGCGAAGTCCTGGCGGGACTTCGGGGCGAACTTCAGATACACGGCCCCTGACCGGGGCGGCAGCGGGGGGACCCGGACCTCCGCGAGAAGCTCTCCCGGCTTCAGAGCGGTCTCGTAGAAGTCGGTGAAGAGCCCATCCACCGGCAGCAGGCGCTCGCCCACCCGCGAGATGACCCGGACTGAGGCGTCCAGCGCCAGCAGCAGCGGCGGAGGGTCCTCGTTGGCGTCCCCGTGGCACAGGTTGCCGCCGATGGTCGCCATGTTCCGGATGCGGGGGGAGGCCACGAGCTGGAGCATCTCCGCGAGCATCGGCCAGCGCTCTCGCACGAGCGGCGCGTCCTCGATGCGCCGGTGCGTGGCAAGCGCGCCCAGGCGGAGCGCGCCCTCCGGGCCCACCTCGATCCCCCCGAGCCCGGGCAGGCGCTTCAGGTTGATCAGGGCGCGGGGCCGGGCCAGCCCCTGCTTCAGGAACTGCATGAGCGCCGTGCCGCCCGCGAGGAGCTTGGCCTCGCTCCCGTGCTCCGCCATGAGGGCGAAGCACTCCTCCGGGGAGGTCGGCTCCAGGTAGTCGAAGGGCCAGAGCGCCATGGGGCCTCAGGGCGTGAGCACGACCTTGATCGGGTCCTCGCCCGGCACCTCCCGGGCGGTGACCCGCAGGGCGTGGGCCGCCTCGCGCAGCGGGTAGTGGTGGGTGACCAGCTTCTCCAGGGGATACCGGCGGGACTCGATCACCCGGATCGCCGCCCGCACCGAGGTCACGGTGTGGGCGAACACCCCCTGCAGCGTGATCTCCCGGAACAGCAACGTGTCCAGCGGCAGGGGTGTCAGCGTCGTGGTCCCCGTGACGCCCGCCTGGATCATCCGGCCCCGTTTCCGCACGAGGTCGAGCGAGGCCTTCACCGCCGGCGGGCTCCCGGTGACATCGACGACGAGGTCGGCCATCCGCCCGTTGGTCGCCGCCCGCACGCGCGCCTGCAGGTCATCCCGTTCCACGTCGATGATCACGTCAGCCCCCAGCTCCCGCGCCAGGGCGAACCGCGCGCGGTCGCGGCTCAGGCCCGTGGCGATCACGGGGCCGGCCCCGGACTCCTTGGCCGCGACGATGCAGGCCAGCCCCTGGGGGCCTACCCCCTGGATCACCACGCTCTGCCCTAGCCCGGCCTGGCCGCACTCCCGGACCCACTTGATCCCGTTGGCCACAACCGCGCACGCCAGCACGCCGCCCTCGGCCGGCATCCCCTCCGAGACCCGGTGGAGCATCGAGCCCGGCGCGAGGTACAGGTACTGGCTGTAGCCGCCCCAGAGCGCGGGCGGGACCGTGGTCGGGACCGTGGAGCCGTAGGAGCGGCGGTTGTCGCACAGGTGGTAGTCGCCGCTGATACAGTAGTCGCAGTGGTCGCAGCGGGTGCTCCCCTCCACCACGACCCGGTCCCCCTCCTTCACCCCATAGCGGGCCGCCGCCTCGCGGCCGATGCGCGCGATCCGCCCCAGGATCTCGTGGCCGAGGATCATCGGGAAGGCGGGCAGGGCGACCTTGCCACTGGCCCAGGCCGGGTCCGTGGCGCAGACCCCGGCCATCTCGACACGAAGCAATGCCTCGTCCGGGCCGATCTCGGGCAGGGGGAACTCCCGCATCGTGAGGCGGCCCGGGGCCTCCAGAACCGCCGCGAGCGCGGTCTCTCCCATGGCGTCCGCTCAGCCGTGCCCGGCGGGTCTGCGGCGCCCGCCCGGGGTCATTCGAGCAACTCCTTCCACTTGTCCCGGACCCGCTTCGTCTCCTCCGGGCTGGCCTGCGCCACCCGGGGGAACTCGTCGAGGTGCTCATAGGGGCGACAGGCGTCGATGATGGCGCGGGAGTTGAAGGCCGCCTTCGGGTCGCGGAGCAGCGGGTCGGCCTTGCTCCCCCAGGTCCGGCGCAGGATGTCGATGTCCTTCTCCGGGTCCGAGCGCGTGCAGACGGCCCACATGACCTCCTGGAGGTTCGTCGGGTCGATGTCGTCGTCCACGACGATGACGTAGCGGCCCATGTAGGCGCCGATGTGGCACTGGGAGGCCACGAAGGCCGCCTGGCGGGCATGCCCGGGGTAGCGCTGCTTGATGGCCACCGTGACGAACAGCCGCCCCCCGCCGACCTCATCGAACCAGACGCCCCTGACCTCGGGCACCCCGGCCTTCTCCAGGACGTCATGGAGCATGGCCGACCGCAGCAGGCACTTGGAGTAGGAGTAGTCGTGGGGCGGGCGGCTGGGCGGGGCCCCGAGCAGGATCGGGTCGCTCCGGTGCTGGACGAGCTCCACGTCCAGCACCTGGACCGGCTCGTTCGTCCCGGAGTAGTACCCGGGCCACTCCCCGAAGGGCCCTTCGAGCTTCCGGCTCCCGGGGCGCATCCACCCCTCGAGCACGATCTCGCTGGCGGCAGGCACGGGCAGGCCGGTGATCTTGCCGCGCACCACCTCGACGGGCTCGCCGCGGATGGCCCCGGCGTAGCTGAACTCTGAGACCCCTGGCGGCACCTCGATCCCGGCCAGGAGGAAGAGCAGGGGGTCATGGCCGAGGGAGATGGCGACGGGCGCGGGCTCGCCCCGGGCGTGGTACTTCTCGATGTGCAGGCGGCCGTGCTTGCCGGGGATGATGAGGACCGTCAGGCTCGACCGGTCCTGGACCATCCCGCGGTAGGAGCCGAAGTTCACCCAGTCGGAGTCCGGGTCCCGCGTGATGACCAGGCACCCGGTCCCGAGGTAGCGCCCGCCGTCGTGCTCGTGCCAGAACGGGGCCGGGAACTTCAACAGGTCGATCTCATTTCCCTTGTCGAGGTGCTCCTCGACAGGCCCGGACGGCACGTAGCGGGGTGGGAACTCGGCTGCGCGGCGCTCCCACTCGAGAGGTTTGCCGCGGAGGCGCTGCACCAGCCCGGCGTCGGAGAGCGTGGGGGGAAGGCCCAGAGAGTAGGCCACCCGGGCGGCGTTGCTGATGGAGCCGGTGAGCACGCGGTACCCCGGGGGGTAGTCCTTGATCGCCTCGAAGAGCAAGGCGGGGTGGTTCCTGCGCTTGTAGTTCAGCTCGGACAGGGTGCCGATCTCGAGCCGCCAGTCCGCCCCGCGCACCCGCCGGAGCTGGCCGATCGCCTCGGCGCCCGCGATCCAGTCCCGAAGATCCCTCACCACCCTGCCCTCCTCCCGTCGGCCGCGCGCGGGCCGGAGCAGCCCGGATGCCCCGAGCCGCGATGAATCCAGCTTGTATCGAGCGGGCGGCGCGGTGTCAAGCCGTTGAGGCGGAGCGGAGGGGAGGCTACTGCATGAGACCCTTGCGAGGCGGCATGCGGATCACGCGAGGTCGGGCTTGAACACGGTCGGCCCGGCCACTTCGGTGCTGAGGGCCTTGAGCGCCTGCTCGACCAGGGCGCGGCGGTAGGCCTTCTCGCGATCAGGGGGGAGGTGCGGGTCTCCCAGCACATGGGGGATCGCCTTGCCCGGGATGATCCGGGACTGGCCGACGGTCAGGGGGACGGTCGGGATCGCGGGGAAGTAGGCCACGGGGATTCCCACCCTCTCGATCTCTTTCGCCATCGTTGCCCCGCAACGATTCGCGGTCCCTCAGGTGGCGGTGAGCAGGACCGCCTGGACCCCGGCTTTCCGGAGGTCCTCGGCGATCTCGCGCCCGAACCGCTCCGCCCGCGCCACGGGCGCCACGTTCCCCACGGTCACGTAGAGGTCCTCGTGCAGCCGGCCGATCCGCCCCTCCCGCTCCAGCTCCCGGAGGACGTCGAGCGGGACGATCCGGTGCGGGTCCTGGCGGATCCGCGCCGTATCGAACCCCCCGTGGACCGACGTGAACTGCTCCGGGGCCAGCGCATCGAGGCCCGCGATCCGGTACTTGACCCACTTGGTCGCCCGCCAGGATTCCAGGCCGTCCGGGTTCCCCTGGGGGACGATGCCAGCCTCGGTGACGAGCGCGAGGCGCGCGCGCGGCAGGTCCCGGACTGGCGGGGCAGGCGGGACGCGGTCGAATCTCGGCAGGGGCAGCTCGGTCCGGAACGGCTCCCCGCGCAACCGGGCGAGGAGCATGGCGACCATCCGCTCGGCCCCGACTTCGGCGTCGAAGAAGTTCCGGCGGGACCCGCGCGGGAGGTACCCCTCGATGTCTCCGGGGCCCAGCGATTCGCCCCGGCCAAGGCGGAGCGCGAGGCGGGCCATGACGGGCAGGGCGGCCCGCATCCCGGTCGCCGCCGCCGCCGTCGGGACGATGTACATGTCTCTCCGCCCCGCCTCGACCCCGGGGTTCTCGGGGAACATGCCGGTGACGACGGGGAGGTCGAGCTTCTGCGCGGCGGCCGACCCGAGGATCGCGCAGGCGGTCCCGTAGCGCCCGGCGTTGAAGGCCGGGCCCGCGATCAGGACCGCCGGCGCCTCGGCCTCGATCAGGCGGAGGAGATCCGAGACCACCGTCTCCCGCATCTCGTGGAAGCGGTTGTCGCCACACCAGACCGTGGCGACGATGCGCCCCTCCGCCCCCAGCGCCTCCTGGAGCGCGAGGCCAGGGCCCACCGGCCCGCCCCGATGCCCGACCGGCTCGTCGCCCTTCTCCTCCCCGCCGATCCCCGCGAAGAACTGGTTCAGGTAGTGGACGATTCGGATAGGCTCAGCCATCATGGCCTCCACGCGAGAGGCGGTCGTCCGCGTATGTGGTCCTCACGCCCCGAGCTCAGAATTCCCGCGCCGTCAGCCGGCCGAACCCCACCTGGGCCGTCGCCGCGTAGATCTGCCGGATCCCGATGGTGAAGGGCTCGGCCGGGTGCCGCCGGAACGCCTCCTCGTAGCTGTTGCCCGTCGTCACGAACCGGTCCCCGCCGAGGACGCGCTCCATGGCCGGGAGGTCCACCCGCGCCTCCTGGTTCCCGCAGCTCACGATGGCCCTGGCCTCGGGGACGTAGATGACGAGCGGGACGTCGCCGCCATCGGTGTCGCTGTACTCGTCCACCCCGAGCACGGTCCGGATGCCGGCCTGCTCGACCGCCTGGCAGATCAGCATCTGGTCGGCGTAGGCGTGCCCCCCGTTCGACATGGTGATGATGGCGCCCTGCGCTGCGAGCATCCTGGCCACCTTGGCGACCTGGGCCGCCTGCCGCCGCTTCTCGGCCTCGGCCACGATCAGGCAGCGGCAGGCGATCACGGCCACGAAGTTGAGATCGTGCCCGTGCCGGCGGTACAGGGCGCGGACGACAGGCTCGTTCTGGTAGAGGTACGTCGGGATCCGATGGCAGGCGATCCAGTAGTCGGCGCTCACGATGGCGCCGTCCAGGACCTCGTTTGGGTGGAGGACCAGGGGCAGGCTCTCCACCGGCAGGCCGTAGATGAACGTGGTATGGATGTCGCCTTCGCGCATCATCGGCTGGATGTAGACCACGCGGGGAAGGGCGGGGTCGGCCGGGCCCAGCTCGAACGACTCGACCCGAGCCGGCGCGAGGTCTCGTGTGGCCTCGGCCAGCCAGGTGGCGGCCCGCAGGCCGGCCAGGCGGATCGCCTGCACCGCTTCAGGGACCGGGATCCCCTCGGCGACCTCGAACCGGAGGACCACGTTGGTCAATCGCCCGACCGGTGTGTACTCCGCCCCCGGCCCGGCCATGTCCACGATCGCCTCCTTGAGACCCTGGCTCCCCTCGGCGCCGGGGATGTTGCCCGTGGTCAGGACCGCGAACCCCTCCAGACGGTGCGTCCGGCCGGTGCCCGTGACCTCGGGCGGGCCAAGGAAGCCCGGGAAGGTCGGGGCTCCGGCCGGTGCCACCTTGCACCGGGGCTCGATCGCGTCGATGACGTGGATGATCCGGGTCCGCTCACCCGGGCGGGCGATGTCGACCTGGACCGAGCGGAAGAAGTCGGCCTGCCTGCCGACGAGGTCGAGGAGGCCGGCCCGATCGATCTCGAGCACCTCATCGGCGAAGCGAAGCCTCGGCCCGAAGCGGGCGTCACGGACCGGAAAGCTGACCAGTTCCAGGCGCATCACGGGAATCTATGCTGCCCCCGCGCGCAATGCTGTGGCAGCCTGACTATAGGGCGGCTGCGGGAGGGTGTCAACGGCGCGGGGAGCGGCCGGAGCGGCCGGCTGTGAGGAGCGGGTCCTGGCCTCGGCTTGACACCCCTCCGAGCCGCGCCCTAAGATGCAGGCGCTTTTGCGGGGATAGCGGGCAGATAGGCCGCATCGGGGAGGGGCAGGACATGGCCAGGACCGCGATCGTCAACATCGGCTGCATCGTCACCGGCGACCTGACCCGGCCGGTGGCTGAGGGTGATGCCCTGCTCATCGAGGATGGCAAGATTGTCGGGGTGGGCCGGGCCGGGGATTTGGACGTCGAGCGCGCGGACACCGTCATCGATG
>JACPFL010000066.1 GCA_016183025.1 Deltaproteobacteria bacterium | reverse complement strand
GATGCCGTGGTGATCGGCGAGGGGGAGGGCGCCTTCGCGGAGCTCGGGCGCAACCCGCTGATCAATGCCCCCCGGCGCCGGATCTACACGGGCGGCACCCGGGCGACCGTCCACCAGGGGGCGTCACCAGACCTGGACGTCACCGGCCTGCGGACCCACTGCGAGCGCCTGGAGCTGCGCGCGGACGTGCAGCAGTACTTGCACAGCGCGCCCGGGGTGAGCGTGCTCTACCGGATCAGCGATGGGAGCCTCGTGGCGATCATCGTGGGGGCCGGCATCACGGTCGAGGGGGCCGACCTCCGCTCGGCCGCGGTGAGCGCGGTCGGGACCCGGCATCTGATGAAACCGGGCGCCGCGGCGGTGGGGCTGCTGGGCACCGGCACCCAGGCCCGCACCCACCTGCTGGCCCTCAAGGAAGTGATGCCCCTGCAGGCGGTGCGGGTGTACGGCCGGGATCCGGAGCGGCGGCGGGCCTTCTGCGCAGAGCTGGCGCGACGCCTCGGGGTGGAGGTGCGCCCCGAGGACTCCCCGCGCGGGGCGGTCGAGGGGATGGACGTGATCGTGACCGCGACCAACTCGAACGTCCCCGTGTTCGACGGGCGCTGGCTGACCCCGGGGGCGCACGTGACCTCGATCGTGGCTGACGACGTGGGACTGGTGAAGGCCGGCCTGCTCCCCCACATCCGACGGGAGCTCGATGACGAGACCATCCGGCGCGCCGACGTGATCGTCGCCCTGTCGCGCGAGCAGGCGGTGCTCGATGAGCAGGGGGACCTCTACGAGCCGGTCCAGGCCGGGGTCATCCGATGGGAGCAGGTCCACGAGCTGGGGGAGGTTCTGACAGGGCGGGCGCCGGGCCGGGCCACGCCCCAGCAGATTACGCTCTTCAAGAACAACGGCGGGCAGGGGGTCTCCGACGTGGCCATCGCCGCCAGGCTGTACGAGAAGGCACGCGTCCGGGGGCTGGGCCTGGAGGTCCCGGTCTGACGCGTGGGGGGCTTGCGCCCGCGGGCGGGCTGAGGTATGAGGGCCCCACGGTGAGCCGGCCGGGCCACTGATCGGGGGGGAGGGGGAGACTATGGGACAGGGAACCGGGATTCGGGCGGTGGCCGTGCTGGGAGGGCTCCTGATGCTGCTCGCCGGCGCAAGCGGATCAGCCCTGGCGCAGGGTACGAAGGTCCGGATCGGGGGGTCGGTGAGCCCGCCAGCCATGGACACGATCGTCCTCTACGTGGCCCGGGAGGAAGGGTTCTTCAAGCAGGCCGGGCTGGACGTGCAGCTCCTCGACTTCCGGGGCGACGCCACGCACACCAAGGCGTTCCTGGCCGGCGAGCTGGAGGTGATGGGCGAGATCGGCGCCTCGTCGGGGATCGTCAGCGCTACCAAGGTGCCCGGCTTCCGCGCCTACTACGTCCTGAGCCAGGTGACGCCCTACTTCTTTGTCGCCCGGGCTCCGGTCGCGAAGGTCTCCGAGCTGGCCGGGAAGAGCATCGCGGTCTCCGGGCTCGGAGCCATCTCCCACCATATCCCCCGGGTGATCCTGGAGCGCGCCGGGGTGGACCCGGATCAGGCCCGCTACATCAGCCTGGGCTCGCCCGCGGACCGCTTCAAGGCGTTGGTCGCCGGGAAGGTGGAGGCCACGCTCATCGCCCCGACCGAGGCCGTCCTGCTTGGCCGCTATCCGGAGATCCGGGTCCTGGTGCGGACCCCCGAGGCCCTGCCGGAGTTCCCCTACGAGTTCAGCATGGCCAGGAGGGAGTGGGTCGACCGGAACCCCGAGGCCATGGCCGGCGTGGTGAAGGGCCTGATCCAGGCGGCCCGGTTCTCGGCGCGGAACAAGGAGGGGGTAGTAAAGGTCGCCGTCAAGGTCACGAGACAGGACGCTGACCTGCTGGCGAAGTCCTACGACCTGTTCCCACGGGGGCACTGGAGCGTGAACGGGGAGCTGGACCGGCGCGCGTACCAGTACACCGCGGACTTGATGGTCAAGGTCGGGTACATGAAGACAGCGGTCCCCTATGAGGAGTTCTTCGACCGTCGGTTCGTGGATCGGGCCCTGCAGGAGCTCGGCCGCTGGAAGGAGTAGGAGCCCGACAGGCCGCCCGCCGTCACGCAGGCCCTGCGTCCTGCCGCATGGCGCTCTGCCGGGCGCGTGAGGCTCATGCGGTTGATCCCCGGAAGTGTCAGGTATAGCATGCGGCCCGTGAGGGGCTGGAGGTTTCATTGGCAGGCCGTGCTCCTTCGGTGAGGAGCCGGAGAAAGGAGAGGGCGATGTCGAGGCGGAGGGCAGTTGTACTCCTGGCCATCGGGATTCTCGCGACGGGGCTCTGGCTCATGCCGTCCGCGGATGTACGGGCGCAGACCCTGAGGATCGGTGAGCTCGCCGGGCTGACGGGTGGGATCGCCCCGTACGGGACCCAGCTCCACAATGCCAGGCTCCTGGCGATCGACGAGATCAACGCGAAGGGCGGGATCCGCGTCGGAGGGACGCAGTACAAGCTCCAGCTCGTGCACCTGGACGCCGGGCCCCCGGGGGAGGCGGTCAAGGTCTTCGAGCGGCTGCTGACCGTCGAGAAGCTCAACCTGATCCTGGATGGCGCCTACTCGTCCGTGGAGTACGCGCTGGGCCCGGTGCTCAAGGCCAAGCGGGCCATCGTGATCTGGTCCGGCGGCAACGATCCGGCGACGACCGTCGGGGTTCCCAATGCGTTCAGGAACCACTTCGATGGCGGGGCGCCGTTCATGAAGGTCAACGAACGCTTCCTGAAGAAGATGGGGGTGAAGCGGGTCGCCACCTATGGGCAGACCGGCCACGCGGACTTCAAGCGGTTCGTGGAGGAGTACCTGCCGAAGGTGCCGGGGATCACCGTCGTGGCGACGGAGTGGCACCCGTTCGGCGAGAAGGACTTCTTCCCGATCCTCACGAAGCTGAAGGGCCTGAGGCCCGACGCGGTCATCACTCACGGGTTCTACACGGACGGGCTGACCATGATGAAGCAGGCCCGGGAGATCGGGCTGTTCCCCGGCCCGGTCTGGCTGAACCAGTACGCCGCGGCCCCCCTGATGATGGACCCCGCGAACCGCAGGGTCTGGGAGGGGAGCTACGAGGCCCTCTTCTCCAGCTACGGCGCGACGACGGAGCCGCCCGAGAAGTCGAAGCGGTTTGCGGCCGCGTACATCAGGAAGTTCGGGGAGCGGGCCTTCGGCTCATGGGCCGAGTCCGGGTACGACAGCGCCTATATCCTGGCGAAGGGGCTGGAGAAGGCCGGGCCCGTGGACGACATCCCCAGGATCACCGCGGCCCTGAAGGCCCTGACCATCGACGACATCCCGGAGCTCCTGCTCCCCTATAAGCCCGGGCGGATCTTCGACGCCGAGGGGCAGGCCTATCCGAGGATCGTGGTCGCGCAGTGGAAGGAGGGCAAGCTGGTCCCGGTCTTCGCGGACTACGGCGACTGAGCCCGCGCGCGGGAGGACGGCCAGTGATCCAGGTGGTGGTCAACGGGCTGGTGAACGGCGCGATCCTCGCCCTGATGGCCATCAGCCTGACGATCATCTTCAGCATCCTGCGGGTCCCGCACTTCGGGCTCGGGGGGATCTCCGTGTGGGGGGCCTTCGTCGCCTACTTCGGGGTGACCCGCTTCGGCCTGAACCTGGCCCTGGCCGTCCTGCTGGCGGCGGTGAGCATGGCCGCCCTGGGGGTGCTCATCGAGAAGCTCGCCTTCAGGCCCCTGCGGGGGGCCACGGAAGACGCGATGTTCGTGTCGGCGATCGGCGTGCTCATCGCCATGGAGAACGCCGCCCTGCTCCTCTGGGGGAGCGACGCACGGTCGATCCCGGCCGAGGGGCTCAGCTTCGTGCTGGCCGTCCCCGGGCTGGTCTACCTGCCGGCCATGCGGGCGGTGATCTTCGCGGTCGCGAGCCTGGCGTTCCTGGGGCTCTACTTCTTCGTCAAGCGGACGCGGACCGGCAAGGCGATGCGGGCGGTCGCGCAGGACAGCGCGGCCGCCCGCCTCCTGGGCGTGCCGATCGACCGGGTGGCCTCGTACACGTTCGCCCTCGGCAGCGCCATGGCCGGGGTGGCCGGCGCCCTGGTCGGGGCGGCGTTCACTTTCAACTTCGAGATGGGGAGTCCAAGCGTGCTCAAGGCCTTCGTGGTGGTCGTCCTGGGGGGCATGGGGAGCGTCGCGGGCGCCATCGTCGGCGGGTTCGCCCTGGGCACCGTGGACAGCCTGACCCTGACGTACGTGACCTCCGAGTACAAGCACCTGGTCGCGTTCGGCCTCCTGATCCTCGTGCTGGTGTTCCGGCCCTCCGGGATCTTCGGGCAGAGGAAGCTCCGGGCAGACGTGTAGGTCACCCACTCGTGGCCAGAGTCGTCAAGTGGGCCCTTCCGTTCGTCCTCGCCCTGGGGTTCCCCTTCGTCGGGCAGGAGGGGTACTTCACGCACCTCGCCATCACCATCTTGATCTTCTCGATCCTCGCCTCCAGCCTGAACCTCCTGATGGGGTACACCGGCCTCGTCTCCATCGCCCATGGGGCCTTCTACGGGATCGGCGCGTACACCTCGGGGATCCTCGTGCTCCGGCACGGGGTCCCCTTCTGGGCAGCGATCGTCATCGCGACGGCCTTCGCCGGCATCGTCGCCCTGGGGATCGGGCCCCCGTCGTTCAGGACGCGGGGGATCTACTACATCATCGTGACCATCGCGTTCCAGCTCATCGCCAGCGAGATCTTCGACAACTGGTACAGCATGACGGGGGGCGGGCTCGGGCTGAAGGGGATCCCGCGGCCGGAGCCGATCTCCCTCCCGTTCCTCCCCGCGCTGGGGTTCCAGTCGAAGTTCGTGTACTACTACCTCGTCCTCGCCGTCGCGGCCGCCGTCCACTACGGGATCTGGAGGATCATCCGATCGCCGCTGGGGATCGCCCTGATGGCCATCAGGGACAACGAGACCAAGGCCCTCATGATGGGCCTCAGCCCGCTGCGCTACAAGATCGGGGTCTTCGTCTTCGCCTCGGCGCTCGCGGGCCTGGCGGGGAGCCTCTATGCCCACTACCTGGAGTACGCGCACCCGGACCTGTTCAGCTTCTTCGTCTCCGTGGACGTCTTCCTGATGGTCATGCTCGGCGGCGCCGGGACGCTCTACGGGCCCCCCCTCGGGGTGCTCATCCTGGAGATGTTACGGGAGGTGCTCCACGAGTTCGTCGCGCTGCGCCTGCTGCTCTACGGGCTGCTGCTCATCGTGATCATCGTGTTCCTGCCCGAGGGCCTGCCCCGGCCCCTGGCGCGGTGGACCAGGAGGCTGGTCACCCCGCGCCTGCTCCCAGGTAGCGCTCCCTGACCTCGGGGTCGGTCCTCAGCCGCTCGCTCGGGCCCTCCAGGCGGACCCGCCCGAGCTCGAGGACATATCCCCGGTGCGAGATCTCCAGGGCCCCGAAGGCGTTCTGCTCGACGAGGAGGATCGTCAGGCCGCTCCGCTCGTTGAACTCGCGGATCCTGGCGAAGATCGTCTCCAGGACCAGGGGGGCCAGCCCGAGGGAGGGCTCGTCCAGCATCAGGAGCTTGAGCGGGAGCATCAGGCTCCGGCCGATCTCCAGCATCTTCTGCTCCCCACCGCTCATGGAGCCCGCCCGCTGCCCCAGCCGCTCCTTCAGGACGGGAAACATCTCGAAGACCGTCTCCAGCCGCTCCTGGACCGCGCGACGGTCCTTCAGGAGGTAGGCGCCCATATCGAGGTTCTCCTGGACCGTCATGAAGGGGAAGACGGAGCGGCCCTGCCGGACCAGCGACAGCCCCTTGGCCGCCAGGCGCTCGGGGCTGAGCCCGGTCACGTCCTCTCCGTCGAATCGGATCGTCCCGCGCGAGGGCCGGAGGATCCCGGCGATCCTGTTCACCAGGGTGCTCTTGCCGGCCCCGTTGGCCCCGAGCACGCAGACGGTCTCCAGCCGGCTCACGGTCAGGGAGACCTCGTGAAGGACGGGGACCTGCCCGTACCCGGCGGACAGGTCACGAACTTCGAGCAGCGGAGGCATGCCCGAGATAGGCGCGCACGACCCGGCTGTCGCCCTGGATCTCCCGGGGACCGCCCTCGGCGATCTTCTCGCCGTGGTCGAGCCGCATGTTGTGCTCGACGATGAGGAAGGTCTTCCCCCGGGCCCGCATCTCCTTCGTCAGGGCGATGTAGCCGGAGATCTCGCCCTGGGTCAGCCCCGCGAAGGGCTCGTCCAGCAGGTAGAGGCTCGGCTCCGGGTTCATCAGCATGAGGCCGCCGAGCTCGAGGAGCTTCTGCTGCCCGTAGGGGAGGTTGGCCACGGCCTCACCGCGCGCGGCCCAGAGCCCGATGAACTCCAGGGCGCGCCGGATGCGCTCGCCCGTCTCCTCCTCACCGCCGGGCCCCCGAAGGGCGGTCCCGAGATTGCGCAGGAGCCCTTTTTCCTGCGCGGCGAACAGGAGGTTCTGGAGGACCGTCAGCCCGGGGAAGATGCCGGTGAGCTGGAACGAGCGCCCCACGCCCAGGAGCGCGATCTCGTCCGGCCGTCGCCCCGTGATGTCCTGGCCCCGGAAGGAGATCCGGCCGTGGTCCGGCCGATACAGCCCCGTGATGCAGTCGAAGGTCACCGTCTTCCCGGACCCGTTCGGGCCGATCAGGCCGGAGATCGACCCCTCCTCGACCACGAAAGAGACGTCGTTGACGGCGGTCAGCCCCCCGAAGGTCTTGGTCAGGTTCTGGACCTGCAGGCAGGGCATCGTGGGCGCGCGGGGGCTACGGCTCGCCGAAGAGCCGCACGCTGTTGTCGTACAGGAGCTTCCGCTTCTGGCGCTCGGAGAGATCGCCCCGGTGGAGGATCTGGACGTGCGAGTTCTCCCGCATCTCCCCGTGCGGGAAGTCCGAGGAGCAGAGGATCTGGTCCTCGCCGAGCAGCTCCATCTCCTGGACCAGCACCGCGTCGTCCGCCTCCGCGCTCACGAAGATCCTCCCCGACCGCGCGTACTCCTCGATGCGCCTGCGGGGTAGCCCGTCGGTCACCGGCATGCGGCGTTTGTTCACCTTGAGGGAGTGCTCCATCTTGCCGACCGCGTACAGGATCCACTCCGCGCCGAACTCGAGGAAGGCGACGTTCAGGTCGGGATAGCGGTCGAGCATGTTGTGACCGACGATGGCGACAAAGGCCAGCTGGGCCGGCAGGGCCTTGGCGATGACGTTGGCGTCAAAGATGCTCTCACACAGCTGCTCGAAGGGCGGGTAGCTCATGCCCATGTGGATGCAGAGGGGAAGGCCGGTGCGGGCGAACTCGTCCCAGACGGGGGTGAAGCTGCGATGGGAGAGCAGCCGCTCCCCCACCGTCCCGAAGACCACGGCCGCCGTGGCCCCGAGGGCCTGCATCTCCTCCAGGGCCTCGCACCCCTGTCGCGGATCCCGCAGCGGCAGCAGCCCCGCCCACTTCAGGCGTCTCGGGTTGAATTGGCACTGCCGGGCCATGTAGCGGTTGTAGGCGCGGTAGAGCGCGGCCTCGAAGCCGGGATCGGACGTCATGTGGGCGTACAGGGTGCTGGGGAACAGCATCTGGGTGTCGATGCCCATGCGGTCCAGGTTGTGGAGTCGGGCCTGCGGGTCCGAGAGATCGAGGCTGCCGATGGGGATGGGAAAGTCGATGGTGCCGGCGGCGGGCCCAGGCCCGTCAGGGGACGCCCCGAACTCCTCCAGGACCCACCGCGGGGTGTTGGCCGACTGGGCCCCTGGTCCGAATGGGTGGGGCTCCATGCGCCCCTCGATCAGCCAGCCGGTGTCGTAGCGCCCCATATCGGCGGCGTCGCCGACACGCACCGGGCGAGGTCGCCGCCTGGCATACTCCGCCGGCAGCCCCTCCCACATCCTCGGGCTGAAGATCCCGTGGGCATCGGCGTCAAAGACCCGATAGCCCTGCAGGGTGACGAGGCTCTCCTCCTTCGAGATCGTCCGAACGCCTCCGCCAGCCATCCTCCATGACCTCCTTTTCAGACCGTGATCCTACGGGGCAGCCACTTAACGCCGAGGTTCCAGGTAGGAGACGTCGAAGACCTGGCCCACGGGGGTCTCCCGCGTGAGCCCCTCAGCCTCGCGGGCCTCGCGGATCGTCTCCGCGGCCAGCGCCGGGCTGATCCGGCCATCTGGCGTCTCCGCCTTCTGGTGGTAGTCGTAGATCTCCGAGAGGAAGGCGTCGTCCTCCAGCTTCAGGAACCGCTTGAGGATCGGCAGGACCGCGGCCTTCTGCTCCCGGGCGAAGGCGCGCGCCCGGGCCAGGGCGCGGACCATCCGCCTGACCTGGTCCGGCGCCCGCTCCAGTCGCTCCCGCATGGTCACCAGCCCCGTGGTCGGGATGCTCACGAACGAGCCGGCGAAGCCCAGGTTCTTCAGCCCGCGCCGGTAGGCGAGGAAGTTATAGGGGGGGATGAGCAGCCCTGCCGTGATGCGCCGTGCCTCCAGGGCGGTGAACACGTTGGATTGGGGCCCCAGGGTTACCAGGGTCACCCCCGCCGGATCCACGCCCGACTGCTGCAGCATCCGCCGGGTGGCATGGTCCATGAGCCCTCCGCGGGAGGAGATCCCCACGACTCTGCCCACGGCAGGAGCCGACCGGTTCGGCATCTACCTGTTCACCCACACCCCCGCCCACGCCTTCGAGCAGATGACCGCCGCGCCGACCGTCGTCGCGTAGCTGACGTCCCCGCTCAGCAGCGCCTTGATGTTGAGGGCCGCCGCCATGAGCACGGGCTGCACCGTCAGCCCCTCTTCCTGAAAGAAGCCGCGCTCCTGCGCCACCGGCAGGGGCAGGAGGGTCACGACGATCGAAGGGATCCCGACCCGTACGCTCGGAGCAGCCGCGTGGGCGGCGGACACAAGCAGGAGGATGGCCATGAGTCCGAGGATCGCGCGCCTCATCACTGCTGCCTCCTTCATCAGGCCGGTCGCGCCGGGGTTCTTGATCAGCCCGCTCCCTCTCCCAACGTCCCGGTGACCCTGTTGGTGCCCCCGGGACCGGCGGGGGCAGCTCAGGAGAGATGGCCACGGCTCGGGTCGGGCGCCTGCTGCTACACCAGCCCGAGCAGTCTCCGTGGGTTGGCTTCCAGGATCTTGGCCTTGGAATCTTCCGGCAGATCCGGACGCCCCGCGAGGGCCTGGACCACGCCGCTGGTCATCGCGTCCCAATGCGGGTAGTCCGAGGCGAAGATCACCGTGTCGTCCCCGATGGCGTGCAGCGTCGCGGGCAGGTGCGTCTCGTCCGCCTCGCAGGAGACGAAACACTGGCGGGCGAAGTACTCGCTCGGCCGCAGCTTGAGCCACGGCACCTCGTATGCCCGCTTCTCCGCGTGCTCGTACATCCGCCAGAGCCAGTATGGCACCCAGCTCGCCCCGGCCTCCAGGAACCCGACCCGGAGCCCGGGAAACTCCTCCAGGACCCCTCCGCAGATCAGGCTGAGCGCGGCGGTCATCTGCTCGAAGGCGTGGGAGAGGGTGTGGGTGAACAGGTAGATGTCGAACCGGTCGGCTCCTGCCGTGGGCAGATAGTGACCGGTGGTCTCGTGAACCATCACCGGCACTCCTAGCTCCTCCGCCGCGGCGTAGAAGGGACGGTACGCCGGGTCATTCAGGTTGCGGTCGCGGACCGGGTTGGGGCGAATGGCTGCGGCGCGGAGGCCGAGCTCGGTGATCGCGCGCCGCAGCTCCGTGACGGCCTCGTCCGGGTCCTGCAGCGGGATCATGGCGGCCCCGAGCAGCCGGTCCGGCCGCGCGCGGCAGTAGTCGGCCATCCAGTTGTTGAGGGCCCGGCACAGGGCGGCCGCGTAGCGGGCATCCTGGACGGCCGGGATGGAGAGGCCGATCGTGGGGAAGAGCAGCGCCAGGCTGATCCCCTCCCGGTCCATGTCCTCGAGGCGCCTCCGGGGGTTGAAGGCGCCCAGGGCCTGCTCCTCGGCGGGGGTCTCCGGCCAGCGCAGGCCCGCGGGGAGCCCGATCCCCTTTCCCTCCGGCTTGGGGTGGAGCATCCCGTCCAGCATGAGGCGGAGCCGGCCGCGCTCATCCCGGACGAATTGTGGCATCCGGTCCCGGTACGCCGGCTCCAGGTAGTCGAGCCAAAGGTTCCGGGGCTCAAAGACGTGGCCGTCGGCGTCGATGACGATGATGGCAAGCCCTCCACTGCACCAGAGACTGCATAGTACTCGCCGTCATGGCACTGTCAAGAGACAGTACTCGAACAGTACTCGTCCACCACGCGGTCTCTCTGCGCGTCAGCGAGGGGACATCTCGGCCCGGGTGTGGCACGAAGGGGCGCTGATGGAGGCCAACAGGTTGAACGTAGCCCTGGGGATGCTGGGACCCGACGCCGCCCCGGCGGACCGGCCCATGGAAAAGGGCAAGACGTGATCGTGGTGGTATACTCCCGAGGCCGGGCAGCAGCGTCCGGAGGAGGTGTGCCATGAGAGCGATGGATCGATACGGGAGGTGACCCAGGGTGTCACCGAAGATCCAGCTCGGGCAGGTCAGCAAGGCCTACGAGACCCCGCAGGGGCCGCTCCTCGCCGTGGAGGACGTCACGCTCGCGGTGGAGGAGGGGGAGTTCTTCGCCCTGCTTGGGCCCAGCGGGTGCGGGAAGTCCACACTGCTCCGGCTGATCGCACGGCTGCTGCGCCCCACCGCGGGAGAGATCACGATCCGGCGGAGCACAGGTGCGACTCGCCCCCAGACCGCGCTCGTCTTCCAGGAGTACGCGCTGTTCCCCTGGCGCTCGGTCCTGGACAACATCGCCTTCGGCCTGGAGATGCGCCGGGTCCCGCGCGGCGCGCGCGAGCAGGTGGCCCGGGAGCTCGTCCGGCGCATGGGGCTGCAAGGGTTCGAGGACCGCTACCCGCACCAGCTCTCGGGAGGGATGCGGCAGCGCGTGGGGATCGCCAGGGCGCTGGCCCAGGACCCAGAGGTCCTGCTGATGGACGAGCCCTTCGCCGCCGTGGACGCCCAGACGCGCACCGTCCTGCAGGAGGAGCTCCTCCGCATCTGGGAGGAGGACAAGAAGACGGTCGTCTACGTCACCCACAGCATCGAGGAGGCGATCTACCTGGGGGATCGGATCGCTCTGATGTCCGTGCGCCCCCGGCGCGTCAAGGAGGTCTTCGAGGTGGGGCTCCCCCGCCCGCGCAAGCTGGAGATGAGGGGATGGCCCCACTTCTCGGCCCTGGCCCTGAAGATCTGGGCCTCCCTGCGTGACGAGGTGGAGCGGGGGATGCGCGGGGGGGAGTCGGCCCCATGATCGCCCGCCCCCCTCGGCGGCTCGCTCGGCAGCGGGAGCAATGGCTCCCCGTGGCCTCGGTCACGGTGGCCCTGCTGCTGTGGGAGCTTTTCGCGCGCACCGGCGTCCTGCGGGCCTCGTTCTTCCCGCCGCCCTCCACGCTGGTGGCCAACTTCCTGGGGCTGCTCCGTGGGGGGAGCCTGCTCCAGCATCTCACCGTGACCCTGGGACGGCTCGTGGCGGCGTTCCTCCTGGCGGCCCTGCCCGCGGTGCCGGTGGGCCTGGCGATGGGGATCTCCCGGCCGGTGCAGGGCGCCCTGGACCCTCTGATCATGATCCTGTACCCGATCCCCAGCCTGGCCTTCATGCCCATGGTGATGCTGGTCGCGGGGATCGGCGAGGCCTCGCTCCTGATCACGGCGGCGGTGACGCCGTTCTTCCTCATCGCCATCAACACCGCGGCCGGGGTCGCTCACCTCGACCGGGCCCTCCTGGAGGCCGGCGAGAACTACGGGGCCACGGGGTGGAAGCGGTTCCTCAAGGTCATCATCCCCGGCACGCTCCCGCACATGTTCACCGGCTTCCGGCTGGGCCTGGGGATCGCGCTCATCGTCGTCATCGCGGTGGAGATGATCGCCGCGAAGACCGGCCTGGGGGCCCTGGTCTGGCTCTCGTGGCAGATCTTCCGGGTCGAGGACATGTACTGCGGGCTGGCCGTGATCGGCGCGCTGGGCGTGCTGGTGACGTATGGGCTCCAGGGCCTGGGTGACCGCCTCATGCCCTGGCAGCATGACCTGCTCCGCCAGAAGGGGGCCGCGTAGTGCGCCGCCGCTGGCGGGCCCCTTGGTGGCTCTCCCCGCTGCTCGTGCTGGCCGCATGGGAGGCAGCATCGGTCGCGGGGTGGCTCCGGCGGGACTATTTCCCCCCGCCATCGGCCCTCGTGGGGAACTACCGGGCGCTCGTCGGCGAGGAGGAGCTGTTGCGGCACGTGGGGGCCACACTGGGACGGCTGGGTGTGGCCTTTGTCCTCGCGGCGGTGCCCGGCGTGCTGCTGGGACTGGGGATGGGGCTCGTGCGCCCGGCGCGCCTGCTCCTCGAGCCCTTCGTCTCGGGCCTCTACGCGATCCCCAAGATCGCCCTGCTGCCGCTCATCATGCTGGTCATGGGGATCGGCGAGCCCGCCCTGATCGTCACGGCATCCATCACCGCCTTCTTCCAGATCACGGTGAGCACGATGGCGGGGGTCCTGCAGGTGGAGCCGGTGCTCCTCGAAGCCGCCCGGAACTACGGGGCCACGGGGCATCGGCTCTTCTTTCGCGTGATCCTCCCGGCCGTGCTCCCGCACATCTTCACCGGCCTGCGGCTGGGCCTGGGCCTGGCGCTGATCCTCGTGATCGCCGTGGAGATCACCGCGGCGCAGACGGGACTGGGGTTCCTGATCTGGCATGCGTGGCAGGTCTTCCGGGTGGAGCACATGTACTGTACGTTCGGCGTCATCGGCGCGATCGGCCTGGCCATCACGCATGGGCTTGAGGCGCTGGGCGCGGTGCTCATGCCGTGGCGCGAGGCCGTCTGGCGGCCCAGGTGAGTGTCCCGAGCAGGGCCATGGGGCAGATGGGCGGAGGGATACGGGCGGTAGGCGGAGACGCCGCCTGCCGGTCATCCGGAGGCGGGGAGACAGGGGCCGGGGTGGATGACGGTGGCGGCGCTGGCGCTGGCAGTCCCGGGCTGGGCCCAGACCGTCGTCAAGATCGCGTTCATCCCGTCGGAGTCGCAGGCGCCGCTGTTCCTGGCGGAGGAGCGGGGGTTCTACCGGGAGCAGGGGATCAAGCCCGAGTTCGTGCGGCTCCCGAGCGGGGCGGCGATCCTGGCCCAGGTGGCCACGGGGCAGGTGCACGCCGGAGGTGGGGCCCTGGGGGCGGCCGCCTACAACGCCCTGCACGGCAAGCAGCCGGTGGCCTTCGTGGCGCCCATGCACATGGCGTACAACGAGGACTACTTCGTGGTGCGCAAGGCCGACCACGACCAGGGGCGCATCAAGCAGGTCAGGGACCTGAAAGGCCAGCCCTGCGCGGTCAATGCCCGCGGCGTCGCCACGGAGTGGATCCTGGACGACATGCTCCGGAAGGGCGGGATGACCATCGACGACATCGACCTGAAGGTCCTGCCGTTTCCCGACATGGTCGTGGCCCTGGAGACCGGGGCCATCCGCTGCGGGATCGTGAGTGAGCCCTTCGCCTCCCTGGCCGAGGCCAAGGGCGTGGGACTACGTCCCTTCCCGGCCCCGAGGGGCCAGCGGCCCGTCCCGATCACCATGCTGATGTGGAACACCGACTGGGCGCGCGGGAACCCCAAACTCGCGCAGGACTTCATGGTCGCCTTCCTCAAGGCGATGCGGGTGCTGAGCGACCAGGCGGTGTGGCAGGACCCCGAGATCCAGCGCGTGGTGCAGAAGTACACCCGCGTCACGCCCGACGTCCTGAAGCGCAGCC
>JACPFL010000050.1:407-12991 GCA_016183025.1 Deltaproteobacteria bacterium | reverse complement strand
TGGGTCGACCTCCACGCGACCGCTCCTGCCGGGAGCCTACTCCCCTCCGCTTCCCTTTTCATGCTCGGCGATGGCCCGGAGGGACCTCATAGTCTTTTCATGCTCGGCGATGGCCCGGAGGGACCTCATAGTCTTGACAGCAAAAGCCCGCGCGGAGAGAATCTGGGCGCTGATGGACTTCGGGAGGCCGGAACGAGCTGTTCGGGAGGCGTCGTGAAGGACACCCTCATTCATACCTATTGTGCTCACTCCAAGTCCCGCTGTGGGGTCATCTGCGAGGTTGAGGACGGCGTCCTCAAGAGCGTGCGGCTTGATCCGGCGCATCCAAACGGGGGGATCTGTGTCAAGGGGACCGCCGCCCCCCAATTCGCCTATCACCCCGATCGGCTCAAGTACCCCATGAAGCGCACGCGGCCGAAGGGAGACCCCGATCCGGGCTGGGTCCGGATCTCCTGGGACGAGGCCCTGGAGACGGTGACTCGCAGGCTTCTGGAGATCCGGGAACGGGATGGTGCGGAAGCTGTGGTCTTTGACCGCGGGGCCCCAGGTGGCAGCGCCGCCAACGACTATGTGGGCTGGCTCACGCGCCTCGCGAATGTCTACGGGAGCCCCAATTGCCAGGCCACGACCCACACCTGCAACTGGCACAAGGACACCGGTTCCAAGTACACCTACGGGGTCGGGATTCCGGCCCCTGATTTTGAGCACGCCGCCTGCATCCTCATCTGGGGGCATAACCCGGAGGTCTCCTGGCATTCCCACGCGAAGAGCATCGGCGAGGCCCGGAGGCGGGGGGCGAGGCTCGTGGTCATCGATCCGCGCCGGATCAATCTGGCCGATAAGGCAGACCTCTGGCTCGAGGTCCGGCCCGGCACCGACGGGGCCCTGGCCCTGGCATTTATCCACGTCCTCCTCGGCGAGGAACTTTACGACCGGGAGTTCGTCCGCGCCTGGACCAATGCCCCACTCCTGGTGCGTGGGGACACGGGGGATCTGCTGAAGGCCGGGGATTGGGAGACCGGGGGGGACGAGAGCAGCTTTGTCGTCTGGGATGAAGTGTCTCGCCGACCCGTCCCCTACCATCCCTCCTCCCTCTCTTACGGCCGTGAGGGTGTGGTCCCTGCCCTTCTGGGAGCCTTGCCTGTCCGCCTGACCGGAGGGCGCCCGATCGAGTGCCGCCCCGTGTTCCAGCGCCTTTTCGATCTGGTGCGGGACTACAGTCCCGAGGCCGTGGAGCAGATCTGCTGGGTCGACGCCGAGCGAATCCGCCAGGCCGCCCGCCTCGTGGCCACGAACCGGCCCGCCTGCTACTACACCTACGTCGGCCTCGAGGAGCACACCAACGCCATGCAGACGAATCGGGCCGTGTGCGTTTTCTACGCGCTGACGGGGAACTTTGATGCTCAGGGGGGGAATGCGCTGTTCCCGACAACCCCCACGAATCCGATTGGCGGCAAGGAGTTCCTCCCGGACGAACAGGTCCAACGGCGGCTCGGCTACTCGGAGCGCCCACTGGGGCCCGTGGGAACCGTAGGGAACATCCAAGCCTATGATTTCTACCGGGCGGTCCTCACCGGCAAGCCATATCCGATCCGCGCCCTGGTGGCCTTCGGGGGCAATATCCTGTTGTCCAACGGGGATACCCGGACCGGGATCGAGGCCCTCAAGCGCCTGGAGTTTCTTCTCCACGTCGACATCTTTCCCAACCCCTGCATGAATTTCGCCGACATCGTGTTGCCTGCCTCCACCTGCTGGGAGGCGGAGCACGTGAAGACCTCCTTTGAGATGGGCCCCGAAACGAGCACCTTTGCGCAGCTTCGCAAGGCGGTTATCCCCCCCCTGTACGAAAGCCGCCCCGACATGGAGATCATCTTTGAGCTGGCCGTGCGCCTGGGGCACGGAGACAAGTTCTTTGGGGGGGACATCGAGGCGGCATTCAATCACCAGCTGGCCCCCAGCAGGCTCACGGTGCAGGACCTGCGGGAACATCCCGTCGGCATTGCTATCCCTCTGCCGGTCCGTTACCGGAAATATGCCGAGATCAATCCGACCACGGGGCGTCCCAAGGGCTTTCACACCCCGACGAGGCGGATGGAGATCTTCAGCCAGACCTTCAAGGACCATGGCCATGACCCCCTCCCCGTCTACCGGGAGCCGGCCTTCAGCCCGGCCAACAGGCCCGCTCTGGCCGAGCGGTTCCCCTTCGTGCTGACCACGTCCAAGCTCGTGCAGTACTGCCACACGCAGCACCGGAACATCCCCATGCTCAGGAGACAGATGCCCCACCCCTTCGTGGAGATCCATCCCCAGACGGCCAAGTCCCTCGGGATCGAAAATGGGGAGTGGGTGGCCCTGGAGACCCTCTGGGGGAGCGTGCGGCTCAAGGCCAGGATCACCGACCGCATCCACCCCAGAGTGGTCTCCACGCAGCACGGGTGGTGGGAAGGGTGCGAGGAACTGGGCCTGCCGGGCTATGATCCCTTCAGCGAGCAGGGCGCCAATGTGAACCTCATCATCTCCAACGAGGAGATCGACCCCATCAGCGGGTCGGTCCCCCACCGCTCCAGCCTGTGTGCCCTGCGCAAGCTCTGCTAGCGTTGCACCGGCCCTTGCGGAGTTTGACGCCCTCGGAAAGTTGGGCTACGATTCCTTCGCCGATCGGGAATCTGGGAGGCGCTATGGGTCCACGACGCATCCGGTCCTTCGCCTTCGCCACTGCGGCCGTCCTCGCCGCGCTGCTCGCTTCCCCCGGCCCCGCGACGGCCCAGGAGCGGATCAGGGTGAAGGTGGCCCAGGCCGGGCGGTTCCTCTCCTTCGCCCCCATGGACGTAGCCGTGGGGAAGAAGTTGTTTGACGCGGAGGGGCTGGACGCTGAGGTCCAGATCGTCGCGGGGGTCGTGGGCTCCCAGGGGCTGGCCGGCGGGGGCATCGACATTGACGTGGACGCCAGCAACAACGTCCTGCGCTTGGTGGACCGGGGGCTCCCCCTGCTCACCGTGCAGACCATGGTCGCCTCGCTCACGATGAACATGGCCGTCCGGCGCGAGGCCATCCAGGCGAAGGGCGTCACCCGGCAGAGCCCCCTGGAGGCGAGATTCGCCGCCCTGAAGGGTCTGACCATCGGGATCACGACCCCGGGGGCGGCCAGCGATACCTACACCCGCTGGATGCTCAAGCAGGCTGGGATCGACCCGCTCCGCGACGTGCGGATCGTGCAGATCGGTGGGGGGGACGCGCTGCTGGCGGCCATGCGCGCGCGCCAGATCGACGCCTTCCTCTCTTCTCCTCCCGGCCCCGATCAGGCAGAATTCGAAGGGTTCGGGACCGTGTTCATCGCCAACACGGCTGGCGAGGTCCCCGGGTTCCGCAACTTCCTCCATCAGATCGTCGCGATCAAGCGAGACTTCGGCGAGCGGAACCCCGAGGCGGTGCGTCGATTCACCCGTGGCCTGGGCCGCGCGATCAACCTGATGATCGACCAGCCGGAGGAGTCCAAGCGCGTGCTCCAGACCTTCTGGCCGAAGATCCACCCGGAGGTCCTCAGCCACGGCGTGGACGCGATGCGGGCCACGCTCCCGCGCGACGGGTGGATGACCGAGGAGCACTGGAAGGGAACCCTCCGGGTCTTCCAAGACCTCGGGATCGTGACCAGGTCCCTGGAGACCCGGGAAGGGCCAGTCTGGACGAACCGGTACATCACCCGCACTACCCGGTAGGGCCGGCCTGGCACCGGCGTGGTCGGGCGACCGCCGCCTAGGACGACACCGCGACAGGTGCGGCCCGGAGACGAAAGGAGGAGCTTGCACATGCTGCTGACGACCCTGAAGGAGAAGGTGGACCCGAAGCACGCGGCGCTTCTCGTGGTGGACGTCCAGAACGACTACTGCCACGAGCGCGGGGCGATGGCCGAGGCGGGGCAGGACATGACCCTGATCCAGCAGATGGTCCCCCACCTGGAGGAGTTCCTGCAGGAGGCGCGACGGATCCCCATCCCGCTCGTCTTCATCCGCACGATCCACGGCCTGTGGACGGACTCCCCCTCGTGGGCCTTCCGCTACGGGAAGCCGTCGAAGGTCTGCCGGGATGGGACGTGGGGGACGGAGTTCTACCGGGTGGCGCCGGCGCCGAACGAGCGGATCGTGACCAAGCACCGGTACAGCGCCTTCATCGATACGGACCTCGACCTGATCCTCAGGAGCCGAGGCATCCGCAGCCTGATCATGACCGGCGTCGCCACCAACGTCTGCGTGGAGTCCACAGCCCGCGACGGCTTCATGCGTGACTACTACGTCGTCTTCCTGGACGACTGCTGCGCCACCGGCACCAAGGAGGAGCACGAGGCCACGCTCCACAACATCGGGCGCTTTTTCGGGACGATCAGCAACTCTCAGGAGGTCGTCAAGGCCTGGCAGGAGGCCTGACCAGCCAGGGCGGCGCGCCCCTTCCTTCTGTCCCCCTTCCCCGGTCCGACCAGCGGCCATGGGGCCCGCGGGTCTGCCAGCCGGGGAGTTCCCAAATGCCTGTGCCAGGGGGTAACATAATAGGGAGAGGTCGGCCGTCATGGTGGTGCTTGTCCTCTTCATCTTCCTGGCTGTCGCGACGTTCATTTTCATCCGGAAACGGCTGTGGTCCCCCCTGGACCACTGGAGCGCGGGCAAGGGGAAGGATCTCGTCTACTCCTGGGATCACCTGAAGGACGTGCGAGACCGCCGCCTGGAGTTGGAGATCCGCATGCGCCGCCTGTTCTCGGACCCCCCGTCCCCGCGGCCGGAAGAACATGCGCCAGGTCACGGCTCTCGGCGCCGACGCAGGAGCGCCCCTGACCTTCCATGACAGCTTCCTGGCCGGCCCACGCACTCGCTGAACTTTCCGGTCTGCCGACGCACCCCCTCCAGGCCCTGGACGGACTCCGGATCGGCGACCACATCGTTAGCGTCGTCGGGGTGAGGCCCCTGAGGCGCCGGATCGGGTGGAGCGGCTTCACCCTGGCCCTCCGCTGGGCAGACCACGGCGGGCTGACCCCGGTGTTCGAAGGGATCTTCAGCGAGGGCGGGCGCCGCGTTGGCTCCTGGATGGACCTGAGCTACCTCCACCCCTCGGTGGACGGCTCCTGGCAGCGGCCCCTCTTCCAGGCGCTGGGGGGTCTGGTAACCAGCCACCTGATGGTGGCTTATGAGGGGTGGGGGATCGAGGGCGCGCCCCACCGGGAGACCGAGGAGGCGCTTCGCCTCGGCGTCCCCCCTGCGGCGACGCCACTGGGGATGCTGCTCTACTGGGCCGGGTGCCGCGGGGGATGGCGGGACTGGTATATCGCTGAGGGCGGTGCCGAGGGCCCGCGCAAGCTGCAGGCCGAGAAGCCGCTCGATGAGCCGACCGCGCAGCGCTTCAATGCCGAGCTGGTCCTCGAGCTGCATCAATTCCTGGCCCGCGTTCCGGGCTGGTCAGCGACGGGGGTCGAAGCCGCATGCCGGGCGCGCGCGCGGGCCTTGCTGGCTGAGCTGGGGCCTGGCGAATCGGCCGCGCTGCGGTCGCTCGCTGGGCCCGGAGGAGATCGGCCATGAACCGCATCCGAATCCGGCGGGCGCTCCTCGCCCTCATGCTCGGCGCCACCTGGATGGCGGGCCTGACGCTATCCCCGATGCTGGCAGCGAGCGGGAACGCCGCAGAGGTCTACAGGTGGGTGGATGACAAGGGCGTCGTCCACTTCACCGACAGCCCGGAAAATATCCCCACGAAGTACCGGCGGAAGACGGACATCCTGCGCCTGCCGAGTACACCCATCTCCCAGGGCTCGCCCGGTGCGCCTCCCGCCTCGGCCGCCAGCCCAACCGGCCCTGCAGGACAGCCACCAGGCGGGCCCGCGCCAGGGGTCCCGCCGGCCACTCCGCCCGGGGCGCCCTCCAGCACCCCGGTCGTCTCGGCCGCCGCACAGGCAGCCGAGACGGCCCGTCGCGAGGTCCGCGCCTTGCAGGAGGGGCTGGAACAGAAGCGCAAATACGTCGAGCTGTTCGAGCGCGGTCGGCGCTCGGGCGTCCTCTACAGCCAGGACGAGATCAAGAAGTACAACGACTCCGTCGGCGAGATCCCCCGGGACGAGGCCAAGCTCAAGGAGCAGCAGTCCCGGCTGGAAGAGCTGGAGCGGGCGGCGGAAGCCGGCGCCAAGCGCTGAGGTCCCGCCGTTCCAGGGAAGAGGCCGGCCGCGGACGCACGCGGTGACGGCGTACGGCCCGGTTGCGCCCTCAGGGAGGGGCGGGCGCGTGGTCACCGCCGCCGCGTGATGGCGGCAAGACAGAGGCCGTAGATCTGATATTCGGCCAGCAGCACGACCGCCCCCAGGAACGGGGCCGCCAGCCGCGTCCCGAAGAAGCCCCCGCCGAGAAGCGGCAGGAAGACGGCCAGGGTCAACGCCCACAGCGCCATGGCGTAGAGCAGGGCCAACGGCAGGCGTTCGAGGGCGAGCCTCCTGGTCAGGCTTCCGAAGAGCACGCCCAGCGCCGTTGCCATCATCACCTGGAGCAGCACGGCCGAGCCGAACGCCAGCCACTTCGCCGCGAACCCCAGGCGGCGGACGACAAACGAGAAGAGGTTCATGGGGACCACCGCGAAGACCCACTCGGCGATCAGCTCCGGGAGCAACGGGGCCCCGAGCTGGAAACGGCCGACGAACATCGCCAGGGTCAGGGCGACCCCGCCGACCAGTCCGGCGACCGCTCCGGTCGTGAGCGCTCGATCCATGCCGGCAGGTCCCGCTTGATTCCCCTTCACCCCTGCCGTATCTTGCCCGCGGCATTCGCCTGGATGATAGCCGGGGAACGCGGACTGTCGCAACCCAGCCAGCAGCGACCATGACCAACGGCCTGAGCATCCAGCCGGGGCGCCCCCTGCAGATCGCTCACCGGGGGGCCTCCGGCGAGGCTCCGGAGAACACCCTGGCGGCCTTCACCCTGGCCAGGCAGCAAGGGGCAGAGGCCTTCGAGCTGGACATCCAGCCCACGCGGGACGGCCGGCTCGCGGTCATCCATGATCCCCGGGTGGACCGGATCACGGACGGTCACGGGGCGGTCCGGGAGCTGTCGCTGGCGGAGCTGAAGCGGTTGGACGCGGGCTACCGTTTCACGCCGGACAGGGGGCAGAGCTTCCCCTTTCGCGGGCGGGGCCTGACCATCCCAACGCTGGAGGAGGTCTTCGAGGCCTTCCCGGATGTCCCCTGTATCATCGACGTCAAATGCCCGGCTCCGCCGGTTGAGGAACGGCTGCTCTCCCTGATCGTCAAGCACGGGGCTGAGTCACGGGTGCTGGTGGGGTCCTTCTTTCACGGCGTCCTGCAGCGCTTCCGCGCCCTCGCGCCCGCGATCCCCACCGGGCTCTCCCGCCGGGAGGTCACCTGGCTCTATCTGACCTTCTGGCTCAGGATCGAGCAGCTCTCGAAGCCGCGTGGGACCGGGCTGTTGATCCCGCCGCGGCAGCTCGGCCTGCCGCTCATCACCCCGGGGGCGATCAACGCCGCCCACCGGCGCGGCTTGGCCGTGCACGTGTGGACCATCAACGAGCCCGAGGCCATGCGGCGGTTCATCGGGCTGGGCGTGGACGGGATCATGACCGACTACCCCGGCCGTCTCAGGAGCTGCCTGGATCAGGCGAGCCAGGGATGACACTCCCGGACGGCCTGCAGTCACGTACGGCCGGACGGAACTGCCGATGCCGAGGCCGATGGGGTGGCGCGGCTCAGGGACGACGGGGGGTCACCGGCTCCCGGCACGCTCCAGATAGGTGAGCTCCAGATACTTTGACGGCGCGGGCAAGGGCGGCTTCATCTCGCCGATCTCGACCAGGTACGCCAGCACGGCCTGCAGGCCGGCGGGGCGCAGCTCGGCGCTGTACGCCCGCTCCCGGGCAATCCAGAGGTCGTAGGCCCGCCGGGTGAACCGGATGTCGAGGCTCAGCTCCTTGCCGAGGATCTCGCTGGCCTCGTCCCGGTTCGCGGGGTCGTTCATCCAGCGGTACGTGCGCTGCAGGGCCCGGGCGAACCGGACCAGGGTCGCCTCGTTGGCCCGGGCCCAGTCCCGCCGGACCGCCTCGACCAGGAACTGGTACTCCGGGAGCGCCTGGCTGGTGGTCATCAGGATGCGCAGCCCGATGTCCTCCAGGCGGAAGTCGAAGGGCGAGGGGAGGACCGTGCCCGCCATGAGCCCCTTCTGCATGGCCGCGTAGCGCTCCGCCGCCCCGCCGGCCGCGATCAGGCGGTAGTCCCCCTCGCGCAGGCCGTGCTTCTCCAGGGCCTTCTTGAGGAAGACGACCTCCCCGGTCTTCACGTTGGAGACGCCCAGGGTCTTGCCGCGCAACTCCTCGATCGTCTTGATCTGCGGCCCGACCACCACGCTGTAGGTGGGCTTGTTGACGATCCCGGCGACGATGGCGACGTCGCTCCCCTTTTCGGCCGCCAGGATCGGGGTGTCGCAGGAGACCCCCACGACGTCGAGCGATCCCGCGATGAGGGCCTGGACGCCGAGGGACGAGCTGCGCGTCATGACCGTCTCCAGGCGGAGCTGCTCGTCCCGGAAGAACCCCTTGGCGTTGGCCACCCAGTGCCCCCAGTAGAGCGGGGACTTGCTGACCTTGCCGTGGCTGAGGGTCGTGAGCCCCTGAGCGGGAGCCGGGGCCGGCGCCAGGAGGGCGAACGCCAGCGTCATCAGCAGGCAGGCGCCCCTCGCCCGCCACCCGCTCCCCGCCCGTCCCCTGCACATCCTTCTGCTCCTCATCACAGTCATCGTTCCCCTCCCGGTCAGTCTCGTCTCTCCCGCGCGCGTCGTGCGCCCCGGTCTTGCTATTCCGGATCAGGCCTGACAGCCCGCCTCCCGCCAAGTCCGTCCGCGTCGTCCAGCACCGCAGCGCCACAGCACCGTAGTCAGTGGGCCGGCTGCTGTCAAGCGCGAACCCGGCGCCCCGGCGCCCGCCGGGATTGACCGGGATGTTCGCCCGGGTGTATATCCGTCTGGCGCCGGATCTCCGGGTGGTGCTCACCCGGGCGATCGGGGGTCAAGGGGGCACCATGAACGCATGGCGTCGAGCAACGGCCGTCATCCTGCTCGGGGTCTGCGCGCTGCTCCTGGCTGCGCCCGCGCAGGGGGCAGCCCTGAAGCCGCTGGCCCTGGGCTACGGGGCCACCGGCTGGAACAACCTGCCGATCTGGCTCGCCTACGACCAGGGGCTCTACAGGAAGCAGGGGCTGGACATGAGGGTCGTCTACGTCGGGCCCGGGATCGGCCCCCAGGCCCTGCTCTCGGGGGACGTCCCCATCATGGCGACGGGGACCCAGCATTTCCTCCGGCTGTTTTTCGGCGGCACGGACGTCCGGATCATCTTCTCGCTCTCCAAGAACATGTACGCCTCGGTCATCGTGGACCCGGCCAAGGTCCGCGCGCCGCAGGACCTCAAGGGGAAGCGCCTGGGGATCACGCGCTTCGGGACCGTGAGCCATATGTCCGCGCTCTACTACCTGAAGCGGGTCGGGCTCCAGCCGGGGCGGGACGTCGCTCTGATCCAGCTCGGCGGGTTCCCCGAGATCCTCGCGGCCATGAAGGCCGGGGCCGTGGAGTCCGCCATGATGATCCCGCCCATCACCTTCACAGCCAGGCGCCTCGGGCTGCACGAGCTGCAGGACTTCGGCGAGTTCGGGCTGGACTTTCACCAGAATACCGGCGCCGTCCTGACCTCGACGCTCCGCGCCCAGGAGGACCTCCTGCTCCGCTTCATGCGGGCGACGGTGGAGGCCACGGCCTTGATGCGGCGCGACCGCGAGGGGGCCATCCGGAGCCTGGGCCGCTACACGCGGACCGAGGACCGGACGATCCTGGAGGCGAGCGTGGACTACGCCGCCAGGTACATCGTGGACCTCCCCTACACGACCCTCAAGGGGATCCAGAACGTCGTCGAGGTTCTGGGGGTGAAGGCTCCCCCGGGGACAGACCTCGTCCGGATCATCGACAACCGCTTCGTCGAGCAGGTGGAGCGCGAGCAGCGCCAGACGCCGCGCTGAGGACCGCCTAGCGGCTCACACGTACTGGGTGCCGGGGGGCAGCATGCGGCGGGGCGGGCGGGGCAGGAGGTTCAGGGCGAGCAGGGACTGCAGGAGCTGGGGGACCTGGATGAGCGGGACCGTTACGGTATAGTCCAGGTTGCCCTTCACGAAGCGCAGCTGCACCTTCTCCACGCCGCCTTCGTACAGCTCAACCCGTTCCGGCATGATTCCCAGGAATCCATCTTCCGTCACCGCTCGTGTCCTCCTCGGAGCCCCCTCGCCCTGAGGCCCCACACCCCTCTCCCTTCGAGCTCGGCCAGCATCAGACCGGCCTGTAACACCTCGGTCCGTTTCAGAGGCCGGCGTCCCGGATCCGGCCGACCAGGCGCTCGCCAGCCCGCTGGGCCTTTGCCAGGACCGCCTCTTCGTCCACGGTCAGGATCCGGCCCTCCTCCATCACCACCTGGCCGCCCACGACCACCGTGCGCACGTCGCCGGGCCGGGCGCAGTAGACGAGCTGGGCGACGAGATCGTGCAGGGCCACGGTATGCGGCTCACGCCGCAGGTCCACGATGATGAGGTCGGCGAGACGGCCGGGCTCCAGGCACCCTCCCTCCTGCCCCAGCCCCACGGCCCGGTAGCCGCCCGCGATCGCCATCCCCAGGACCTGGCGGGCCGGCATCAGCGTGGGGTCACAATGGTGGACCCGCTGCAGGAGCGCGGCGACCTTCATGGTCTCGAACATGTCCTGGGAGTTGTTGCTGGCTGCCCCGTCGGTCCCCAGCGCCACGTTGACTCCAGCCCGGAGCATGGCCGGGACCGGCGCCACGCCGTCCCCCAGGTACATGTTGGAGACCGGGTTGTGGGAGACATGAACCCCGCGGGTGGCCAGGGTCTGGATCTCCCCGTCCTGCACCCATACGGTATGCGCCGTGATCACACGGTCGCCCAGCACCCCCAGCCGCTCCAGGTATTCGACGACGCCCCCGGCCCGGTACTGGCGGCGGACCTCCTCGACGATGGCCCTGTTCTCCGCCACGTGGGTGCTGAGCCCGAGCCGGTGGGCCGCCGCAAAAGACGCGGCCTCCTGCAGCCCCCGGGAGGAGACGCTGGCGCCTGGCGTGTTGGGCGCGACCATGAGCCCCAGCAGCCCCGAGTCGAGCTCCGCCTTGTACTCGCGCATGAGGCGCTCGCATTCCCGGAGCGCATGCCGGGGGGACTCCATGACCGACCGGGGCGTCAGCCGGCCGGCGTCCATGAACCCCCGGGCCAGGAACCCCCGGACGCCCACCTCCCGGATCCCCCGGATCAGCGCGTCGCTGCTCTCCGCGAGGTGCGTGAGGAAGTGGTGTTCGACCAGGCAGGTGACCCCCGAACGGATGGCCTCCAGGCATCCCACGAGCGCCCCATGGTAGTGGTCCTCAGGGCGCAGGACCTTGGCGGTGCCGTAGACGGCCTTGAGCCACTCCAGCATGGGCCGATGCGTGAAGAGGCCCCGGATGAGGGTCTGCCAGAGGTGGGTGTGGGCATTCACGAGCCCGGGGAGGACCACGCGGCCCGCGGCCTTGATCCGGCGCGCGCGGGCAGGCAGCCGCTTGCGCTCCCCCTTCCGGAGGATCCCGGCGATCCGCCCCTCCCGGACCAGGACCGTCCCCTCGGGGACTACCTCGTCCCGCTCGTTGAGGGTGATGACCGTGCCTCCCTCGATCACCAGGTCCATCGCCGCCTCGGCCCCCCGGAGGAAATAGCGTGGCGGGCGCCCGGCCACCGACAGGCGCGGCCGCGCGCCGTCATGCGCGTCAGCCGTGTCGGCAGCCCCATAGGGTCCGTCTTGCCGCAGCGCAGTTTACCCGCGAGGGGGTAAAAGTCAACGCTTCTCTTGGCGGATTCGGGTGTTATAAGATTCGGATGTTATAATACGCCCCCCGCGGCGCCGCGCGCGTGGCTGGGGGCGCTGGCGGGGGGAGTCCGACATGGGGATCGTCCGGCTCGACGAAGTGGTCCCGAGCCTTCGCCGGGTGAATGACGAGATCAGTGCGGCCAGCTGCTTCCGCGGGGCAGGCTACGAGGCGGGGCTCATCGCCTTCCACCCGCGCGCCTCTTCGGACCCGCGCTTCATCACCCACGCGGACAAGACCGTGCTCTGCCAGGTCGTGCGCGGCCATGGGCGGCTCCGCACCGATGCGGCGGACCAGGGCCTGGAGCCAGGCATGGTCTGCCACATCCCGCCCGGGACGCCCCACGACTTCTACGCGGACGGCGATCAGGCGCTGCTCATCTTCTACACCCTGATCGAGGTCCGCTGAGGGCGCCCCGGCGCCTTATGCTCCGGGCCATCATCTTCGACTTCAACGGCGTCATCGTGGACGATGAGCCGATCCACCTGAAGCTGTTCCAGCAGGTCCTGGCCGAGCAGGGGCTCCCGCTCCGGGAGGAGGACTACTACCGCGTCTACATCGGGATGGACGACCGGGAGTGCTTCGCCACGGTGCTGGCGGAGCACGGCCGCCCGGCCGACTCCGAGACCATCGCGGCGCTGGTCCGGCGCAAGGCGGCCCTGTACCAG
>JACPFL010000050.1:0-389 GCA_016183025.1 Deltaproteobacteria bacterium | reverse complement strand
TCCGGGACCACCTGACCCTGTTCCCCGGCGTTGCGGCGCTCGTCAGGGCGGCGGCCACGCCCTACCCCCTGGCCATCGCGTCCGGCGCACTCCGGGCGGAGATCCTCATCATCCTAGAGCAGGCCGGGCTCCGCGACGCCTTCCGGGCCATCGTCAGCGCCGAGGACGTGACCCGGGGGAAGCCGGACCCGGAGGGGTACGAGAAGGCGCTGGCCGCCCTGAACGCGGCCGGGGTTCACCCTCCGCTCGAGGCCGCGGAGTGCCTGGTGGTGGAGGACACGGTGGCCGGGATCGAGGCGGCCCATGCCGCGGAGATGAGCTGCCTGGCCGTGACCAACTCCTACCCGCCCGAGGCCCTCCAGACCGCCGAGCTGGTGGTGGGGAGCTTG
>JACPFL010000049.1 GCA_016183025.1 Deltaproteobacteria bacterium | reverse complement strand
GTATTTCTCTTTGACTTTGACGAGTGGCACGGCCAGTCCTCCCACAAGTATGGTGTCAGAACGTACGAAAATCTAACCTGTATCCAATATAGGAGTCGGGAGCGGAATGGTCAAGGACGGGGCATGGAGATCAGTGCCCGAATTAGCCCTGAAGGAGTCTTTTGTGGCGCGCGAAGGGCCAATCCTTCCGGGCACGCTGGAAGGCCTGGTGGAGTTCGCCCGGCGGTCGAAAGCACTCCCAAATGCGTTGGCCACCAAAGCGGACAGGATTCGGGTTCTTGGAAACAAGGCTGTGCATAGGGGCGGTTGCAGTGACCAGGAAGCGTTGGAGACGATCCAGAGCACGAGCGAGGTTCTCGAAGCCCTGTACGGCGGGGGAGGAAGTAACGGTATGATGTCGCCTTGACACCCCCGTGGGCGCTGCCTAACATGCGGCCGTTATGGGCGCGAAGATCCGTATCGAGGGGCTCACGAAGGTCTTTCACGGCGGCGCGGAGCCCGTGGTGGCGCTCTCCGAGGTCTCCCTGGAGGTTCCCGAGGGGCAGTTCTTCTGCGTGCTCGGCCCGAGCGGCTGCGGCAAGACCACGCTCCTGCGGATCGTGGCCGGGCTCGAGCGTCCGGGCGCCGGGCGCGTGGTCGTCACGCACGCCGATCCCACGAAGCCCGTGAACGCCATGATCTTCCAGGAGCAGTCGATCTTCCCGTGGATGACCGTACGGCAGAACATCGGCTACGGCCTGCGGCTCCGAGGGGTCTCCCGGGAGGAGCGGGAGGCCGTGGTGGAGCACCATCTCCGCAAGATCGGTCTGCTCCGCTTCGCGGACGCGTACCCCCACCAGCTCTCCGGGGGGATGAAGCAGCGGGTGAGCGTGGCGCGCGCCTTCGCCAATGATCCCGAGATCCTCCTCATGGATGAGCCATTCGCGGCGCTCGATGAGCAGAACAAGATCCTGCTCCAGGAGGAGCTGCTGAGGATCTGGGAGGAGACCCGGAAGACGGTGCTCTTCATCACGCACAGCATCGACGAGGCGCTGATCCTGGGCGACCGGGTCATGCTGATGACCGCGCACCCGGGGCGGATCAAGGCCGTGGTGGAGGTGGAGTTTCCCCGCCCCCGGGGCGTCTACGAGATCAAGTCCACCCCCGCGTTCGGCGCGCTGGCCTATCAGATCTGGAAGCTCCTGCGGGACGAGGTCCTCCGGGCCAAGGAGGAGTGCCTGGCGTGAGCGCGCCGGCCGGCATGCGGGAGATCGTCACCGAGGGGGCGGCCGGGGCCCTGGAGCGGCCGCGGCGGCTCGGGCGCCCCGAGATCCGGGAGCGCCTCCTCTCCCTCGCCTCGCCCCTCCTGCTGCTCGTCCTCTGGGAGCTCCTGGTCCGGGTCCACCTCCTCGACTACCGCTTCTTTCCGGCCCCCTCCTCGATCGCGCGGACGTTCGCCGGGCTGATCCTGTCCGGGGAGATCTTCCTGCATCTGAAGGTGAGCCTGGCCCGGATCGTCATCGGGTTCGCGCTCGGGGCCGCGCCCGCCCTGCTCCTGGGGATGGTCATGGGCCTCTCCTTCGTGATCCGGGCCGTGCTCAAGCCGGTGGTGGCCGCCACCTACCCGATCCCCAAGATCGCCGTGCTCCCGCTGGTGATGCTCATCTTCGGCCTCGGGGAGGCCTCGAAGTACGTGATCGTCGGGATCGGGGTCTTCTTCCTCGTGCTGATCAACACCATGGCCGGGGTGATGAACATCGAGCGGATCTACCTGGACGTGGCCAAGAACTTCAACGCCAGCCGGAGGGACCTCTACCTCACGGTGGCCCTCCCCGGGGCCCTGCCGCTGATCTTCGCCGGATTCCGCCTGGGGCTGGGGATCGCCCTGATCCTCATCGTCGCCGCCGAGTTCGTCGGCGCCAAGACCGGGATCGGCTTCCTCATCTGGCAGTCGTGGCAGACCTTCGAGGTGGAGACGATGTACGTGGGGCTGGTGGTGATCTCCATCCTGGGCTATCTCTCGTCGCTCCTGCTGGACGAGCTGGAGCGCTGGTGCATCCCGTGGAAGGGACGCAGCGCGTAGGCGTGGGACCTTCGGCAGCCAGGCCATGGCGAGGCGGGAAGGAGGACGGGTGAGCAGGGACCTGCGGGGCTGGATCGAGGAGGTCGAGCTCAAGGCGCCCGGGGAGCTGCTGCGCGTGAAGCGGTCCGTGGCCCCGGACCGCTTCGAGCCGACCGCGCTGCTGGAGCAACTGGAGGACCGGGGCGAGTACCCCGCGGTGCTGTTCGAGCGGATCACCAACCTGAAGGGGGAGCCGACCCCGTTCATGGCCCTGATGAACGTGTTCGGCAACCCGCGGAAGATCGGGCTGGCCATGGGGCTGGCCGAGCCGGCAGGGCGGGCGGAGCTCTTCCAGACCTATCTCCGGCGGGCCGCCCAGCCCCGGAAGGTCCAGGTGGTGGCCCCCGGGGAGGCCCCGGCCAAGGAGGTGGTCGTCAGGGGGCGCGACCTCGACCTGGCGGCCCTGCCGTTCTTCCGCCACAACTACATGGAGGGGGGGCCGTACTTCACCGGGATCGTGGGGGCGCGGGCGCTGGACTCCCAGCGCTACAACATCTCGTGGAACCGGATGATGTACCTGGACGCCACCCACATGGCGACCTACATGTCCCCGCGGCACCTCTGGTCGCACTTCTACGAGGCCGAGGAGCAGGGCCAGGCCCTCCCCGGCGCGCTGGTGCTCGGGCACCACCCGGGGTTCCACCTGGCCTCCGCCGCGCTGACGACGCTGAACGACGACGAGTACGAGGTGGCGGGCGGGGTGCTGGGGGAGCCGCTGCGGGTCACGCCCTCGGAGGCCTACGGGGAGGCGTTGCTGGTGCCGGCCGACGCCGAGGTGCTGATCGAGGGGGAGATCGTCCCCCACCGGCGGACCATCGAGGGGCCCTACGGGGAGTTCACCGGGTACACCGGCCCGGAGCGCCTCTCCTGGCTGTTCGAGGTGAAAGCGCTCTCCATGCGACGGGACGCGATCTTCATCGAGATCTTCGGCTCCCACCGCGACAACATGGCGGCCCACTTCCCCATCGAGGCCCACATTTACGACCGCGTGCGCCACGCGGTGCCCACGGTGAAGGACCTCTGCTGGATCGAGTCCGGGGGGCCGCACAACCTCATCATCAGCATCAAGAAGCGGATCGAGGGCGAGCCGCTGCGGGCGGCGATGGCGGCCATCGCCGCCTCGAACTTCATCAAGCACGTCATCGTGGTGGACGAGGACATCGACCCAGGCGACCTGCGGGAGGTCTCCTGGGCCCTGGCCACCCGGTTTCAGGCCGAGGACGACCTCACCGTGCTGAAGGGGATGCAGGGACACGTGCTCGACCCCTCGCTGCGCCACGAGATCCGCGGGTCGGGGATGGTCCTGGACTGCACGGTCCCCCTCGACCGCCCGTACCCGCGGCGCGCCAGGGTCCCGAAGGACGTGCGCGAGCGCATGCCGCTCGGCGAGTACCTGCCGGACCGGTAGGAGGCGGCATGGAGATCTTCGACGCGACCTGTCCCTCGTGCGGCGGGGGGTTCTACTGCGACACGTTGCTGACGACCCTCGATGTTCCCCTGCACTGTCCCTACTGCGACAGTTACTTCGAGAAGCCGCCAGGCCCCACGCGCGGCGGGCCGCGCAAGGCGATCCCGCTCATGGGGCTCAAGGAGGCGTTCCGGCGGGAGGTGCTCTACCTGCCGAAGCCGGTCCTCCCGCAGGCGCCGGCAGAGCCGGTGAAGGCCCCCGCGACGCCCATGCCAGCCCAGAGCGGGCCCATGCCCGGGGAGAGACGGCCGGGGGAGAAGGCCTGAGCCTCAGGGCTCTCGGCTCAGCCGCTCGCACCCCTGCCGGGTGATCAGGACGCAGTCTTCCAGCGCCGCGCATCCCCAGCGCTCGCCGCTCAGTACACACTCCAGGGTGAGGACCATGCCAGGCGCCAGAGGGAGGTCACTGTCTCCCGGCCCGGGAAGCTCACGGGACTTGGTGGTGCCCACGCCCCGCACCAGGACCTCCAGCCGCCCGACTCGCCGCACGCGCGTGGACTGGGACCGGATCACGGCCTGGAGAGCCCTCAGGGGGGTGTCGGGGCGGAGGGCTGGCTGGACGGCCGCCCGGACCCGTTCGAGGGCGTCAAGGGCCGTTCCCCCCGCGAGCGTGGGGGAACCGCACGGCCAGGTCCGGGTGAGGTCCGCTCCGTAGCCGTGTAGCTCGGGCTCGAGCGCGAGGAGGATGAGCTCGCCTCGCCGGATGGCGCGGCCGGTCGGAGGCACGTTCTTCAGCCGGGTCCGGGGCCCGGAGGCGACGCTGAGGGGCAGGGGCCCGTGGAGGTTGTCCGCCCCAGCGGAGAACATCGCGCCTACCGCAGCGCCGGCCACGGCTGCTTCCGTCGCGCCCGGGCGGAGCGCCGCGCGTCCGGCCCGGAGCCCGGCCTCCCCGGCCCGCACGAGCCTGCGGATGAGGCGGAGCTCGGCCGCGCTCTTGATCGCCTTGACCTCCTGGAGGTGCCGCGTGACGTCCCCGAGGTGGTAGTCGGGCAGGAGCTCGGCGAGCCGGGCAGCCAGAGCCGGAGGGAGCCACTCCTCGCCAACGACCCCGAGGGCCTCCCCGCTGCCCAAGTGGCTGCGGACCGCGGAGGTTACCTGCCAGATCAGGCCGTCGAGCTCCAGGCTTCCAGGGCGCGCGGCGCGGAGGTCGCGGACCCAGCTCAGGGCGGCCCCGCTCTGCTCGAGGTTCCCACGGAAGAGGGAGTCCGTGATGAGGATCGGCTCCGAGCCCGGGAGCACGAGCAGCGTGCTGTGCCCGACCCAGGAGTCGAAGTTGGTGAGGTAGCGGAGGAAGCCTGATGCGCGCGGCCCTCCGAAGACGAGCAGCCCGGGGATCCCCTCACGCGCCAGGGCCTCCCGGACCCTGGCCAGACGTCGCCGGTACTCGGCCGCGGGGAACGGCAGGAAGGGCGGGCGGTCTGGGTGAGGGCGGGTGGACCCCGGATGCCTTGGCGGCGCAGGGCTGGCCATGTCGGCCATTATATGTGAACAGGTGGCCGGGGGGCACGAACCACGCGGCGCCGCGGCGGTTCGGGGGTTGCCGCATCCAGGGTCCCCGGCTATCATTTCGGTGCGCACTGTCGCGCGTCAGCAGGATGGAGGAGACCATGGGGACGAGGCGGGTAGGTCACCGGCTGCTGGGGGTGGTGCTGCTCGTGGCGCTGGTGGGCATGGGGAGTGCCGCCGGGGCCGCGCAGCTCCGCGAGTTCAACCTGTTCCTGATCCCGGGGAGCCAGTCTTTCGTCTACTTCGTGATGGAGCAGCAGAAGTTCGCCGAGAAGTACGGGGTCAAGCCCCGCGTGACCAAGGTCCTGAGCCCGCCGGCCTCGCACACGGCGATCGTGGAGCGGAAGTCCGACATGGCGTGGGCCGGGTTCGTCTCCATGGCCATCGCCCGCAGTCAGGGGCACCGGCTGCTGGTCGTCCACGCCATGGTCTCCCCCCAGAACCTCATGCTCGCGCGCAAGGATTCGCCCCTGAAGTCCATGGCCGAGCTGAGGGGGAAGAAGGTGGGGATCTTCGGAGGCCCTGGCGCGACCACGACCCAGATCCTCGCGGTCGTCATGAAGCGGTGGCACGGGCTGGACCTGTTCAAGGACGTCCAGGTCGTGACCGCCCCCAGCCCCGCGCTCGCCGCGCTTCTGGACAAGGGCGAGATCCCGGCGGCCCTGGTAGGGGACGTGGACAGCGTGAAGCTGATCGCCACCGGGAAGTACCGGGCCCTCCTGGACCTGACCGAGGAGTGGGAGCAGAAGGTCGGCCGCCCGCCGCTGCACGTCGCCCTCACGGTGCACGAGGAGTTCGCGGAGAAGAACCCGGAGACAATTCGGGGGTTCATCCGGGCCTATCTGGACACGATCGCCTACATCCGGGCGCACCCCGAGACCTGGGAGCACTACGGCAAGGAGATCAAGCTGCCGGACCGCGAGGCCGTGGAGCTCATGCGCCAGCGCATGGGGCCCAGGTTGAACACGGTCTGGGACGAGAAGACGATCGAGGCGCAGACGCGGTTCCTCGAGTACGTGATCGACGTCACCGGCGGCAAGCCCCTGGCCAAGGTCCCCCCGGGCCTCATGACCACCCGCTTCGCCCAGTAGGCCGGAGCCCTCAGCGGCCGGCTGAACGTCAGCTGGGCCCCGCGATCTGAGGCTGCGCCGAGCCGAAGCTCCGGGATACAGCCGGCGCTCCTCCCGGCCAGGGGAGAGCGCCGTGGGCTTTCCCCCTCACCCGAGGGCTTCCCCACGAGGAGGCGTGGTTTGCCCTCAGCGGGGAGCGCGGAGCTGCTCCCACCAGACGAGGAGCTGTGCCTCGGGGAACGGGAGGTGCAGGGCGCGATCGAACAGGCCGTAGAAGAAGGCGAAGGAGATGGCCGAGACGAGGAGACTGACCGGCCATTTCTCCCGGCCGGCCACCTTCAGGTACAGCAGGGTAGCTACCGGGACCGCGAGGGAGAACCCCAGGAGCCAGATCGCCACGAAGAAGCCGAGGATCCACGCCCCGATGCTGGCCGTGGGGACGGTGGGATCCTGCTTTGGATTCCGGGGCCGCCTCCGCTCCGGTGACAGGATCCGGCCTCTGTTCTTCCACAGGTCCCTGCCCAGGTGGGCGAGGGCGAAGGCCAGGACGGGAAACCCGATCGCCCACGGAAACAGCCCTGTCTTCAAGGTCCAGCCGCGGCTCTCCCGGAGCGCCCAGACCACGAGCGCCACGAGGAAGAGGTCGAAGGCCGCCTCCCATCTACTGCGCACGGCCCGCCCCCGAGGGCACCCCCCGACGCCGCTCCC
>JACPFL010000064.1 GCA_016183025.1 Deltaproteobacteria bacterium | reverse complement strand
TCACGCCCGACGTCCTGAAGCGCAGCCGCCCGCCGCATTTCGACCCCAACCTCGAGGTGGACGTGAAGGTGCTCGAGGGCCAGCAGGAGTTCAACCTGAAGCGGGGCTACCTGAAGTACAGCCAGCTCCTGCCGGTGAACCAGCTCCTCGACCGGACCTATGCCGAGGCGGCGGTGAAGCGCCTGGGACGGAGGTAGTAGGCCAGGGAGGCTTACCACCCGAACGCGCAGGTCTCGCGGCGGGGGTCGGCGGCCGCGATCCAGCCGCCGTCGGGCCCGGCCTGGATCGCCACCACCATGCCCTCGTCGGCCGAGATCGCCGACTCCTCGGCGTCCTCCACCTGGTGCCCCCTGGCGCGCAGGCCCTGGCGGACGGCGTCGGGGAAGCTCGGCTCCAGGAAGAGCCGACCACCGACCGGGTGGGGGAGGCTCGTGTTGGGGAAGGCCGTGCTGACCCAGCGCGGCGCGTCCACCGCGGCCTGCAGCTCCAGCCCGAACTCGACAAGGTAGAGAAACGCCTGGAGCTGGGCCTGGGTCTGCACGTCGGCCCCAGGGCTGGCGAAGGCCAGGAACGGACGCCCCTCCCGGAGGGCCATGGCGGGGTTCAGGGTGATCCGGACCCGCTTGCCGGGCGCGACACAGTTCGGGTGGCCCGGCGCCTCGTGAAACATCCGCATCCGGTTGTTCAGGACGACCCCGGTGTCCCCGGCCACGATCCCGACCTGCCCGATGCTGGTCGTGGTGACGAGGAGGTTCCCCTGCGCGTCCGCCACGGCCAGGCTGGTCGTGTCGGGGAGCACGGGGCCGCCGGCAATGGGCCAGGCCAGGGCACGATCCGGGCTGAGACGCGCGCGCTGGGCCCGCGCATAGGCTTTCGAGAGCAGGCGCTCCAGGGGGACCGGGACCACGCGCGGGTCTGCGACGTAAGCCTCACGGTCCGCATAGGCCAGCTTCAGGGCCTCGACCATGAGGTGCACGGCGTCGGGGCTGTCAGGGCCGAGGGCGCGGAGGTCATCGTCGGCGAGGATGTTCAGGGCCTGCAGGAGCGCGATCCCCTGGGAAGGGGGCGGGACGGCATGGACCTCGTAGCCCCGGTAGGTCGTCGCGACCGTGTCGACGTATCTCGCCTCGTAGCGCGCCAGGTCCTCAGGCGCAAACCAGCCACCCTCGGCGGCGAGGAAGTGGAGGATGGCCTCGGCCAAGGGGCCCCGGTACACCCAGTCTCGGGCTGCCTGGATCCCGGCCAGCCGGTCCTGATGCGCGTCCGCTGCGGCAACCAGCTCGCGCAAGGTCCGGGCGAGCTCTTTCTGGACGAGCAGCTCGCCGGCACGGTAGGGAGCGCCGGCCTTCAGGAAGACGCGCGCCGAAGTCGGCAAGCGGAGCAACACCTCCCGGAATCCGGTCATGCGCCGCTCCAGGCGCGGGGAGACCGGGAAGCCGCGCTCCGCGAGATCGACGGCCGGGGCCAGAGCCTCTCCGAGTCGGACGGAGCCGTGCTCGGCCAGCAGCTTGGCCCAGCCGTCGAGGCTGCCCGGCACGATGACGGCCCTCGGACCGTAGAACGGGATCCCACCCGCGGCGCGCACGTGCTCGAGCGAGGCGCCGGCCGGCGCGTACCCCGTGGCCTCGACGGCCAGGAGCCGCTGCTCGGCGGCCTTCCACAGGAGGACGTAGGACTCGCCCCCGAGGAGGTTCGAGCTGAACGGCTCGACCACTCCCACGGCTGCGGCGGCCGCCACGGCCGCGTCCACGGCATTGCCGCCGCTCACGAGCAGGCGCACGCCGGCCGCGGTTGCGAGGGGATGCGCCGTGACCACGGCCCATTCCCGCGCGTAGATCGCGGACCGACTGTGAGGGCGACGAGACATGAGGCTCCCTCGATCATCAGGACTGAGCGCAGGCTGGGCTTCCGTCTCAGCTCCCCCCAAGCATGCGGAAGAACCCGGCCTCCTCCAGGGCGCGAATGGGCCCGGGCTCAATGAGGGCCTCGGCTCGCAGCTCCCGCGCCCGCGGCTCCCGGGCGGCCAGCTCCTCGAGGATCAGCTTCACCCCGGCTGGCGTCGGGCGGGGCACGGGCTGCGCGTAACGCACGAAGTCCTCATAGGTCACGGCCACGACCTCGGGATCGGTGACCTTGGTGTAGCGGGCGATCACACGCTCGGCGAAGGCGCGGTCGGTGCGGACGCGGTGGATCCCCTCGGCGAAGGCCATGAGGAAGGCGCGGATGGTCTGGGGCTGGCCCGCCAGGAAGCTCCGCGTGGTGACGATGCACGCTCCCGGGTACTCGATCCCGAGCTTGCCCATGTCCACCAGCTCGGGGAAGCCGGCGCGGCGGGCGAGGAGCGTGGAGGGAGAGCTGAGCACGCCAGCGTCGATGGCCCCCTGGCGGAGAGCGGCCAGGATCTCCGGCACGCCACCGACCTGCAGGATGGCCACGTCGCGCCCGGGCTCGAGCCCCCAGCGGCGCAGGGCGTAGCGCAGGGCGAAGTCGGTGGCCGCGCCGAAGCGGCTGATCCCGACGCGGCGCCCCCTGAGCGCCTCGGGCCTGGTCAGTTCCGGGCGCGCCATGATGGAGAAGATGAAGGTGTTCAGGACCGTGGCCACGATCACCGTGTCCGCGCCCTGGATGGCGGCCGCGATGGGGGCTGGCCCGGAGATGGAGATGATCGGCGAGCTGCCGGCCAGCAGGACCTTGGTGGCCTGCCCCCCGCCCAGGTAGATGAGCTGGACCCGGAGGCCGTGCCGTTCGAACAGGCCGGCCTCCTTGGTCACCCAGAGCGCTGCGTGGGAGCCGCTGATCGCGGCGTAGGTGACGGTGAGTGCCGGATCGGCGGCACGCACGGGGGCCGCCTGGCCTACTGCGAGCCAGGCCAGGAGCACGAGGCCGACCAACGGGCCGTTGCCGCCGAGGCGACTGGAGCCAGCATGGAATCCGTCTGACATGTCCGCACCTCCACCCGTATTCAGATCGCGGGACGGCTTTGCGGCACTACCCATACACCTGATACCGAGACTGGTGCAAGGGGATGATCTGGGGACGCGCCCTCCCTCGCCTGCCGGATTGTCAATGATCAGCGGTGCCCGGCGCGGTCTTTCGCCATCGTGTCAGTTCCCCCCCGTCCGATTGACGGCCGATAGTCCCCCTTGCAGCGGGGCTCCGGGACCAACCTCCCAGGAATCCCCGGGAGTTTCGCGAAGCTCCCGGGAGATCTCGCCATCAGGTCTTCCCACCCTGCACGGCATACCGGCTGCATCTGTCTCGGCGTGGCTGGGCCGCGGGCTCGACGACGGTGTGCCCGCCCGGTAGTATGAGCGTGGGGCTGTTGCCGGACGAGGACGCGGACGGCCTAAGGATAGAGTGGTCGTCGAGCGGGGAGGAGCCGACGTGAAGCTAGGGGGGAAGACCGCGATCATCACGGGCGGGGCGTCGGGGATCGGCCGGGCCATCGCCCTGGCCTTGGCCGGAGAAGGCGCGCAGGTGGCCGTGGCGGACATCGCCCGGGATCGGGCCGATGCCGTGCGGGCCGAGCTCGAGGCCCGGGGGTCCAAGGCCCTCGCCGTCGCGGTGGACCTCACCCGGCGCGACCAGGTCAACCGGATGGTGGAGCAGGTCCTGGGGCAGTTCGGGCAGATCGACATCCTGGTGAACAACGCCGGATGGGACAAGCTGGAGCCGTTCCTGGAGAGCGAGGAGGAGACCTGGGAGCGGATCATCGCACTCAACCTCAAGGCGGTCCTGTACACGTGCCGGGCGGTCCTCCCCCACATGGTCGCCCGGGAGGGCGGCAGGGTCATCAACATCGGGTCGGACGCCGGGCGGGCGGGATCGAGCTGGGAGGCCATCTACTCCGCGACGAAGGGGGCGGTCATCGCGTTCTCCAAGGCCCTGGCCCGCGAGATGGCCCGCTCCAGGATCACCGTCAACGTGATCTGCCCGGGCCTGACCGACACCCCGCTGCTCCAGGAGGTCCGCTCCCGGTCGCCGGAGACGGAGAAGCTCATCGACGCGATCATCCGGGCGACCCCGCTGAGGCGGGTGGCCCGGCCGGACGAAGTGGCGGAGGCCGTGCTCTACCTGGCGTCGCCGGGGGCGGAGTTCATCACCGGGCAGACGCTGAGCGTGAGCGGCGGCCTGACCATGATGTGAGCAGGGAGGGGCTTCCATGCGAGACGGGATCAAGGCGATCGACTTCATGTACTACGTGGCGACCCCGGAGTTCATCGCCAAGTGGAACCAGGCGAAGAAGGGGGAGCTGATCTGCCGGATGGAGCGGGCCATCGGGGGGCTCCCGCAGTTCGAGAGCATCGAGGCGATGCTCGCCAAGATGGACGAGGCTGGGGTCGAAAAGGTCATGATCACCCAGACCAAGATGTGGTCGTACTGGAACAAGTGGATGTACATGGACACC
>JACPFL010000063.1 GCA_016183025.1 Deltaproteobacteria bacterium | reverse complement strand
AGTCCTTGAGCAATTTTTGGCGCCCGGACCCGTTGCAACCCCTCACGAATCCGGCTAGGCTGCCGCGACCGCCTGAGGGCTCGACCCGGCGAGCAGGCTCGGGTCTGCTGGCGGACGCGGAGAGCACGAGAAGATGACGGTGGTGGGGGTGCAGGCCGGGGGCGTCTGGCTCGCTCTGACGGGTCTCCTGCTCCTCTGGCCGGGCGGGATGGGCACACCCCGGCCGGTCCTCGCCGGGGAGAGCAGCCGAGAGCCCCTCGCAGAGCCGGACCGTCCGGACGTCGCCAACAGCGCGACCGTGGTCCCACCCCGTTTGGCCCTGCTCGAGAGCGGTTGGGCCTTTGCCCGTACCCGCGGGGCCGGCGGCGAGAAGCGCCTGACACTGCCGTTTGCCCTCCGGCTCGGCCTCTTGGCGGACGCAGAACTGAACGTCAGCGGGGATTTCCTCCGCTACAGGACCGGCGGAGAAGACAGCGCGGCCGGGATCGGGGATGTGCTCCTGGGCGGGAAGCTCCGGCTGCGCGACGGTGAGGAGTGGGGGCCGGCTATCGGCGTGCAGCCGTTCGTGAAGTTTCCCGCGGCGAGCCATGCCCGGGAACTCGGGAGCGGCAAGGTGGACTATAGCCTCACCTTGCTGGTGGACCAGGACCTGCCGGGGGGGCTCCAGGCCACGTTCAATGCCGGCGCCGCGGCCCTGGGCAAGCCTGACCAATCCCAGGCGGGCTTCCGCTTCCAGCACACGCTTGCCCTGACCCTGGCCTACCCGATTGGCCCGGCGAATCCTTTTGTCCAGGTCGCCTGGGCCTCGCCGGCGGACGCCGAAGGGGGCCGCTCGCTCATCACCGGTCCCGGACTCCTCTTCCGGGTGGGATGGCGGCTCGTCCTGGACCTAGGGCTCACCCTCGGCCTGCGCGCCGCCGATGATCGCCTCCAACTGTTCGGCGGGGCATCGGTCCTGTTCGGCCCCTCACCCGCCAATGCTGGACCTCCGAACAGGCACGGAGCACCTCGGCCACACTCCACTCCTGGAGGCCAGCGGGCCACGCCAGACGCCTTCTTCTTGACAGCAGAAGCCCTCGGGGGAGACGATGACGCCCGGTGAACCTCGGGGGGCCGAGATGCACGGTGAGAAGGGCAATGCACGGTTCGTAAACCTCGCGCGATTGTGATGCAGCCACGCCCCCCCAGCCCGACTGACGGGCTCTCCTCTTACCTGGCCCAGCCACCGGTGGCGGCCCTCCTCCTGGCCGTGGGCGCCCTCGCCTTCCTCTACAACCTGAGCGGCCTGGAGCTGTGGGGAATAGACGAGTCTGGCTATATCCAGCGGGCCCGGGAGCTGCTCGCCCACCAGCGATGGTTCGCGCCCACGTACCTGGGGGAGACCAACTTCGACAAGCCCCCGCTCTTCTACTGGCTCATCGCCGCCTCGGGGTGGATCTTCGGGCAGAGCGACGCCGGCTTCCGGGCCCTCTTCCCCCTCTTCGGCTTTGTCGGGGCCTTCCTCACCCTCGCGATCGGCACCCGCCTCTACGACCGGACGACCGGGCTGGTCGCGGCCATCCTGCTGAGCACCTCGTTCCTCTTCTTGTCCTATGCGCGCAAGGCCTTCCCAGATCTCCCGCTGACCTGCAGCGTGGCCGGCGCGCTCTGGGCCTACCTCCGGGCGACAGCGCCCGGGGCCCCGGTCGGGCGCTGGTGCGCCGTGGCCGCCCTCTGCATGACCACCGGCAGCCTGATCAAGGGCCTCCTGGCCTACGTGCTCCCCGGATTGGTCATCGGCCTGGACCTGCTCGCCACCCGCCGGGTCCGGGTGCTGCGGCCCCTGATCGCCTGGTCGGGGATCACGGCCCTGGCCATCGCCGTCCCGTACTACGCGGCCACCGGCTGGCCGTTCATCCGGCTCTTCTTCTTCGAACACCACTGGCAGCGGTTCCTGGCCTGGGGCAGCCATCGCCCCTTGCTCTACTACCTCGAATTCCTCCCGGGCGACTTCCTGCCGTGGAGCTTCCTGTTGCCGGCCATGCTCGTCGCGCTCGCGTCCCGCGACCTCCGACACGACCTCCGCCTCCCGTTCCTCTGGGCCGGGAGCCTGCTCGTCTTCTTCACGTTGTCCAGTCACAAGTGGGAGCCCTACCTCCTTCCCCTCTTCCCCGCCCTGGCCCTGCTCGCCGCGCGCCTCTGGCAGCGGGGCTGGGAGGGGACCTTGCCCCGCGCGGTCCTGCGCGCCCTGCAGGGCGGGCTGCTCCTCGAGGCTCTCGTCCTGGTCGGCGTCGCCCTGGCCCTGCCTGCGCTCTGGCCCCGGCGGTTCTCAGTGCCCCTGCCCTGGAGCGCCTGGAAGAGCGCCCTGCTCGTGGCGGGCGCGCTGATTCTGGCCGAGCGGACCCTGCGCCGCCGCGTGGGGCAGGCGTTCATCGTCGCCCTCGGGCTGGCGGCCGTGCTTACAGCCCTGGTGACCGGCTCCCTCATGCCCGCCCTGAACCCGATGCGCTCCGCCCGCCTCGTGGCCGAGCAGGTCCTCAGGACCGCCGCGGTGCCGGAGCTGGGGATCTACGGGGACGTGAACGCGGCGATGGTCGTCTACCTCGCGCCGGGCGCCCGCGTGAAGGTCCTCCCCGATGGGCCGGAGGTGACCCGGTATCTGGCCGACGGGCAGGCGCGCGCGGTGCTCCTCGACCAGCGGGTCGCCGATACGATCCCGCCTGACCCGGCCGGGGGACACTGCCTGCTCCTCCGGGCGGCCTACGTCGATGGGCGATACCTGCTGCTCAGCAACCGCTGCGGGGCGAACGCCCTGTCCCGGCGGTCCCGCTGACCAGCCCCGGCCTGGACCCGGGCCACCGGGCTCAGTCCGTTTTCCTCGGCACGCCTCCGTGGTGCGCGACCGGTGTTCAACGAAACGGGAAATGCGGCGCCGCTGTGCGTCGAGATCCAGGCGGTGGTGCGGCCATGAGGAACTGGCCGTTGACAATGGGGAGGTCACGCGGCACGGCCGGCCCTCCGGTGGCTAGCGGACGACGCCGCGCTCCGAGGCCTTGATGAAGGCGACGAAGTGTTCCACCTCCGGCCCTCTCAGCTGCTGCTGGATCTGATCCAGGGCCTCCTGGAGGGTGAGACCGGATCGGTAGAGGAGCTTGTAGGCCTGCTTGAGGGTCCGGAGGGTCTCCTCGGAGAAGCCGTGACGCTTGAGCCCCACGGTGTTCAGTCCGTGGGGGGTGGCCCGGTTGCCGGTCGCGTGCACGTAGGGCGGCACATCCTGCGAGACCCCGGAGCAGGCCCCCACCAGGGCGTGGGCGCCGATGCGCGCGAACTGGTGGATCCCGGCCAGGCCTCCCAGCACCGCGTAGTCCTCGATGAGGATATGGCCAGCCAGGGAGGCGCAGTTGGCCATGATCACGTGGTTCCCCACCTCGCAGTCGTGGGCCACGTGCGCGTAGGCCATGAGGTAGTTGTCGTCGCCGATGACCGTCCGCGCGCCCCCCCGCACCGTCCCACGATGGATCGTCACGAACTCCCGGATGACGTTGCGGTTGCCGATGACCACCCGCGTCTCCTCGCCCCGGTACTCGAGGTGCTGCGGGGGGCCGCCGATACAGGCGAACTGCGCGATCCGGCACTCCTGGCCGATCTCCGTCCAGCCCTCGATGACGGCGTGGGGCCCGATGGTGGTGCCGGCCCCGATCACCACGTGCTCGCCGATGACCGCGTAGGGGCCCACGGTGACCCCGGGGCCCAGCTTCGCATCAGGATGGACGACCGCGCCGGGATGGATCTCAAGGGGAACCCTGGACATGGCCTGGCTAGACTATCGTGAACGGGCGCTTTCGCGCAAGAGAGAGTTGCACCGGACTCGGAGACCTGCCCGGGCCGCCCACGAGGACGGATGAGGCTTGACAGTCCCCCATCCCCCATGCGATCAGATGAACGCGAGGAGCCTATCCAATGATGCCCATGAGTGTCACTCTGCACAGTGGCGACCTGTCGATCCCCGAGATCGTCGAGTACGCGCGGCGGGCGGAGGCCCTGGGCTACGATGGCTGCTGGGTCACCGAAGAATCCGGCAAGGACGCGTTCGCCGTGCTCGCGCTGCTGGCCAGGGAGACCTCGCGCCTGCGCCTGGGCCCGGCCATCGCGAGCATCTACTCCCGGACCCCGACCCTGCTGGCCATGGCCGCCGCCACGCTGGACCAGGTCTCCGGTGGGCGCGCCTTCCTCGGCCTGGGCACGGGGGGGCCCGGTTTCGTCGAGCGCGGCCATGGGCTCCCCATCGCGCGGCCAGTCGCGCGGATGCGCGAGACCGCTGTCATCATCCGCCGGCTCCTGACCGGGGAGCGCGTGACCTACGAAGGGCATTTCTTCCAGGTGAGGGAGTTCCGCCTCCGTGAGCGGCCGCCGCGCGCCGATCTGCCCATCTTCTTCGCCACCATGAACCCGCAGACGACCCGGCTGGCCGGGGAGCTGGCCGACGGCGCCATCTTCAACTTCCTCACCCCCGCCCACCTGGCCCGTGAGGTTCGGGGCCAGCGCCAGGAGGGCGCGGCCCGGAGCGGCCGGGACCCGGGCCGGATCCAGGTGGCCACGCTGGCCGTCGCCGCGGCCGAGCCGGACTCCGAGAGCGCCTGGAATGCGGTCCGGCGTACTGTCGCCTTCTATCTGGCCTCCCNNGTTCGAGGCCGAGGGGTACGGCGATCTCGCCACCAAGGTCCGTGACGCCTGGGAGGCGGGCGCGATGGACCAGGCGACGGCGATGGTGCCGGACGGGATTGTGGGACACCTCACGCTCAGCGGGAGCCGGGAGAAGGTCCGCCGGCAGCTGGAGGCGTACCGGGACGCGGGGATCTACCCGATCGTGTACCCCATCTTCCGCCGCGGGCGGGCGGCCACCGACCTCCACGCGGCCATCGAGTGGATTGCGGCGATCGCCCCCTGAGCCTCGTGACCGACGCCCGGCACGATCCCTTATCCGTCCTTCCTCGCGTTTGACCTCGGCCGGGCAATCTCTTATGATTTGTCGTTTCGTGAGTGGGCATCTGGCGACACCGAGCGATCAGCAGCCGGCCCGCCGGATCGAGGATTAGGAAGGCCACGAGCACAATGGTTCGCACCGCGGCGGTGATCGGGGCGGGCACCATCGGGGCGAGCATCGGGCAGCTCCTCGCCCACGCCGGGGTGCAGGTCTCCCTGCATGCCCGGCGCGCCGAGACGCTCACTCGCGCCCGCGAGCGGATCCGGGCCGGCCTGGACCTGTTCGCCGACGAACAACTCCTGACCACCTCGGAGGCCAAGGCCGCGCTGGATCGCATCCGGGCCACGCAGGATCTGACGGAGGCGGTCCGGGGCGCCGAGTTCGTGATGGAGGCGGTCACGGAGGACCCGGAGATCAAGCGGGGGGTCTACGCGGCGATGGGCCACGCCGTGGGGCCGGACGCGCTGGTCGCCAGCACGACCTCGGGCCTCAACATCTATGAGCTGGCCCCGAGCTTCCCCAACCCGGCCCGTCTCATCATCGCGCACTTCTGGAACCCGCCTCACCTCATCCCGTTGGTCGAGGTGGTGCCCGGCCCCCAAACCTCCGCGGAGGCGATCCGGGCCACGGAGACCCTGATGCGCGAGCTCGGGCGGACCCCTGTGACCATGAAGGCCTTCGTCCCCGGGTTCATCGGGGTGCGGCTGCAGTCGGCCCTGTTCCGGGAGGCGCTGGCCCTCATCAACCAGGGCGTGGTGGGCCCGGCGGAGATCGATGCCGTCATGCGCGAGGCCATCGCCCTGCGGCTGCCGGTGCTGGACATCATGGAGGTGGCCGACTTCGGCGGGCTCGACACGTTCAGGCGGGTCTGGCAACATATGTTCCCTCTGCTGACCTCTTCAGGCGAGCTCCCCGGCTGTGTGCGCGACCGCGTGGAGCGAGGCGAGCTGGGGCTGAAGAGCGGCAGGGGCTTCCACGACTACCACGGCGAGAATCAACAGGCGCTTCTACGCGAACGGGACCGTAAGCTCCTGCGCTGGCTGAAGGAGCGCGACCGATACCGGCTGAAGCGCGGAAACGGAGGCACACGATGAAGTTCGGGATCTGGCTCGCATCCTTCTCCTACCCCCGGATGGACTACAAGAACTCCGACCTGCTGCGGGCGAGCGCCCAGAAGGCCGAGGCGCTGGGCTTCGACTCGCTCTGGGTCATCGACCACCTCCTGCACGCCCCCGGGCTCTACGGGGTCTCCTGGCTGGAGCCCATGTCGGTGCTGGCCCACGTGGCCGCCTGCACGACCCGCGTCAAGCTGGGGACCGGCATCCTGGTCGTCCCGATCCGCCACCCGGTCCTGCTCGCCAAGGAGATCGCTACCCTCGACTACCTGTCGAAGGGACGCTACATCTTCGGGATCGGCCCCGGCTGGTACGAGCGGGAGTTCGAGGTGATGGGGACCACCATCCGCGACCGCGGCGCCCGCACCGACGAGATCGTGGAGGCCGTGCGACGCCTGCTCACCGAGGAGCACGTCTCCTTCCACGGCCGATTCTTCCAGTTCAACGACGTGACGATCGAGCCGCTCCCCCCGAAGATGCCGGAGATCTGGGTCGCGGGCGGCTCCCGCATCCCCACCGAGCTCTCCCCGGACAGGGACTACCTCGCCCCCTCCGTGCTGCGCCGGATCGCGAAGTCCGACGCCTTCCTGGTCCGGAACTCCGGGAGCCACGAGCGGGTGTTGCAGGACCTCAAGAAGGCGCGGGAGTACGTGGCCCAACAGGGCCGGGACCCCAAGACGCTGAAGCTCGGCTGCGTGCAGTTCCTCTACATCGTCGAGACGAACAACAAGGAGGAGGCGCTGCGCAGGCAGCGGCCCCATTTCGAGCAGACGATGGGGACCCATCGCACCTTCGAGCACTTGCAGGAGTCGTACTTCCTGGGGCTGATCGACGGGATGTGCGAGCGGATCGAGGAGTTGCGGAAGGCGGGCGCGGAGTACATGGTCCTGGGGCCTGTCTCCGAAGAGCTCGAGCAGCTCGACCTCATCGCCAAGTACATCCTCCCCAAATTCAAGGATTGACCGGGGATGGAGGGGGCGATCACGACGGAGTGAAGCCGGCCCTCCCCGGGGCCGGCGGGCGGTCAGCGCACGGGGTTCTCCGGGCCCCGCCCCCGGAACGCCTCCACAAACTGGTTCAGGGCCTCCTCGTCGAAGCGCTTCAGGCGCAGCCACCGGCGCCAGGCGGTCGCGATGACCGGGTACTGCCGGTCCTGGCGAGGCACCACCAGCACGCCGTCCCAGTGCCCGGAGTAGCGCTCGGCCAGCGCCTTGAGCTTCTGCAGGTCGGCCCCTCGGACGGTCGCTGGATTGTAGTAGATAACGATGTTGCCATGTTCGAGGCTGTGGACGATCTCTTCCACGGGCGGGGCCTTCGTATAGAACCCGGCCCGCGCTGGAGACCGCGAGTGAGGACCGGACGTTGGAGGGTCGGTCCGGTAGCTTCCTCGGGACCCCGGCGGGAGATGGTCCGCCCCCTCGTCGGGGAGTAGCTCACCAGGGAGAAAGCCCGGGCGCGGCTCGCCGGCCTGCGCGGCCACGGCCACCGCCAGGATGAGCGGACCGAGCAGCCCGGCCCAGACGGACGACCTGAGCCTCGACGTCGACATGGAGCGCCTCCTGCGGTCGGCGGAGCCCACCAGGAATCGGAGCCTGCTCTGGTCCACTGGGGGCGCAGGGAGCCCAGCGGGTCAGGGGGTCAGCTTGGCTGCGGCCTCCCGCAAGAAGCGGAAGTCCACAAGGTGGGCAGGCTCCATCGTCTCCGGCACCGGCCGCTGGGCCCGGGCCAGCTCGATCGCCTTGCGGAGGGCCTGGACCCCGACGCTCCCGTCCTCGCTCATCGCTCGGATGACGAGGTCGTAGCTGGTCTCCGCCGTGGCCCGGTCCACCTTGAAGTCGGCCATCAGGCTCCGGACGGCCTCCTCCCGCTGGGTCCGCACGAACCGGAGTCCCTGCAGGAGCGCCCGCACGGTGCGGAGCACCTGCTGCGGCTGCTCCCGGATCTTCCGGTCCGAGGTCGCCAGTCCGGCCTGCGGGGCCTCCAGGATCTCCCCGGCCCAGATCAGCCGCCTGAACCCTTGCTTGAGCGCGATGAGGTCCACGGGCGGGTCGAGCACAGCACCCGCCACTGCTCCCGAGGCGAGGGCGGCCAGGCGTTCGCTCTGCGCGCCGAGCCCCACGGTGCGGATGTCACGGTCGGGGTCCAGGCCGTAGTGACGGGCGGTCTCCCTCGCGACGGCATCCGTGATCGAGCCCTTGGCCGAGATCGCGATGGAGCGCCCCCTCAGGTCCCGTCCGCCCTGCACCTGCGGGGAGACGATGACGCTCAGGGTCGGGCGCACGGCCAGGACGAAGACCGTACGGATGGGGAGGCCCTGGGCCGTGGCCATCATGGCCGAGGCGGCCGATCCCGTGTAGGCCAGCTCCCCCGCCATCAGGGCCGCGATCATGAGGTTGCTCCGCATGACCACGATGTCGGCGTGCAGCCCCTCCCGCTCGAACAGACCGCGGCTCTGGGCCATGTACAGGGGCCAGTAGAGGAAGTTCTTCGTCGGCACCCCGATCGTGATCCGCTCGAGGCGCTGCCCCCAGGCCGGCCTGAGCCCCTCCCCCAGGGGGAGCCCCAACAGGCCGATCGCCAGCAGCGCCCGCGTCGCCGTCTGTCGGCTCATGGCTTGGCCCCCACCCAGCCCCCGTTGTTCAGGTCCACGATGACCCCGTTCGGGTCCTTGACCTTGATCTCGAAGAAGGCGCCCCCGCCCCGCTCGGCTGGCGGCCGATCCACGAAGAGCGGCACGCCGTGCGCCTTCAGCCTCCCCTCGGCCTCGTCCAGCGACTCCACCCAGAAGCCGATGTGGTGCAGCCCCACGTAGTCCAGCCCCTCGGGGCGGCCCACGGTCTAACATGGGGACAGTAAATCCGCCCTTGCCCCGCCGTCAAGCCATCCCTGGGGGTCGAGCGGTCGCCGCGGGGGCATCGCGGGGGTTGATTCCGCTTGCTGCCGGATGGGCGGGCGGGCAGAATCCGGTCGGGAAGGACGCGACGGCCGGTGGGTCGGTGACGCGGGGTGCCGGAAGAGGCCGGCTGGCAGGAGGGGTGCGATGAGCGTGCTGACGCATGACGAGATCCTGGATGAGATCGCCCGCGGTCACATCGTCATCGATCCGTTCGACCCGGCAGCCGTCGGGCCGGCCTCCGTCGACCTCCACCTCGGCCACGAGTTCCGGCTCTTCCGGAGGGTCCACGAGATCATCAAGGTGACCCCCGAGACCGACTACGAGAGCGTCACCGAGAAGATGCTCGTGCGCGACTACCTCGTGCTC
>JACPFL010000053.1 GCA_016183025.1 Deltaproteobacteria bacterium | reverse complement strand
GGAGTCTCTACCAGCGGATCGGGCTGCAGGAGGGGGACGTCATCAAACGGATCAACAGCGTGGATGTGAGCAGCCCCGAGAAGGCCTTCCAGGTGCTGAGCGAGCTGAAGGACGAGAAGGTCGTGACCGTGGATCTCGTGCGCGGCAGCCAGCCCCGAACCCTGCGCTACGAGGTGCGGTGAATGGGGATCATCGGCTCCGGGCGCCTGCTGGCGGGGCTGATCGCGTTGCTCCTGGCCGCCCAGGGGCTGGTGCCCCTCCCCGCAGCCGCCCAGCAGCGCGGCCGGGCCGCGGCCCAGCCCGTGCCCGGCGCCCCCGCGCCGGCCGAGCCGCCACGGGGGCCCATGCCGGGGGCTCCGGCCCCACCCACGCAGCCGGCGCAGCCCCTCATCTCCCTGGACTTCAAGGACGTCGACCTCCAGACCGTCGTGAAGTTCTTCAGCGAGCTGACCCGGAAGAACTTCATCCTGGACGAGAAGGTGACCGGCAAGGTCACCATCCTCTCCCCCACCCGGATCACGGTGGACGAGGCCTATCACGTCTTCGAGTCGGTGCTCCTGTTCAAGGGGTACACCACCGTGCCCGTGGGCAAGGCCCTGAAGATCATCCCGATCCGGGAGGCGCGGCAGTCGAGCCTCCAGACCGTCACGGAGACCGCCCCGCCGCCACCCCCCAGCGACAGCTATATGACGCGGCTCGTCCCCCTGCGCAACGTGGCGGCCGGCGAGATGGTCGGCCTGCTGGCGCCCCTGGTCCCCCGCGAATCGAGCATCACGGCCTACCCGCCCACGAACACCCTGATCATCACCGACACCGGCTCGAACATCGAGCGGCTCCTGAAGATCGTCAGCGACCTCGACGTGGAGCGCTACCGGGAGCAGGTGGAGGTCATCCCGCTCCGGTATGCGACCGCGGAATCGGTGGCCAAGACCGTGGTGACGCTGCTCACCCAGCGGCAGGCTCGGATGCGCGTGCCCCCGGTGCCGGGCGCCCCGGCCCCGCCGCCCCTCCCGGCCGAGCTGACCAAGGTCATCCCCGATCAGCGCACCAACGCCCTGATCGTCCTGGGGAACCAGCCCACCATCCAGGAGCTCCGGACTCTGGTGGAGCGCCTGGACGTGGAGGCCCCGAAGGGCCCCAGCCGGATCAATGTGTACTACTTGGAGAACGCCGACGCGGAATCCCTGGCCAAGGTGCTGGTCGAACTGACCCAGCGGGCACGCGCCCGCCGCGCCGAGGAGGTGGCCCGGCCGCCGCGCCCGGGGCCGCCTGCGCCACCCCCGCTCCCGCCGGGCGTCCCGCGGCTGCCGGTCCCGGGGGCCCCGCCAGCCCCCTCCCCAGCGGCTGCGCCCTCCCCCGAAGAGGCCACCGAGCGCGGCCTGGGCGAGCTGGGCGAGGAGATCCGGATCACGGCCGACAAGGCCACGAACGCCCTCATCATCGTCTCCTCACCCCAGGACTACGAAACCCTGAAGGAGATCATCAAGAAGCTCGACATGCGGCGGCGCCAGGTCTACGTCGAGGCGGCCATCATGGAGATCAGCCTCGAGAAGACCAAGGAGCTCGGGATCGAGTTCCGGCTCCCGGTGAGCCCGACGGACACCGGCACCCGGATCACCGGCGGGACAGACTTCGGGGGGATCTCGGGCGCCGCCACGAACCCCTTCGCCCTGAGCGGCCTGGCCGTGGGGATCCTCCGGGGGACCTTCACCTTCCGCGGCCAGGAGTTCCTCAACATCGGGGCCCTGCTCCGGGCGCTGCAGACCGAGCAGGACGTCAACGTCCTCTCCACGCCGCACCTGCTCACCAGTGACAACCAGGAGGCGGAGATCGTGGTGGGGGACAACGTCCCCTTCATCACGGGCCAGAGCCTGACCACGGGGGGCGTGAGCCAGACCATCATCGAGCGCAAGGACGTGGGGCTCACCCTGCGCCTCACCCCCCAGATCAACGAGGGCGATCACGTCAAGCTCACGATCGCCCAGGAGATCTCGGCCCTGAAGGACAACCCCCTGCTCCCCGCCACGCAGGTGGGCCCGACGACGACGAAGCGGGCGGCCAAGACGACGGTGGTGGTCCGCGACCAGCAGACCGTGGTCATCGGGGGCCTGCTCCGGGATGACACCACCGAGACCGAGAAGAAGGTCCCGGTGCTCGGCGACATCCCGGTCCTCGGCTGGCTCTTCAAGAGCAAGGAAAAGCGCGACACCAAGACGAACCTCCTCATCTTCCTCACCCCGCACATCGTGCGCGAGCCGACGGACATCGCGCAGATCACGGAGGAGAAGCAGCGGGGCATGGATGCCTTCAGCCGCGAGCGCCGCGCGATGGTCTATGGCGAGCGGGGCGCGATCAAACGGTCCCGCTACCAGCTCCTCGGCAACGCCGCGGTGAATCTCCCCTGAGCCCATGGCGAAGCGCCGCCGTCTCGGTGAGCTCCTGCTGGAGCGCTCCGCCCTGACCCCCGAGCAGTTGGCCGAGGGGCTCCGGATCCAGCGCGAGCGGGGAGGGCGGATCGGGGAGATCCTCCTGGAGCAGAAGGTCATCCGGGAGGGGGATCTGCTCGAGGCCCTGGGCGCCCAGCTCGGGGTGCCGGTGTTGCACGAGATCCCGGACGGGGAGCTGGACCCCCAGCTCACGGCCCGGGTCCCCATCACGTTCGCCAAGAAGCACTCCCTGCTCCCCCTGCGCCGGGACGGCCTGCGGATCCTGGCGGCCACGGCCGACCCCTGCGACCTGCCGCCCCTGGACGACCTGGCCGTGCTCCTGGGCGCGCCGGTGAGCCCCCTGATCGCCCCGCCCCGGGCCATCCTGACCGCCATCAACCGGGTCTACGAGCGCGGCTCCGAGGCCGGGGAGCGGATGGGGGAGCTCGATGTGGAGGCCCTGGACGCGGTGGCCAGCGAGCTCGAGGAGCCCCAGGACCTGCTGGAGGCCGCGGATGAGGCCCCGGTCATCAAGTTCGTCAACTCGCTCCTGTTCCAGGCGGTGAAGGATCGGGCCAGCGATATCCACGTCGAGCCGTTCGAGCGGGAGCTGGCCATCCGCTACCGGATCGACGGCATGCTCTACCAGCTCGCCGCCCCGCCAAGGCGCTTCCACGCCCCCATCGTCGCGCGGATCAAGGTCATGGCCGGGCTGGACATCGCGGAGAAGCGGCTCCCGCAGGACGGCCGGATCAAGATCAAGATCGCCGGGCGGGACATCGACATCCGGATCTCGATCGTCCCGACGGCCTTCGGAGAGCGCGTGGTCCTGCGGCTGCTCGACAAGCTGAACCTGCTCCTGGACCTGGAGCAGATCGGGTTCGCCGGGGACCGGCTCAAGCACCTGCTCCGCCTGATCCAGCGCCCCAACGGGATCCTGCTGGTGACCGGCCCGACGGGCAGCGGCAAGACCACCACCCTCTATGCGGCCCTGAGCCGGATCAACTCCCCCGAGAAGAACATCATCACCATCGAGGACCCGATCGAGTACCAGCTCATGGGGGTGGGGCAGATCCCGGTCACCCCCAAGGTGGGGCTCACCTTCGCCAACGGGCTCCGCTCCATCCTGCGCCAGGACCCCGACATCATCATGGTGGGCGAGATCCGGGACCCGGAGACGGCGGAGATCGCCATCCACGCCTCGCTCACCGGGCACCTGGTCTTCAGCACCCTGCACACCAACGATGCCGCCGGTGCCCTGACGCGGCTGCTCGACATGGGGATCGAGCCCTACCTGGTCTCCTCCTCCCTGAACGGGATCATCGCGCAGCGCCTGGTCCGCCTGGTCTGCCCGGAGTGCCGGGTTGAGTACCGCCCCTCCCCTGAGGAGGTGGCCGAGCTGGGGCTCCGGGCCCAGGACGGCCTCCGGTTCTACCGCGGCGCGGGGTGCGCCAAGTGCCTGCAGTCCGGATACCGCGGCCGCACGGCCATCTACGAACTGCTCCTGGTGAGCGACGCCATCCGCGCGCTCATCGCCCGGCGGGCTGACGCGGCGAGCATCCGCCGGGAGGCCATCGGCCAGGGGATGATCGTGCTGCGCGAGGACGGGGCCCGGAAGGTCCAGGAGGGGCTCACCACCGTCGAGGAGGTGCTCCGGGTCACCCAGGACGAGGCGGAGTAGCCCGGGGGCATGCGCCGGGCGCTCCTCCTGGTGGTCCTGGGATGCTGGGGTTCCCTGGTGGCCCTCGGCTGGCGGGAGGGCAGCGTGCCATTTGCGACGATCGCCCAGGGCACGTCCAGCGGCATTACCACGGCGACCCGGGCGGTGATCCGCGACCAGGGAGCCTGGGCCCGGCTGTGGAGCGAGCATACCGCCCGCCTGATGCCCGTGCCCCCTGTCCCCCCGGTGGACTTCTCGCGCGAGATGGTGGTGGGGGTGTTTGCGGGGGAGCAGCGCACCGGCGGGTTCGAGATCGAGATCATTCGGATCGAGCAGGGATCTGAGGGGATCGCGGTCCAGTACCGGGAGCGAGCCCCATCGCCTGGGGACCTGGTGCCCCAGGCCCTCACGCAGCCGTACCACCTGGTGAGGCTCCGTCGCCTCGAGGGGACCGTGGCGTTCCAGGCGGTACGATAGGGATAAGAGGCGGGCGTGGCGGTCTTCGAATACACCGGGCTCACGGTCAAGGGGAAAGAGGCCCACGGCGTCATCGACGCCGAGACCCCCCAGGCCGCCCGTCAGAAGCTGCGGAAGGTGGGGGTCTTCCCTACGGAGGTCCTCGAGGAAGACGCGAGGGCGCGGACGGGCGGCCGGCTGGTGGCTTCCCTGGTGCGCGGGGTGCAGCTCCAGCACCTGACCCTGCTCACCCGGCAGATGGCCACCCTGCTCCGGGCGGCCCTGCCGCTCACCGAGGCGCTGGGCGCGCTGATCGAGCAGACCGAACAGCCGCGGCTCCAGCGCATCCTGGCCCAGGTGCGGGAGCGGGTACGCGAGGGGCAGCCTCTGGCCACGTCGCTGGAGCTCCACCCCCAGGCCTTCTCTCCCCTGTACGTCAACATGGTCCGGGCCGGCGAGACCGGCGGCAGTCTCGACCTGATCTTCGCGCGGCTGGCCGACCACCTGGAGGGGCAGCTCCGCCTGCGCAACCGCCTGCGCGCCGCGCTGGCGTACCCGGTGCTCATGACCATCATCGGCCTGGGGATCCTGGCCTTCCTGATGGCCTACGTCGTGCCCCAGGTGACCCAGATCTTCCGTGACCTGCACCAGGCCCTCCCCCTGCCTACGACCATCCTCATCGGGGTGAGCCAGGTCCTGCGGGACTTCTGGTGGCTCCTCGTCCTGGCCGCCCTGGGCGCCGGCGTCGCGCTCCGGCAGTTCACCCGCACCGCTGAGGGCGCGGCCCTGGTGGACCGCTGGCTGCTGAAGCTCCCGGTCTTCGGGAAAGTCATCCGGATGGTGGCCGTGGCCCGGTTCGCCCGGACGCTCGGGACCCTGCTCGCGAGCGGGGTGCCGCTCATGCCGGCCCTGGAGATCGCCCGGGCCATCGTGGGCAACACGGTGCTCGCCAGGGCCGTGGCCGAGGCCCAGGAGGCCGTGCGCCGCGGGGAGGAACTGGCCCGGCCCCTGGAGCGGAGCGGGCTGTTCCCGCCGCTCCTGACCCACATGATCGCCGTGGGGGAGCGCAGCGGAGACCTCGAAGGGATGCTGATGAAGGTGTCGGAGGCCTACGAGCACGAGGTGGAGACGGCCATCGCCGGGCTCACCTCGCTCCTGGAGCCCGTCATGATCCTGATGATGGGCGCGGTGGTGGGGTTCGTGGTCCTCTCCATCCTCCTCCCCATCATGGAGATCAACCAGATCATCCGTTAGTGGAGGCCCCACGAATGCACGACCGGTTCCGCCTCGCGCCCCGGGGTGGCGCGGGATTCACCTTGATCGAGATCATGGTGGTGCTGGTGATCCTGGGGATCCTGGCCGGGGTCATCATGCCCAAGCTCCTCTCCCGACCGGAGGAGGCCCGCCGCACCAAGGCCAAGATCCAGATGCGGAGCCTCATGGCGGCCCTGGACCTGTTCAAGCTGGACAACGGCTTCTACCCATCCGCCGACCAGGGGCTCCAGGCCCTCGTGACCAAGCCCACCGTCGGCCAGATCCCCCCCAACTGGAAGGAGGGCGGGTACCTCGACAAGGTCCCGCCAGACCCCTGGGGGAACCCTTACGTGTACCTGAGCCCCGGCCAGCAGGGGGAGTACGACCTCATCTCCTACGGGGCCGACGGCCAGCCGGGTGGCGACGGGAAGAATGCCGATGCGCAGAGCTGGAACCTGGACTAGGCGGCGCTCCGTGCCCCGGAGGCCAGCGGGGTTCACGCTGATCGAGCTGGTCGTGGTCCTGGCCATCGTGGGGCTGGGGCTGGTCGTCGCGGTCCCTCGGCTGCTCTCTCTCACCGAGGCCAACCTGCGGCGGGCGTCCCGGGAGCTGGCCACCGCCGTCCGGTACCTGGCCGCGCGCGCGGTCACCGAGCAGAGCGTCTTCCGCCTCCACTACGACCTCGACCGCCGGGAGTACTGGATCACGCGCCAGCAGGGGCAGGAGGCCCGGGAGGTGCCGGATCCGGTCCTGCGCCGCACGGGCCTGCCAGGCGGGGTCCGGTTCCGGGACGTGACCACGCCCCGGCAGGGGAGCGTGACCGAAGGGGAGATCGTCACCCGGTTCACGCCCGCAGGGTGGGCCGAGCCCACCGCCATCCACCTGGAGGACGGCCGAGGGCACGAGCAGACCGTGCTCATCCTCCCCTTCGCCGCCCGGCCCAGGGTCTTTGACCGCTATGTCCCCCTCACGCCGACCAGCCAGCCGTAGCCAGGGGTTCACCCTCCTGGAGATCATGATCGCGCTGGCGATCCTCGCGCTGGCCCTCGTGGCGGTGCTCCAGGGGCAGCATGCCGCGCTCCAGCACAACGTCACCGCCAAGAACGTCACGATCGCCGGCCTGCTGGCCCAGGAGAAGATGGGGGCGCTCCGGGCCGGCACGCTCACCGATCTCGAGGCGGAGGCGGAGGAGTTTCCAGGGTTCCGGTACCGGGCCGAGGTGTCGCCGAGCCCCTTTCCGGGTGTGGAGCAGCTCCAGGTGACGGTCTCCTGGCGGACGGGCGCCCGGCAGGAGGCCTTCACCCTGGCCCTCTACCGCTACCGCGATGGGCTGGCGGCGAGCCCCGGACAGCCCGGCGCCGCCGGGGGCGCTCCTCAGGCCGGCGGCGCGGCGACTGCCCCGCCGACGAGGGTCCCGTGAGCGGCGGCCCTGCGTGCCGATCGCCCTCACGGGCCGGCTTCACCCTGGTCGAGGTGCTGCTGTCCCTGGCCCTGCTCGGGATCATCGTCTCGATCATCTACACCTCGCTGGTCCGGAGCGTTCAGGTGAAGGAGACCGTGGAGGGGCGCCTGGAGACCTACCAGGTGGCGCGGGCGCTGCTTGACCGGATGACGCGCGAGCTCCAGGCGGCCACCCTCCCTCCGTACAACAAGCAGGCGGCCTTCGTCGGCATCGAGGGGGACCTGGACGGCCAGCCCTGGGACGCCCTTCACTTTGTCTCCCTGGACCCGGCTGACCAGCAGGGGTCCGGGGTGGACCAGGCGGAGATCGGCTATGCCCCCCAGTTCGACCGGCGGGAGGAACGCCGCGTGCTGCTGCGGCGGGAAGATGTTCACATCGACGACAACCCGCTGGAGGGCGGGATGGCCGTGGAGGTGGCCGAACGGGTCGAAAGCCTCCGCGTCCGCCACTTCGATGGGCGAGACTGGCAGCGGGCCTGGGACTCCCGCACGACCAAGACCCTGCCCACGGCCGTGGAGATCACTCTCGTCCTCCGGGATCGGG
>JACPFL010000307.1 GCA_016183025.1 Deltaproteobacteria bacterium | reverse complement strand
GGTGGAGCAGGCCCACTCGCTCCCCTTCCCCCCGCAGGTCGTCGACGACGCCGAGGGCCGTGCTCGCCGTGGAGCCCAGCGCCACCACGGCCAGCTCCGCGTCCTCCAGCCGGTGCGCCTGCAGGAGCCCGTAGGCCCGCCCCGTCAGCGCGCCATACCCCGCGCCGACCTCCGTCACCACGTCTGCGGCCCGCGAGAAGGCCTCGGCCTGCTGGCGCTTGTGCTCGAAGAAGTAGTCCCGGAGGTCCATCGCCCCATAGGTCACCGGGTGCTCGACGTCCAGGAGCGGGGCGACCGCCCGGTACGAGCCCACGAAGGCCTGCACCTCCGCGTCCTCCAGCACCTCCACCGGGGTCAGGGCGTGGCTCGTGATGAAGCCGTCGTAGCAGACCATGACCGGGAGGCGAACCTCGAGGTGCTCGGCGATCCGGACGGCCTGGATGGTCGTGTCGTAGACCTGCTGGGCGTCCGTGCAGAAGAGCTGCAGCCACCCGGCGTCCCGGACCAGCATCACGTCCGAGTGGTCGCACATGATGTTGATGGGCGCCGACAGGGAGCGGGCGGCCACGGCCATGACGATCGGCAGCCGGTTGCCGGACGCGACCAGCAGCATTTCCGCCATGAGGGCGATCCCCTGGGACGAGCTGGCGGTCATGACGCGCCCGCCCGCGGCCGCGGCCCCCACGCACACGCTCATGGCGCTGTGCTCGCTCTCGACCGGGACGAACTCGGTGGGCACCACCCCCCCGTGGACGAACGTGGCAAAGGCCTGCACGACGTCGGTCTGGGGGGTGATGGGGTAGGCGGCCACCACATCGGGGCGGAGCTGCCGCATGGCATAGGCCGCGGCCTCGTTCCCGGTCAGCGCGAGGACCTTACGCGCGCCCATCCGGACGCTCCTCGACCATCCGCATGGCGAAGACCGGGCACTCCATGGCGCAGATCCCGCACCCCTTGCAGTGCAGCTCGTGCACCCCCACGACCCGGGCCTCCTTGAGCTGGATGGCGGTGTCGGGACAGAAGAGCCAGCAGAGGTAGCACTGGATGCAGGTCTCGAGGTCGAGCACGGGGCGTCGGGTGCGCCAGTTCCCGGTCACGTACCGGCCGGCCGTCGGCGCCCCGGGAATCAGGCCGCCCCACGGGGTCTCCTCCCAGGATGTCTCCTCGGCCCGGCCCTCCATGGACCCCGCCTCGCTGACCTCCGCCATCTGCCCCGACGGCCCGGCAACCCGCTCCTCCTCGCCCTGGACCTCCCGGTAGGCCCGCTCGATGGCCCGGAGGTTCCCCTCAACCACCCCGGGGGCGAACTCCCGGGCGAAGCTCTCCCGCACTTCCGCGAGCACGCTCTCCACCGAGAGCAGCGGCAGCACCCGGAGCAGGGCCCCGATCATCGGGGTGTTCGACACCGCCTTGCCGAAGCACTCCATCGCGATCCGCGAGGCGTCCACGGTCCAGAACCGGCGGCCCGTGAGCCCCAGTCCCCTGCGCACCGTCTCAGGAGGTCCGGGAAAGTTGGCGACCACCAGTCCATCAGCCTTGAGCCCTCGGGTGAGCCCGGGCTCCCGCAGCAAGGTGGGGTCGAGCACGACGATCACGTCCGGCTCCCGCACCTGGGAGAAGACCGTGATGGGGCGCTCGCCCAAACGGGTGTAGGCCATGAGGGGGGCCCCCCGGCGCTCCGGGCCATATTCCGGAAAAGCCTGGAAGCACTTCCCTTCGCGGAGGGCCGCCGCGGCCACCAGGCGGGCCGCTGTGACCGCCCCCTGCCCTCCTCGCCCATGCCACCGGATCTCAAGCACGCTGACGCTCCCCGCGTGGTTCAGCCAGAGGTCTGCTCAGCCGGCCCGACAAATTGGCAGCCACGGCCCCTGGGCAACGGGGCTCTCCGACAGTGGTGGCAGCACCTGACTGCGCCGGAGCCTGCCAGTCCTCGGGACCCTGGCCTTCCAGGCCCTATCCTGTTCAGTAACCCATTCAGACCCCGCGGGAAATCGCCGCAACCGCCATGGCATGGCCATTCGGCTCCTGCATAGTCCGCCGCAAAGTGTGAAGGGAGGAGTGCAAGACACGAGCCGCGGAGAGCACGGACCCACGGACTCCGTTGGGACCAGTCCCGGGAGGCCGCGCTCGCCATGGGAGCTGTTAGGGCTGACCATCCCCACGATCGCGCTCCACCCCCCCTCAGCTCCCTGCGCCGGCCTCCGTCACGGGGGGGAGGCCGAGAGATGAAAAACTCTTGCTGTTTTCAAGGGAATCCTGTATTGTGCCTTTCAAGAGATGAGAGACCCCACGGCGGGATAGGCCCGCCACCAGGTGCCAGCCGCGATACCTCTTCCTGAAGTCCCCAGCCTTCACGAATGCGGTTAGCGGGCCACACGAAAGGAGCAGTATGTCATTTGCCGAGTTCGGCCTCGCCCCTGAAATCCTTCGTGGGATCAAGGCGATAGGCCACACCACCCCAACCCCCATCCAACACGAGGCCATCCCCGTCGCCCTCGGCGGTCGCGACGTCATTGGCTGTGCCCAGACCGGCACCGGCAAGACCGGGGCTTTCGTCCTGCCCATCCTGCAGCGGCTCCGCGGGGGGATCGGGCTCCGGGCCTTGGTCCTGACACCCACCCGGGAGCTGGCCGCCCAGATCGGGGCCATGGTTCGGGAGTACGGACGCTTCACCCGCCTCCGCTGCGCGGTGCTCTACGGGGGCGTCCCCCTCACCCCCCAGACCGAGAAGCTGCGCCGGGGCGTGGACCTCGTCGTGGCCACCCCGGGGCGCCTGCTGGACCACCACGAGCGGGGCCACCTGAAGCTCGACAGCGTCCAGATCTTCGTCCTCGACGAGGCCGACCGGATGCTCGACATGGGCTTCGCCCCGGACCTGCACCGGATCCTCCGCCACCTCCCGAAGCGGCGCCAGACCATGCTCTTCTCGGCCACCATCCCGCCGGAGATCCAGCTCCTGGCCTCTGAGGCCCTGACGGACCCGGTGACCGTGGAGGTGGGGCGGCGGGCGGCCCCGGCCGAGGGGATCACACACGTGGTCCACCCGGTGGCCGGCCCCCGGAAGCGGGCGCTGCTCCGGCATCTCCTCCAGCAGGAGAAGGTGGAGACCGTGCTCATCTTCACCCGGACGAAACGCGGGGCCGACAACCTGGCAGCCTCGATCGAGCGACACGGCTTCACGGCCGCCGCGCTCCACTCCGACCGCCCCCAGAAACAGCGGGAGAAGGCCCTGGCGGCGTTCAAGGAGGGCCGCGTGAAGATCCTGGTGGCCACCGACCTGGCCTCCCGGGGGCTGGACATCCAGGGGATCTCCCACGTCATCAACTTCGATATCCCGGGCAGCCCCGAGGAGTACGTCCATCGCGCCGGCCGCACGGCCCGCTGGGGGCATGTCGGGCACGCGATCACGCTGATGGCCCCCGACGAGGAGCAGATGATCGGGGAGATCGAGTGGTACGGAGGGCTGGAGCTGCCCCGGGTGGTCGTGTCAGGGTTTGAGCCGCCGGCCGGGCCGGTCGCCCAGAAGTCAGCCCCCCGGTACGGGGAAGTCCGCCGCTTCGGCGCTGACGGCGCCGGCGAGCGCCGGGCCCCCGGGCCATCGACCCACGAGGCCTACCCCCGTGTGGACCGTCTCGCGGCCCAGGCGGTGAACGACGGCAGCGAGGCGGGCTACGGCCGGGGCTGGTACACCCAGGGACGGCCCGCCCGCCGTCGCCGCTAGGCCCACGGCGGGGGCCCTGGCCCGCCCCCGCCCCTTGCACCCCAGCCGCCATGTCTCGACCGACAGGACAGCCCATGCCCGGCACCCGCGCGGACCTCCGGAACATCGCCATCATCGCCCACGTGGACCATGGCAAGACGACGCTGGTGGACGCCATGCTCTGGCAGAGCGGGATCTTCCGCGAGAACCAGGAGGTCCCCGAGCGCGTGCTGGATTCGATCACCCTCGAGCGCGAGAAGGGGATCACGATCCTCGCCAAGAACACGGCCGTGCGCTACGGGAAGGTGAAGATCAACATCGTCGACACCCCGGGGCATGCGGACTTCGGGGGGGAGGTCGAGCGCACCCTGAAGATGGTGGACGGCGTGCTCCTGCTGGTGGACGCCTCCGAGGGCCCCCTGCCCCAGACCCGCTTCGTCCTGCGCAAGGCCCTCGAGGAGGGCTTGCCGCCGGTCGTGGTCGTCAACACGCTCTACCGCCGCGACGCCCGGGCGGCGGACGTCC
>JACPFL010000305.1 GCA_016183025.1 Deltaproteobacteria bacterium | reverse complement strand
GCCGTCGGTGGTCAGGTTGACCCAGAGGATCTGCAGCGCCAGGAGCGGCAGGGGGAGCCCGACGAACCCGGCCACACCCAGGAGCAGCACCTCCCCGATGTTGGCTGAGAGGAGGAAGGTGAGGAACTTCTTGATGTTGTCGTAGATCAGGCGCCCTTCCTCCACGGCCGCGGCGATCGTGGCGAAGTTGTCGTCGAGGAGGACCATGTCCGCGGCCTCCTTGCTGCCCTCCGTCCCCGTGATCCCCATCGCCACGCCGATGTCCGCGCGCTTCAGGGCCGGAGCGTCATTGACCCCGTCGCCGGTCATGGCGACCACGTGCCCCCGCGCCTGCCAGGCCTCCACGATCTTGAGCTTGTGCTCCGGGGAGACACGGGCGTAGACCGCCACGTCCTCCACCCGGGCCGCCAGCTCCTCGGCGCCCAGCCGGTCCAGGTCCCGCCCCTCCAGGACATGGCGCGCGTCGCCGGCCTGCCCGCCGTCGGCCAGAAGCCCTAGCTCCCGCGCCACGGCCGTCGCGGTCAGGCGGTGATCGCCCGTCACCATGACCGGCCGGATCCCCGCCCGGCGGCACGCGCGGATCGCCTCCCGGACCTCCTCGCGCGGCGGGTCGATCATCCCGAGCAGCCCCAGGAAGGTGAGGTCCCGCTCGACCGCCTCGGCCTCGAGCTCACCGCCGGCGGGCATAGCGTACGGACGCCGCGCCACGCCGAGGACCCGCAGGGCGTCCCGAGCCATGGCCTCGTTGGCCTGGAGCACGGCCTGCCGGTCGGCCTCGGTCAGCGGCACGACCGCCCCCTCCCTCAGGGCGTGGGTACACCGTTCGAGGAGCAACTCGGGGGCGCCCTTGACGAAGGCGAGCTCCTCGCCCTCCGGACTCCGGTGCACGGTGGTCATGCGCTTGCGCTCGGACTCGAAGGGGACCTCCCCCAGGCGCGGGTAGGCCGGGTGGAGCTGCTCCAGGCGGAGGTTGGCCTTGGCCGCCGCCACGACCAGGGCCCCCTCGGTAGGATCGCCCTGGATACGCCACTGGCCGTTCTGCTGCACCAGCCGGGCATCGTTGCACAGGGCGGCCCCCAGCAGCAGGGCCCGGAGCCCGGCGTCCGCGCCCGCGCTGAGCGACGTCCCGTTGGACCGGAACTCGCCCACCGGCTCGTATCCGGCCCCGGTGATCTCCACCGGGGCCCCGTTGACGTAGAGGCGGCGCACGGTCATCTCGTTCTTGGTCAACGTCCCGGTCTTGTCCGAGCAGATGACGGTGGTGCACCCGAGGGTCTCCACTGCGGGGAGGCGCCGGATCACGGCCTTGCGCCGGGCGGCCCGCTGCACGCCGATGGCCAGGGCGCCCGTCACCACCGCGGCCAGGGCCTCGGGCACGGCGGCGATGGCCAGGCTCACCCCCCAGATGAACATCTCCAGCAGCGGGTGGCCGCGCAGCAGCCCCAGCCCCACGACCACGGCGGAGATGGCCAGGCAGGCCACGCCGAGGCGCTTGCCGATCTGGTCCATCTTCTGGGCCAGGGGCGGGGGCTCTTCCTGGACGCTCTGGAGCATCCGGGCGATCTTGCCGAACTCGCTCTGCATCCCGGTGGCGGTCACCACCCCGCGCGCGTGCCCGTAGGTGACGACCGTGGCCGTGTAGACCATGTTGACCCGGTCGCCGAGCGCGGTCTCAGGGGGGAGGACACGGCCAGAATGCTTCGTGACGGGGGCCGATTCCCCGGTGAGCGCGGCCTCGTCCACCTTGAGCACGGGGCTCTCCACCAGACGGGCATCCGCCGGGACACGGTCGCCAGCCGCGAGCAGGAGGAGGTCGCCCGGCACCAGCCCTTCGGCCGGGACCTCGGACTCTTCCCCGTCGCGCAGGAGGCGGGCGACCGGGGCCGTCATCTTCTTCAGGGCCTCCAGGGCCCGCTCCGAGCGGTACTCCTGGACGAAGCCGAGGATGGCCGAGGCCAGGACGATGGCGAAGATGACGATCGCATCAAGCCATTCCCCCAGGACGGCGGAGACGACGGTGGCGATGACCAGCAGGGCGATGAGGAAGTTGGCGAACTGGGCGACGAAGATCTGCCAGGGACGAGGGCCCGGGGCCTCCTGCAGGCGGTTCGGGCCATGCTCGGCCAGTCGTCGGGCCGCCTCGGCACTGCTCAGCCCCTGCCGGCTTGATCCCAGCGCCAGGAGCACCTCCTCAGCCGTCCGGACGTGCCAGGGTTGCTCAGCCATCCATGCTCCTCCCATGTCGCCGGGCCATCATACTGGAGGGCTCCGCACGTTTTCAACCCGGCGACCGCAGTCAGGCATACCCCACAGATCCCGAGCCCTTCTGCGGCCAATTTTTCCGTTGACAGGATTTGATTCCATGAAGGATAGTGATCTGGTCTGACCAGTTCAGTTGCTTAACGGGGAGGATCTGCGATGACTTACGTTATTGCCGAGCCTTGCATCGGGGTGAAGGACACGGCCTGCGTGGAGGTCTGCCCGGTGGACTGCATCCACCCCACCAAGAACGACCCGGATTTCGAGGAGCGGGAGATGCTCTACATCGACCCCAACGAGTGCATCGACTGCGGCGCCTGCGAGCCGGTCTGCCCACCCCAGGCGATCTTCACGGAGGCGGACCTCCCGGAGCAGTGGAAGGACTACATCCAGAAGAACGCCGACTACTTCACGAGCAAGTAGATC
>JACPFL010000308.1 GCA_016183025.1 Deltaproteobacteria bacterium | reverse complement strand
CGCCGACCCCATGCGGCTCCTGCGCCTCCTGCCGGGGCATCGCGGCGGGCTCTTCCCTGGACGTCCAGGAGATCGACGGGGCGTCCAACCGGGGCGTGGACGACGTCCGGGAGCTGCGGGAGAACATCAAGTACCTCCCCTCACGCGGCCTCCGGAAGGTCTACATCATCGACGAAGTCCACATGCTCACCAAGGAGGCCTTCAACGCCCTGCTGAAGACGCTGGAGGAGCCCCCGGCCCATGTCACCTTCGTCTTCGCGACGACGGAGGCCGACAAGGTCCCTCCCACGGTGCTCTCGCGCTGCCAGCGCTTCGACTTCCGGCGGCTGCCGGCCCGCCTGATCATCGAGCGGCTCCGGGCCATCGCGGCGTCCGAGGGGGTGACGATCACCGAGGGGAGCCTCTACCTGCTGGCCCGGGAGGCGGTGGGGAGCCTGCGCGACGCCCAGGGCCTGCTCGATCAGCTCGCCGCCTTCTGCGGGCAGGAGATCGACGAGGCCCAGCTGCTGGAAGTGCTCGGAGTCCTGGACCGGCGGTGCCTCCTGGACGTGACGGAGGCGGTGCTCGCGCACGATGCCCCTCGGGTCCTGACCCTGGTGGATCAGGTGCACGGCCAGGGCCACGACATGAAGCGGTTCTGGGAGGAGCTGCTGGAGCAGTTCCGGAACCTCCTGGTGGTCCGCCTCTTCCCGGACACCCCCGCCTTGCTGGACCTCCCGGAGGACGAGATCGAGACGCTCCGGGCCCAGGCGGCCCGCGCCACGCCCGAGGAGCTGCAGACGCTCTTCCAGGTTCTCTTCCGGGCGGGTGAGGACGTGACGCGGGCGGGCAATCCGCGCTGGGTGCTCGAGATGGCCCTGGCCAGGATGGCGTTGCTCCGCCCGATCCTGAACATCGAGGAACTGCTCGATCGGCTCGAGGCGCTCGAGGCCCGCCTGAAGGGGACGGAGGAGGAGGCGCCGAGCAACCAGCTCGGGCTGTTCGCGCCCCCCCTGGGCCAGCCGGAGAAGCCCCCGCCCGTCCCCGTGCAGCGGATGCGGCCCATCGAGGTGGAACCCGATACGACGGAACGGCTGGCGCCACAGCCCTCCATGCCGCGTCCGACGGCGCCTGTTACCCCGCCGCCTCCGACCACGCGTACTGCTCCGCCGCCCCGGGCGCCCGGCACGCCGGGTATGGAGTCCGTCCCCTCTGGCTCTCCGCCCCCCGGTGCCCTTCCGGTGGCCCAGAGCCCTGCAGCGCGCCCGACAGGCGCGATCCGGGAGGCCCCTGGCGCCGAGGGTGACGCAGACCCACCGCCCCCCCGGGGCCGCGAAGGCCTGGCGGAGGCGGGTTCACGGCCGGATGAGACGACGTGGCTGGCCCCGGTCTCCCCCGAGCCGGACGAGCCGGTCTGGCAGCCCGAGATCACTGGACCGGAACTGCTCGCGGTGCTCGACGAGGAGGAACTCAACGAGGTCGGGGTCGTCCCGGTCCCCCCCGCTGCCGCCCCGACCCCTGCGCCGGAAGAGGGCTGGGCTGGATTCCTGGCGTTCCTGCACCAGAAGCATGCCCACCTGGCCGCCTTCCTCGAGCATGGCACGGTGCAGGAGGCGGGCGAGGACGTGATCCGCGTGTCGTTTGAGCGGGGATTCTACTATGATAGAATCACGGAGCGAACGACGCGGGCCTTGCTGCAGCAGCTAACCCGCGAGTTCTTCGGGCGCCCGGTCCGCCTCGAGTGCGTCAGCGCGACCGAGGAGCGGCCGACCCGGGCGCAGCCCCCGGCGGCGCGTGAGGGGCGCGAGCGGCAGCTCCGCCGGGAGGCCATGGAGCATCCGGTCGTGGCGGAGGCCTTGCGGATCTTCGGCGGGGAGATCACCGAAGTCCGGATCGAGGCTGGAGCCCTGGATACGGGAGGGCGGGATGAATAAGGGGCTGGGCGGCCTCATCAAGCAGGCGCAGCAGATGCAGGCCAAGATCGCCGAGCTGCAGGAGCAGATGGCCCTCCGGACGGTCGAGGCCTCGGCGGGCGGCGGGATGGTGACGGCCGTGGTCAACGGGAAACAGGAGGTGGTCTCGATCCGGATCGAGCGCGAGGTGGTGGACCCGGAGGACGTGGAGATGCTCCAGGACCTGGTGGTCGCCGCGGTCAATGAGGGGATCAGCAAGGCCAGGGCCATGGTGGCCGAGGAGCTGAGCAAGCTCACCGGAGGGCTCTCCATCCCGGGACTTTTTGCCTAGGGCGGGCGGCGGCGCGATGCCCGGGTTTGCCGAGCCGATCACGACCCTGATCCGCCAGCTCTGCAAGCTGCCGGGGGTGGGCGAGAAGACGGCGTCCCGACTCGCCTTCTTCCTGTTGCGCCTGCCGCGAGAGGAGGTCGAGGAACTGGCACGCAGCCTGCTAGCCGTCAAGGAGAAGATCCAGTCCTGCCCGGTCTGCTTCAACTTGACGGACGTGGTCCCCTGCGAGATCTGCCGCGATGACCGGCGGAGCGACGGGGTCCTGTGCGTGGTGGAGGAGCCGGCGGACCTGTTCGCCATCGAGCGCACCCGGCAGTTCCGGGGACGGTTCCACGTGCTGCAGGGCGCGATCCGCCCCCTGGACGGGGTGGGGCCTGAGGACCTGAAGATCCGCGAGCTCCTCGAGCGGCTGCAGGACGGCAAGGTGCAGGAGGTGCTGATCGCCACGAACCCGACGACGGAAGGCGATGCCACGGCCCTGTACCTGTCGCGCCTCGTCAAGCCGCTGGGGGTCCGGGTGACCCGGATCGCCTACGGTGTCCCCATGGGCGGGGACCTGGAGTACGCGGACCAGGTGACGCTCGGCAAGGCCATCGAGGGGCGCCGCGAGATGTGAGCGGGCGCGCCCGGCCCATTCGCACGCGGTGGTGGCGGAGTCACGACATGGTCGTTCGGGAGAATCGCTAGAGGAGAACGGCAGAGACCAACGGCTGCTCCCCGGTAGCTCAGTCGGCAGAGCGGGTGGCTGTTAACCACTTGGTCGGGGGTTCGAGTCCCTCCCGGGGAGCCATTTGTTCCAGTCTTCGAACCGCTGGGGGTTTGGTAACCCGTACCAGACCTCCACGGTTCGTCGATCTGTGACCAGCACCTTCTTCACCAGCCGGTGGAGAAGGTGCTTCTTTTGCGGGTTCGGGCCCTCGGCCATGACCCGCTCGAAGTTCTCGACGATGGCGGCCAGCATGTCGCGGTCGACGGCCGGGAGCTCCAGCCTCTCCCGTCGGGTTTCGAGGTCGCGCTTCTCGGCCTCCAGTTCCTCCAGCCGGGTGCGCAGGTCCCGGACCTTTTCATTGCAGAGTTCGGCCTGCAGCGTCCCCGCCTCGAACGCCTCGAAGTAGCGGTCCATGGCCGCCTGAGCCTTGGCGGCCTGCGCCTCGACCTTCCCGATCTCCTTCTCCAGGACCGGCTTCTCGGTGCCGAGCCGCTTGTTGGCCTCCGCCCAGACGCGGGCCATGAACTATGCTCAGGCCCTGGAAAGGAGGGCCAGCGGCATGCGCGATACGGACCTCTACCGGACGATCCTGGGGCTCACCTCGCACTGGGAGGTGGTGGATGTGGAGCCGGACGTCAAGGGGGAGCAGGTGGTGGTCAGAGTGGACGCGGGGCCGGGCCCGTTCCCCTGCCCCGAGTGCCAGACCCGGGTGCCCGGCTATGACAGCAAGCCCCGCCGCTTATATTGCGGATGCGGTGCGTGCCCTGGCAGGGCACGTCGATGCTTAATAAGGTAATCTCAGGCTTGATGATGACATATTCTGGATGTAGAATGTGCCCTTGGAGGGCACGAAATGCGAAAGAAAGGTACATCCCTCAAGACTCTGGGCCCCCAGGCGGCGAAACTGGTCACGACGCTCCACGAGCGCAGCCGTCCCGTTTTCCACCTCGAGGACGTTCGGGAGATCACGGGACTGCCCGAGGCCTCCGCCAGGAGCTTCGTCCGCAAGCTCGTGGATCGGGGCGTGGCCACCCGGCTCAAGCCCGGCCTTTACAGCCTGGTCCCCTTCGAGTTGGGCCAGGAGCGGCAGTACTTGAGCAGCCCCCTCGTGGTGGCTCGGGAGATCATGAACGGCGAGGACTACTACCTCTCCCACGCCACCGCGATGGAACTCCACGGCATGCTGACCCAGCCCCAGCTGGTCGTCAGGGTGAGCACGCCGAAGCCCCGGCGCTCCTTGACGACGTTGGGCGTGCAGTTCCGGTTCATCCGCTGCCAGCGCAGGCATCTGTTTGGTCTCACCGAACACTGGGTGACCAAGCAGGAAAAGGTTCGCGTGAGCGACCTGGAGCGGACGATCATCGACGGACTCAAGCAACCCGAGCACTGCGGCGGGTTGACGGAGGTCGCCAAGGGCCTCTGGATACGGCGCCAGGATATGCATGTCGACCGACTCGTTCAGTACGCGAGGCGGATCGGCGTCGGCGCGGTCGTGCGCCGGCTGGGATTCCTGCTGGAGACCTACGAGATGGCCGCGGCGCCGGATCTGGAGCGGCTGCGGAACGCCTTGACGGCGACCTACGTCCGGCTGGACCCGGTCTTGCCGGCCGAGGGGAAACGCCTTCGCCGCTGGCGTCTTCAGCTGAACGTGGAGCCCGAGGAACTCCGAGCCGTCGTGAGGACTTGACCCATGATTCCGCAACGGGACCTCTCGCTTCTCTCCAATCGCCCCGCCGAACGGGGGGGCCGGCGCATCAGGGTGCCGATGTTGGCG
>JACPFL010000038.1 GCA_016183025.1 Deltaproteobacteria bacterium | reverse complement strand
GGTCGGCCCTTTGGCGTCGAAGACCACCGCGACGTACTCGGGCTGGTGCTCCTGGAGGATCTTCAGGAGCATCTGGGTGAAGCCGTAGGTGGCGTTGGTCGGGATCCCCCGGGAGTTGGAGAGGAACGGCAGGGCGTGGTAGGCCCGGTAGATGTAGGAGCTGCCGTCGATGAGGTAGAGGCGCGGCCGCCCGGTGGGCGGGACGAGGGGGCGCCGGGCCCCGCTCCCGGCGCCAGCCTTCCCCCCGGCGCTAGCGCTGGAGGAGGCGCGCGGCATCCTTGGCGAAGTAGGTGAGGATGAGGTCGGCCCCGGCCCGGCGGATGGCCACCAGGGCCTCCATCATGGCCCGCTCTTCGTCCAGCCACCCCAGACGTCCGGCGGCCTTGATCATGGCGTACTCCCCGCTGACGTTGTAGGCCGCGATCGGGTAGTCGAAGGCCTCCCGCACGCGGGCGATGACGTCCAGGTACGGCAGCGCGGGCTTCACCATGATGAGGTCGGCCCCCTCCTCGATGTCGAGGGCGACCTCGCGCAGCGCCTCGCGGGCGTTGGGCGGGTCCATCTGGTACGAGCGCCGGTCGCCGAACTTGGGCGCGCAGTCCGCCGCCTCCCGGAACGGGCCGTAGAAGCAGGAGGCGTACTTCGCCGCATAGGCCATGATCGGGAGGTCGGTGAACCCCTCCCGGTCCAGCGCCTCGCGGATGGCCTTCACCCGGCCGTCCATCATGTCGGAGGGGGCGACCAGGTCCGCGCCGGCCCGCGCGTGGGAGACCGCCATGGCCGCCAGGATCTCGAGGGTCGGGTCGTTCAGGATCTTGCCGTCCCGGACCACCCCGCAGTGGCCGTGTGAGGTGTACTCGTCGATGCAGACATCGGTGACGACCACCAGGTCGGGGACCGCATCCTTGATCGCCCGGATCGCCTCCTGCACGACCCCGTGGGGCTCCAGGGCGCTCGACCCGGTCTCGTCCTTGCGCTCCGGGATCCCGAACAAGAGCACCGCCGGGATCCCCAGCGCGGCGACCTCCTTCGCCTCCTGAGCTGCCAGCTCCCGCGAGAGCCGGCAGACCCCGGGCATGGAGGCGATCTCCAGGCGCACCCCGCGACCGTGCGTCACGAACATCGGGAAGATGAAATCCGACGCCTCGACGGTCGTCTCACGGACCATCCGCCGGAAGCCCTCGGACTGCCGGAGTCGCCTCGGCCGGTAGATCGGGAACCGCATGGCTCACCCTCCCTCTGCTCGCTCAGCCCGGGGGCTCAGTCAGAGAGCCTCCCGGGGGGGCGGTGGTACCCCACGATGGCCTCCACCAGACCTGTGATCGTGTAGCGCTCCGGCATGATGTCGGTCCGGATCCGGTGGTCCGCCGCCGTGCGCGCCGTGATCGGGCCGATGCAGGCCACGGTCGCCCGGTTCACCAGGGTCGGCGCCGCCTCGGCCCCCAGCATGGCCACGAGGTTGCGGACCGTGGAGGAGCTGGTGAAGGTCACGACCGCGATCTCCCCCGCCTCGAGCAGGGCGCGCACCGGGCCCACCTCGCCGTCGGGCCTCACCGTCTCGTACGCCTCCACCACGTCCACCACCGCGCCCAGGGCCTCCAGCCCCTGCGGCAGCACATCCCGGGCCTCCCGGGCCCGCGGGAGCAGCACCCGTCGCCCCGCCAGCCCGACCCGCCCCAGCCCCTCGACCACCGCCTCCGCCCTGAACTCCTCCGGCACGAACGCCGCGCGCAGGCCGCGCTCCTCCAGGGCCCGAGCGGTCGCCGGCCCGATGGCGGCCAGGCGTAGCCCCTTGAGCACCTCCGGGTCTCGCCCGGTCGCGCTCAGGCGGTCGAGGAAGAAGCGGACCCCGTTCGCGCTGGTGAAGATCAGCCAATCGTAGCCCCCCAGCGCCTCCAGCGCCCGGTCCAGGGCCGCCCAGCTCGCGGGCGGCTTCAGGGCGATGGTCGGGAACACGACCGGGATGGCGCCCTGGTCCGCCAGCAGCTCTGCCAGCCGACCGGCCTCCTCCCATCCCCTCGTGACCAGGACCTTGCGCCCCTGGAGCGCCTTCTCCGCCTCTCCCTGTCGCGTCGCGTCTGCGGGGCTCATCCGCTCACCGGGCGGCGGTAGGCGCCGACTCGGCCAGGACCCGCTCCGCGCCCTGCGCCAGGAGGCGCTCGGCGAGCGCGACCCCCAACGCCTCGGGCGTGTCGCGGGGGCCGCGCAGGGCATCCCGGAGCACCGTCTTGCCGTCCGGGCTCAGGACCACCCCCTGGAGCCCTATGGTCTCACCCACCTCGGCGAACGCCGCGAGGGAGACGTGGCAGCCGGCCCCCAGGCGCCGGACGAACGCGCGCTCGGCCGCCACCGCGGTCGCCGAGGGGGGGTGATCCAGCGGGGCCACCAGGTCCCGGACCCGCTCGTCTCCGGCCCGCCCCTCAAGCCCCAGCGCCCCCTGCCCGGCCGCCGGCAGGCAGAGCTCCGGCCCCAGCCACTCCGTGATCCGGGCCTCCAGGCCGAGGCGCCGGACCCCGGCCGCGGCCACCACGAGGGCGTCCAGCCCTTCCTGCTCCAGCTTTCGGAGGCGGGTATCCAGGTTCCCGCGCAGGGGCGTGATCCTGAGGTCCGGGCGGACGTGCAGGAGCTGGGCCTGGCGCCGCAGGCTGCTCGTCCCCACGCGGGCGCCGGTCGGCAGGGTGCGCAGGCCGTACCCCTCCCGGGCGATCAGCACGTCTCGGGGATCTTCCCGCGTGCTGGTGGCCACCAGCACCAGCCCCGGCGCCAGCTCCATCGGGAGGTCCTTGGCGCTGTGCACGGCTACGTCGATCCGGCCCTCCAGCAGGGCCTCCTCGATCTCCTTGACGAACAGCCCCTTCCCCCCGAACTGCGCCAGGCTCACCTCGACCAGCCGATCGCCGGAGGTCCTGATCGGGATGACCTCGATGTCGAGAGCCGGCCAGCGGGCCCGCAGCGCGTCGGCCACCCACGTCGTCTGCCTGAGCGCCAGGGCGCTCCCGCGCGTCCCGAGCCGCAGCCGCCCGGCCACGGTCAGCCCCCGCCCTCCGGCGCCTCGAGGTCCGCCAGCGCCTCGTCCAGCTCCTGCTCGATCTCCTCGGCATCCAGGGCGAACAGGCGCCGGGCCGCCTCGATGTACAGCGCCCCTTGCTCCGCGCCGGACTCGGCCTTGAGCCGGGTGATCGGCTGATGCAGGAGCTTGTTGATGATCCCCGCGCTCAGCGCCGCCAGGACCTCGCGCTGCGCCTCGGTGAGCGGCCCCATCCGCCCCAGGGCCCGCTCCAGCTCCCGCCGTCGGATCGCCTCGGCGCGCTCCCGGAGCGCCACGATCAGCGGGACGACGTCCAGGGAGCGGAGCCAGTGGAAGAACTGCCCGGCCTCGTGGGCGATGATCTCCTCGGCGCGCCGCGCCTCCTTCTCCCGCTCCTGCCGGTTGTCCTGCACCACCGCCTGCAGGTCGTCCAGGTCGTAGAGGTACACGTTCTCGATGTCGTTGATACGGGGGTCCACGTCGCGGGGCACCGCGATGTCGATGAAGAACATGGGGCGGTGGCGCCGGGCCCGGATGACCTCGGCGGCCTGCTCCCGCCGGACGATGAAGTTCGGGGAGCCGGTCGAGGTGAGGACGATGTCCGCCCGGCGCAGCCCCTGCGGCAGCTCCTCGAAGGGGATGGCCGAGCCGCGGAACTCCCCGGCCAGGCGCACGGCGCGCTCGTAGGTCCGGTTGGTGACCAGCACCTCCCCGACCCCCTGGCTCCGGAGATGGCGCAGCGCCAGCTCGCACATCTCACCCGCGCCCACGATCAGGACCGTCTTCCCGGCGAGGGTGCCGAAGATCCGCCGGGCCAGCTGGATGGCGGCGAAGCTCACCGAGACCGCGCTGGAGGCGATCCGCGTCTCGGTCCGCACCCGCTTGGCCACCGCGAAGGCCTTGTGGAGCAACCGGTTGAGCACGACCCCCGTGGCCTTCTGCCCCGCCGCCACCCGGTAGGCGGCCTTGAGCTGCCCGAGGATCTGCGGCTCGCCGACCACCATCGAGTCCAGGCTCGAGGCCACCCGGAACAGATGCCGCACCGCCTCCGTGGCCGTGTGGACGTACACGTGGGGCTCGACCCCGGCCATCGAGACCCCGTGGCACTCCCCCAGGAACGCCGTGATCTGGCGAACCCCCAGGTCCGGGTCCGGGGCCACCGCCAGGACCTCGACCCGGTTGCAGGTCGACAGGATCAGCCCCTCGGCGATCCCCGGGAGCTTGCACAGCCGCCGGATCGCCTCGAGGAGCACCTCGGGGGTGAAGGCGAGCTGCTCCCGGACCGGCAGGGGCGCCGTGTGGTGGTTCAGGCCGAGCAGCACGATCTCCATGGCGCGCTACACGAAGCGGTGCAGGCTGGTCTGGACGAGGTTCACGCCGAGGAACGTGAACAGGAGCACGACGAAGCCCACGATGGAGAGGATCGCGGCGCGGCGCCCACGCCAGCCCGCCGTGAGCCGGCTGTGGAGCTGGACGGCGTACAGGAGCCACGTGATGAGCGCCCAGACCTGCTTGGGGTCCCAGCTCCAGAAGGCGCCCCAGGCCGACGCGGCGACCACCATGCCGGCGATGAAGCCGAAGGTCAACAGCGGGAACCCGATGGTGAGCAGGCGCCAGTTGAGCCGGTCCAGCAGCTCCAGGGAGGGGAGCCGGCGGGCCAGCAGGCCCAACTGCTTGGTCTTGAGCTGCCGCTCCTGGAACAGGTACATGATCCCGGCGCAGAAGGCCAGGGCGAAGATGGCCTCGCCGGAGAGGACGAGCCAGACGTGGATCGGGATCCAGACGCTGTGCAGGCCCGGGGTCAGGGGGCTGGTCGCCCGCGGGAGGATCCAGGCCGAGACCATGAGGGCGGCCGCGATCGGGGAGACAAAGGAGCCGAGCACCATGGTCCCGTGCTTGAGAGAGACCACCAGGTACCCCCCGACGAGCAGCCACGTCAGGAGCGAGAGCGAGTCGCCCAGACTTGCCACCGGCGGGTACCCGATCTCCAGCATGCGGAGCCCGAGCAGGGCCGTGTGCAGGACGAACCCGAGCGCCAGGGCCGCCCGCCCCGCCCGCGCCAGCCCCGGGCGCGCCAGGGCCAGGTAGAGCAGGTACAGGGCGGTCCCGGCGAGGTAGACGATCGTCGTCAGGGCCGACATCGCGGGCTCCTGGGGCTCACTCCGGGATCAGCTCCCGTCGCACCTGCTCGAAGGCGCGGAAGGCCTCTTGATCGAAGAGCACGAAGCACACCCGTTCCGGCCAGCGCTCGGCCCGGAGGAACGCCGCGGTCTCTTCCAGCATGGCGCGCGCGCACCGCTCCAGGGGGAAGCCGCCCACCCCGGTCCCGAGGGCGGGAAAGGCCACCTCCCCCAGCTCCCGCTCCTTCGCCCGGAGCAGGGAGTTGCGCGTCGCGGCGCGCAGGCTCGCCTCCGTGGTCGGCTGGCCGAGGGCCATGCTGGCCGCGTGGATGACGTAGCGGGCCTGGAGCCGCCCCCCCGTGGTCACGGCGGCCTCCCCCAGGGGGATCCGGCCGATCCGGTCGCACTCCTCCTGGATCGTGGGGCCGCCCTTGCGTCGGATGGCCCCCGCCACCCCGGCCCCGAGCTGCAGGTCGTTGTTGGCCGCGTTGACGATGGCGTCCACGGCCATCTCGGTCAGATCCCCCTGCCGGAGCAGGACCCGGTCCCTGAGCCCCACGGCCTTCACGGGAGCGCCTCCAGCACCGCCGCGCAGAGCAGGGGGAGCATGATCTCGTGGTGGCCGGTGAGGGCATACCCCTCGCCCCCCTGCTGGGTCGGCCGCTGCACGACGTTGACCCGCGGGCGGTAGTGCTGGATGAAGTCGAGGTTCACGGTGGTGAAGCGACGGACCTCGTGCCCCAGGTTCCTGACGAGGCTCAGGGCCTTCACGAAGACCTCGGGCATGATGACGGCCGAGCCGACGTTGAGGTAGACGCCGCCCTCGAGCGCCGCGATGACCCCGGCGAAGCGGAGGAAGTCCCGGTGGCTGGCCGCCCCGACCGCCGCCCCGTCGACCGCCGGGTGCATGTGGATGATGTCGGCGCCCAGGGCCACGTGCACGGTCACCGGGACCCCCAGCCGGTGGCCGGCGAGCAGCAGGCTCATCTCCGCGTGGGGGAGGTCCATGGCCGCCAGGCGCCGTCCCACGGCCTCCCCCAGCCCGAGCCCGTCGCGCGCCCCGGCGGCGATGGCCTCGTGGAGGATCCGCCCGGTCTCCTCCGCCATGCCGAAGGCCCCTTCCCCGAGCACCTCCTCCACCTCCTCGGAGGTGTGCCCGACCAGCGCGAGCTCGAAGTCGTGGATGATGCCGGAGCCGTTCATGGCCAGGGCGGTGAGCACCCCGCGCTCCATCAGGTCCACGAGCAGCGGGCTCAGCCCGACCTTGATGACGTGCCCCCCGATCCCCATGACCACGGGCCGGCCGGCCCGGCGCGCCTCGACGATGCGCGCGACCACGGCGCGCTGGTCCCGGGCTGCCAGGATGTTGGGGAGGGAGTCCAGGAGCTGGGCGAGGCTGCCCCCCCGCTTCCTCGATGAGCTCGCAGAGGAGGTGCTCGATCACCAGGTGGACCTCCTGGACCCGGGGCGTGCTGGGGGAGGGGACGATCAGGGCGAGCTCCGCGAGCGGGGCCGCCTTGCCGCCGTCCGCCCCGGTCAGCGCGATCGTGCGCAGGCCCCGCCGCCTGGCCTCCTCGAAGGCCCGGAGGACGTTGGGGGAGTTCCCGCTCGTGGTGATGCCCAGGGCCACATCCCCAGCCTGGCCCAGCGCGGCGATCTGGCGGGCGAACACCAGCGCGTAGTCGTAGTCGTTGCTGATACTGGTCAGCACGGAGGTGTCCGTCGTCAGGGCGATGGCGGGCAGCGCGGGCCGGTCCGCCCGGAAGCGGTTGACGAACTCCGCGGCGAAGTGCTGGGCATCGGCCGCGCTCCCGCCGTTGCCGAACACCAGGAGCTTGTGCCCCTGACGGAAGGACTCGGTGATCAGCTCCGCGGCCTGCAGGACGCGGTCCAGGTGCGCGGCGATGAAGCCCCGCCCCAGCTCTGCGGACTCCTGGAAGACTTGCCGGATCAGCTCCCGCTCCCCCTTGTCCGTCACCGCGTCCCTCCAGGCCTCCGCCCCTCGCGCACCCCCCCTGCGGGACGCGCGCGCCACCCTCCCAGGTGCTCGCACCCCCCCGTCATCGTATGCACCCCCCCGGGAGGTGTCAACTGGGCAATTCCTCCGCGCGGCGCGCCTGTCGCGGCATTCACGCCCTCCCCTCGTCGCTTGCGCCCCCCGTGACCGTCCGGTACGATGAGGGCGAGATCGCGGCCGAATGCGCGCCGAAGGAGGAGGCCCCGGATGGCAGAGACAGCCGGCATCACGCAGGTGACCGACGGGACGTTCGACGCCGAGGTGCTGAAGGCCCCGCGCCCCGCCCTCGTGGACTTCTGGGCCGAGTGGTGCGGCCCGTGCAAGGCCATTGCTCCGGTGGTCGAGGAGCTGGCCCGCGAGTACGGCGGCCTGGTGAAGTTCGTGAAGCTCAACGTGGACGACAACCCCGCCACCCCCAGCCGGTACGGCGTGCGGAGCATCCCCACCCTGCTCCTGTTCAGGGACGGGCAGGTCCTCGGGCAGATCATCGGGGCCGTGCCGCGGGCCAAGATCGAGGAGGTCCTGCAAAAGGCCCTCTGAGGGGCTGCGGGCGAGGGCGCTCAGAAGATGAAGCGGCGGACGCGGACGCTCATGAGGATCCCCAGTCCCATCATCACGGAGACCACCGAGGAGCCCCCGTAGCTCATGAGCGGGAGCGGCACGCCCACCACGGGCAGGACCCCGATGGCCATGCCGATGTTGATGATCACGTGCCAGAAGAGCATGCTCACGACGCCGAAGGCGAGGATCGCCCCGAACTTGTCCTTGGCCTGGGCCGCGGTCGACAGCCCCCAGAAGAAGAGGAACAGGTAGAGGCCGAGCAGGACCAGGGCGCCGATGAACCCCCACTCCTCGGCGAACACCGCGAAGATGAAATCCGTCTGCTGCGCGGGCAGGAAGTTGAGCTGCCCCTGGGTCCCGTTGAGGAACCCCTTGCCGAACAGCTGCCCCGAGCCCACGGCGATCTTGGACTGGATGATGTGGTACCCCGCTCCGAGCGGGTCGAACTCCGGGTTGAGGAAGGTCAGGACCCGACGCCGCTGGTAGTCCTTCAGGTAGTGCCAGGCCCAGGGGATGATCGCCCCGACCGCCCCCACCCCCAACAGCAGCGTCCAGAGCCGCACGCCGAGGACGAGGATCACGGAGAGGAAGATGACCCCGAGGATGAGGGCCGTCCCGAGGTCCGGCTGCTCGACGATGAGCCCCATGGGCACGGCCACGAGGAGGCCCGGCAGGAGCAGGTCCTTCAGCGCGTAGGCCCGCTGCGCCTTGTCTTCGTGAAAGTAGCGGGCCAGCACGATGATGATCGCGAGCTTGGCGAGCTCGGAGGGCTGCAGGGTCAGGGGGCCGACCTGGAACCACCGCTGGGCCCCGGAGCTGATCTTGCCCACCGCCGCGAGGGTCAGCAGCAGCACGACCGAAGCCACGTAGATCAGGTAGGCGAACTGCTCCAGGCGATGGTAGTCGGTGGCGGCCAGGACCACGAGGAGCAGGGCCCCCAGGGTCAGCCAGGCGAGCTGCTTCAGGTAGAGGGTGGCGATCCGGCCGGAGCCGAGGTGAGTGGCGCTGTAGATGTTGAGCACGCCCACGGCGGCGACGGCCACCACCACGGCGAGGACCGTCCAGTCGATCTTGTCGATGACGCGCCGGTCGAAGATCACGGCCGGGTCTTACGGAAGTAGGCCTCGAGGACCTTCTGGGCCACGGGCGCCGCGTTCGCGCCCCCCCCGCCCACGTGCTCCACCAGCGCGGCGACGGCGATCTCGGCCCCGTCCTCCGGCGCGAAGGCCATGAACCAGGCGTGGTCGCGCAGCTCGAAGGGCAGGGTCTTGCTCGTCTCCCGGTCCTTCATCCCCACCACCTGGGCGGTGCCCGTCTTCCCCCCGACCAGGACCCCGTCCACGCGCGCCCGCTTCGCCGTCCCCTGGGGGTCGTTGACCACGCCCACCATCGCGTCCCGGAGGAAGCGCAACGTCTCCTCGGAGATCGGCACCCGTGCCCCGATGGCCGGCCTCGTCTCCTCGATCAGGTCGCCCTCGACCGACTGGACCCGCCGCACGAGCTGCGGGACGTACAGGATCCCCCCGTTGGCCACGGCCGCGGCCATGTTGGCGAGCTGGATGGGGGTGACCAGCGCGGCCCCCTGGCCGATGGACACGGAGAGGGTCTCGCCGGGAAACCAGGGCTGCCGGAAGCGCCGCTGCTTCCAGCTCGAGGAGGGGATGAGCCCGGGCTTCTCGTTGCTGAGCCCGATCCCGGTCGGGCGGCCCAGCCCCAGGGCGGCGGCATACTGCGCGATGCGGTCGATGCCCACCCGGCTGCCGAGCGTGTAGAAGAAGACGTCACAGGACTGGACGATGGCGGAGCGGAAGTTCACCACCCCGTGCCCCTCCTTCTTCCAGTCGCGGAAGTAGCGGTTGCCGAACCAGAGCCCGCCCGTGCAGTTCACCCGGGTGTCGCGGGTCCCGAGACCCTCCTCCATGGCCGCCGCGGCCACGGCGATCTTGAAGGTGGACCCCGGGGGATACTGGCTCTGGATGGCCCGGTTCTCCAGGGGGTGGTAGGCGTCCTCCACCAGCTCCCGCCACTCCTCGCGGGTGATCCCCCTGGCGAAGACGTTGGGGTCGTAGGCGGGCCGGCTGGCCATGACCAGGACCTCGCCGGTGCGGGGGTCCAGCGCCACCACGGCGCCGTGGTTGTCGCCCAGGGCCTCCTCCGCCACCTTCTGGAGGTCCAGGTCCAGGGTCAGGTACAGGTTGTGACCCGGGACCGGCTCCACGTCCCGCAGGACGCTGATCTCCCGGCCCGTGGCGCTCACCTCGACCTGCCGGCCGCCGTCCTCGCCGCGGAGGGCGCTCTCCCACTGCTGCTCCAGGCCGAACTTCCCGATGGCGCTGCCCATCCGGTAGGTGCTGGTCTGATCGGCCTTGAGCTGCGCGCGGTCGATCTCCCCGGTGTAGCCGAAGACCTGGGCCGCCAGGTCCCCGTGGACATAGGCCCGCCGGGGCTCCACCTCGATGATCACCCCGGGGAGGAAGAGCTTCTCGGCCTCCACCTTGGCCAGCTCCTCCTCGCTCAGATCGCGCCGCAGCTTCACCGGCAGGAAGCGCGGCGAGTCCTGGGCCGCCTCCAGGGCGGCCCGCAGCTCCTCGGCGTCCAGCTCCAGGATCTCAGCCAGCCGCTGGAGGGTCTCCTCCGGGTCCTTCAAGTCCTCGGGGATGACGGAGAGATCGAAGGAAGGGCGGTTGTCCACCAGGATCCGCTCGTGCCGGTCGAAGATCATCCCGCGCGGGGCCGTCAGCGGCCGGACGCGGACGCGGTTGTTCTCGGAGAGGTAGCGGAAGTGATCGCCCTTGACGATCTGCAGATACCACAGGCGCGAGGCCAGGAGCAGCAGGGCGGCCGCGATGAGCAGGGAGGCCACGGCCACGCGGCGTCGGAGGTCCTGGCCCCAGTACTCGTCGACCACCAGCGCCATGGCGCCTGTCGCCTCCGCCTAGGCCGGCACCGGGCGCCGGAGCACCCGCTCGGCCCGCTGCAGCAGCACGAACACCGGAGGGCAGAAGATCCCGGCCAGCAGGACCTGGGGGATCAGCAGGAGGGCCGCCACCTCGACCGCGGGCGTCCCCGCCCCGGCGGCCTGGATGAAGAGCGCCGTGACCACGCCGTCCAGCAGGGCCAGGACCATGCAGAGCTTGAGGTCGTAGACGGCCGAGTACCGGTAGAAGCGCTGTCCGATGAGGTAGGCCGCCCCGAAGTCCACCAGCCGGGTGAAGATGTGCAGGCCGAACATGCTGCCCGACAGCAGGTCCATGGCGTAGCCCAACAGGAAGGTGAGCAGGACCCCCCGGAGCGACCCCCAGTACAGCCCGAGGTAGCCGACCATCACCAGGACCAGGTCCGGCCGCCACCACCCCCCCGAAGGCGCCGCGAGCAGGGTCGTCTGCAGGATGAGGAGGGCCAGGCCCGCACCCAGAAAGATGACGAAGCGTCTCATGAGGCCAGCGAGGCTCCCGGGAGGACGCTGGGACCGCGCTCAGCGCGCTGCCGGCGCCTCGGCGATCTCGGCCCGGCCGTCAGGCACGACGAAGACCTCCTCGAGCCGGCTGAAGTCCACGCTCGGGGTCACCTCCGCATACTGGAAGATCCCGTACCCCTTCTTCTCCACCTGGCTCACCCTCCCGACCGCGATCCCCTTCGGGTAGGTGCCCGTGAGGCCGGAGGAGACGACCAGGTCACCCACCGCGACGTCGTCTGAGCGCCGGAGGTACTTGAGCTGCGCCCGGTCCTCCAGCGTCCCGACCAGGATCGCCTTGGCCCGGGTCCGCTGGACCATGACGCCCAGGGAGCTGTTGGTGTCGATCAGGAGCAGGACCTTCGCGGCCCGCCGCGAGGCCTGCATCACCGTGCCCACGGCCCCATCGGCGTTCACCACGGCCATCCCCCGCCGGACGCCATCCTCCGTGCCCCGGTCGATCAGCACCGCCTTGAACCAGTTGGAGGGGTCCCGGCCGATCACCTCGGCGGCGATCAGGGGGATCACCGCCCGCTCCTTGAACTCCAGCAGGGCCCGCAGCCGGCGGTTCGCCTGGTCCGCCTCCAGCAGGCGACCGACCTCGCCCTGGAGCCGCGCGATCTCCCCCCGGAGCCGCACGTTCTCCTGGCGGACCTTCACGAGGTAGAGGTAGTTGTGCCAGAGGCCGATCGGCTGGGCCAGGGCCCAGCGCACTCCCAGTTGCAGCGGGACGACCACGTAGAGGCCGAGGTTGTCCAGGAAGGTGAGGTCTTTGGGGCGCTCCCAGTGCGCCGAGACGACGTACAGGGCCACCAGCAGCATGAAGGAGGTGACGACCAGGACGCGGTGGCGGCGGAGGAAGAGCAGCATGCCCCCTCAGAACTGGACGGCCACCTCCCGGAGCAGGGAGAGCTCGTCCAGGGCCTTGCCCGAGCCCAGCACCACGGCCGACATCGGGTCGTCGGCGATGGTCACGGGGAGCCGGGTCTCCTCGCGGAGGAGCACGTCGATGTTCCGAAGGAGGGCTCCGCCGCCGGCCAGGACGATCCCCTTGTCCACGATGTCCGCCGCCAGCTCGGGCGGGGTGCGCTCGAGCGCGACCTTGACGACCTCGACGATGGTGTTCACGGTCTCGGCCATCGCCTCCCGGATCTCATCGGAATTCACCTCGAGGTTCCGGGGGATGCCGGCCACGAGGTCCCGCCCCTTGACCTCCATGGTGCGGACCTCGCCGTCGGGGTAGGCGCTCCCGACGGTGATCTTGATCGTCTCGGCCGTCCGCTCACCGATGAGCATGTTGTACTTGCGCTTGATGAACTGGCTGATCGCCTCGTCGAGCTTGTCGCCCCCCACCCGCACCGACTGGCTGTAGACAATGCCGGCCAGGGAGATGACCGCCACCTCCGTGGTCCCTCCGCCGATGTCCACGATCATGTTCCCCGAGGGTTCGGTGATCGGGAGCCCGGAGCCGATGGCCGCGGCCATGGGCTCCTCGATGAGGTAGACCTCCCGGGCCCCGGCCGACTCGGCCGACTCCTTGACGGCCCGCTTCTCCACCTGGGTGATGCCGGAGGGGACCGAGATGATGATCCGGGGGCGGACCAGCCCCCGGCGGTTGTGCACCCGGGTGATGAAGTAGCGGAGCATGGACTCCGTCACTTCAAAGTCGGCGATCACGCCCTCCTTCATGGGGCGGATGGCGACGATGTTGCCCGGGGTCCGGCCGAGCATCTGCTTGGCCTCCCGGCCCACGGCGAGGACCCGCTTCATCCCCCGGGCATCTTTCTGGACGGCGACGACAGAGGGTTCGCTGAGGACGATCCCCTTCCCCTTCGCGTACACGAGCGTGTTGGCCGTGCCGAGGTCAATGGCCAGGTCGTTCGAGAACAGCCCGAGCAGGGAATTCAGCAACATCCCGTCCCCCTCTTCTCCCCTTTCTGCGGCCCGGGCCGCCTTGCGGCCGCCCACGCGCCCCAAAAGTTACCAGATGCGAGCAGTTATTGCAATGCCAAACAACGTTATCTCCCGGGCTCCTGGTCCCCGGCTTCCTGGGCGAGGCGGCTCCAGACCTCCTCGTAGACGAGCTTCAGCGGGAGCTGCTGCTCCCGGGCAATGCGCCGGCAGTCCTCGTACTCCGGGGTGGTCTGCTGGGCTCCCTGCCCGTCCCGGGCGTATTTGACGCGCACCGGCCCGAAGCGCGTATGCAAGGTCCGCACCTCGCGAGGGAGGCAGACCCGGCTGACCGGGGAGTACCGGACTCCGATGGTGGTGGACTCGCGGAAGATCGCCTGGAGCAACGGCTCCCGCGCCGCCAGCGGGGTGAGCACCCTGAGCAGCACCCCCGGGCGGCCCTTCTTCATGATCACCGGGGTGAGCGTCACATCGAGCGCCCCCTGTGCAAAAAGTTGCTCGATCAGGTGTTCGTAGAGCTGCGGGTTCATGTCATCGATGTTGGTCTCGAGGAGCCAGAGCTGCTCCCGCTCCCGTCCCGATGGCTGCTCCTCCCCCACCACGACCCGCAACAAATTGGGATGCCCTTCCGGGTCCCGTGCCCCTGCTCCATATCCGGTCCCCCGGATGATCAGGGCAGGCATGTCACCATAGGTTTCGACGAGGGTGGTCAGAATGGCTGCGCCTGTCGGGGTGACGAGCTCCTCCTGTCGCCCCGAGGGGTAGGTCGGCACCCCCTGCAACAGGCCCAGGGTGGCCGGGGCCGGGAGCGGCAGGGGCCCATGGGCCCCAGAGGCCCAGCCGTGCCCGAGCGGCAGGGGTGAGCCCACAGCCCGGGTGATCCCCAGCTCGACCACCCCCACCATGGTCCCGACCACCTCCACCAGGGCGTCCAGGCTCCCCACCTCGTGGAAATGAACCGCCTCCACCGGGAGGCCATGGAGACGGGCCTCGACTTCGGCGAGCCGGGCAAAGGCCCGTAGGCTCAGCTCCCGTACTCGATCCGGCAGGGGGGCCGCCGTGACCTGGGCCCGGATGGCCTGGTAGGGTCGAGGGGAGGGGGCCGGGGGCCCGCTCACTGTCACCTGGACTCCGGTCAGCCCGGCGCGGCGCACGCGCTGCGCCGCGAGCTGGACCCCCGTCAGCCCGAGCTGTCGCGTCATCTCGTCGAGGCGACGGGCGGGCAGGCCGAGGTCAACCAGGGCCCCCAGCGTCATGTCCCCGCTGATCCCCGCGAAGCAGTCGAAATACGCCAGGCTCATCCCTGACGTCCCACCCGGGCAGCCCGGCCCTGGTGGCCACCCGCGGGCCCTCCGGCCGCGGGGCGGGTGCTCCGTTTCGGGAGGCGGATTCCTGGGCCATCCGGCGGCGCGCCGCCGCGTGCGGTCGATACGGCCCGGTTGACCAGGCCAGCCACGTACCCCGCCCCGAACCCGTTGTCGATGTTCACCACGGCCACCGCCGGCGCGCAGGCGTTGAGCATGGCCAGCAGGGCCGTTACTCCTCCGAAACTGGCTCCGTACCCCACGCTCGTCGGCACCGCGATCACCGGGCGATCCACCAGCCCGGCGATGACGCTGGGGAGCGCCCCCTCCATCCCCGCCACCACCACCAGGACGTTCGCGGCCGTCAGGGTCGGCTGGTGGACGAGGAGCCGGTGGAGCCCCGCCACCCCGACGTCGTAGATCCGGGCGACCCGGTTCCCCATCAGCGTGGCGGTGATCGCCGCCTCCTCGGCCACGGGCACGTCCCCGGTCCCGGCACAGACCACCGCGATGAGCCCGGCCCCCTGGGGGGAGCGCGGCGGGGCCGGATGGGCGAGGACCCGGGCCACGGCGTGGTAGCGGAGGCGGGGGAGCGCGCGGCAGACGGCGCGGGCCGTGACCGGATCCACGCGGGTCACCAGGACGGAGGCGCCGCGGCGTAGCAGGCTGCGGGCGAGGGCGACGATCTGCCGGACGCTCTTGGCCTCTCCCAGGATGACCTCCGGAAACCCCAGGCGCAGGTGCCGGTGGTGATCGACCGTGGCCCAGTCTCGAACGGGAGGTACTTGAGGCGCCCCAGGGCCTGACCCACGGTGAGGCGACCCCGCTGCACGGCCTGCAGGAGCGCACGCAGGGTTGTCGGGTCCACGGCGGGCTACCGGAAGTGATCGTGCCCGCGCCGGCGGGCGCGGTAGGCCTGCTGGTCGGGGCCGATCAGTTCCAGCCGGTTCTCGAAGTCCGTGATCTCGCCGATCTGGGTGACGCGGAGCTTGAAGCGGTCCGCCAGCTGCAGGGCCCGGTCCACCTTGTAGCGTGGGGTGGTGAACAGCAGCTCGTAGTCCTCGCCGCCGCTCAGGGCCGGTTCCCACTCATCCTCGGCCAGGGCCCGAACCTGCGCGCGATAGGCCGGCGAGCGCGGGACCTGGCCCAGGAAGACCCGGGCCCCCACCCGGCTCTCCTCCAGGATGTGCCCGAGGTCCGACAGCAGCCCATCGCTCAGGTCGATCATGGCCGTGGCCAGGTCGTGCTCCGCCAGCCAGCGCCCTTCATGGACGCGAGGCTGCGGGTCCAGATGCCGGGCCACCAGGGGGGACAGCTCTCCCGAGGGCTGCGGCCCCTGGGTCCTCAGCACCTGCAGTCCCAGGGCCGAGTCCCCGAGGAACCCGGTTACCATGATCTGGTCCCCGACCCGTGCCGAGTGCCGCCCGACGAAGCGCCCCTGACGGGCCTCTCCGAGCAGGGTGACCGTGATGAACAATCGGTCCGGCGAGGCGCAGGTGTCCCCACCGACCAGGTCCACGTCGAATGACCGGCTCATCTCCCCCAGGCCGCGGAAGAACTCGTCCACGAAGGCCAGCGGCAGCCGGGCCGGCAGCCCCAGCGCGAGGATCAGGTGGGTGGGCGTGCCCCCCATGGCAGCGATATCGCTCAGGTTGACGGCGGCGGCCTTGCGGCCCAGCAGGTAGGGCGTGGTGAGCCGGAGGTCGAAGTGGACCCCCTCGATGAGGCTGTCACAGGTGCAGAGGAGCAGGCTCTCCTTGCCGGGCTCGATGACCGCGGCATCATCGCCGATGCCGCGCACGACCCCGGGCAGCTCGCGTCCCCATTTCGCCCGGATGCGGGCGATGAGCCCGAACTCGCCGATCTCCTTGAGTTCTTCCATGGCGTCCCGGGGATCGGCGGGTGGGGAGCCGCCTACCCCAGCCGGAGCGTGCGCAGGAACTGCCGGAGCTCGGGGCCCAGGTCCGGCCGCTTCAGGGCGAAGACGATATTGGCCTGCAGAAAGCCCAGCTTGTCGCCGGCATCGAACCGCTGCCCCTCAAACTCCAGGGCGTACACCGCCTGGTCCCTCAGCAGCCCGCGGATGGCGTCGGTGAGCTGGATCTCCCCGTTCTTCCCCGCGGGCGTCTGCTCGAGGATGTCGAAGATCGGGGGGGTGAGGATGTACCGGCCGATGATGGCCAGGTCCGAGGGCGCCTCCTCGGGCTGGGGCTTCTCCACGACGTCCCGCACGCGGTACAGGCCGTTCCCCGCGGGCTCGCCCTCGATGACGCCGTAGCGGAACACCTGCTCGCGGGGGACGCGCTGGACGGCCAGGATCGAGCACCCCTGCCGCTCGTAGACCGCGAGCATCTGCGCCATCACCGGGATCGGGGCATCGAGCACCTCGTCGCCCAGGAAGACCGCGAAGGCCTCATCGTGCACGAGGGGCCGGGCACAGAGGATGGCATGGCCCAGGCCGAGGGGCTCCTTCTGTCGCGTGTAACAGATGCTCATGTTGGAGATCTTGCGCATCTCCTCGAGCAGGTCCCGGTGCCCGCGCCGCTCGAGGATCGTGTCCAGCTCCAGGGAGTAATCGAAGTGGTCCTCGATCGCGGACTTGCCGCGGCCCGTGATGAGGATGATCTCGCGCAGGCCGCAGGCCACCGCCTCCTCCACCCCGTACTGGATCAGGGGCTTGTCCACCAGCGGGAGCATCTCCTTGGGGCTCGCCTTGGTCACCGGCAGGAACCGGGTGCCGAAGCCCGCCGCTGGGAAGACCGCCTTGCGCAGCTTCATCACCGCCTCCGGATCTCCGCCAACCTCGGCCTCCTTCCCCCATCGGGGCGCGGGCAGGCTGGTTGCGCCAGCTCGCCCACACGCCCTCGCACACTATAAGCCCCGCCCCGCGAAGGCTCAAGCCCTCGTCCCCGGCTGGCCTCTGGCCCCGGAAGCCGGCCCCGTCACGAAGGGAGCGCGCCGGCTACACGCGGGCCCAGGGGCCAGCCCCGCTACGGGCGCGGCGGGCCCAGAAACGTGACCTCGGCGAAGTGCGACTCCGCGCGGCTGGCGGTGTCATCGGAATCAATGCCGAGGGAGACCGTGCCCACCTTGGGGGGCTCCTCGTCGAACAGTCGCTTGTAATCCTCGTAGACGTTCCGCCGCTCGGCGTGCCACTCTCCCAGCCCGTTGCGCCCGCTGCGCACCACCACGTAGCCCACCCGGGAGTTCTTCTTGCTGCGCAGGTAGCTCCCGGCCGGCGCCGTGGAGTCCCAGATGTACCCCACCGAGCGGAAGTTCACGAACTCGGGGAACTTCGGGAAGCTCACGTAGAGCTGGGCAGCCTGGTCGTCCTTGGTCTTCTGCCGGGCATCGCCGCCCTGGGGGAGCACCGTGACCTTCCACCGCCAGGTCACCACCGGATACTCGCGGATGTCAAAGGTGACCTTCTTGTACAGGGCGAAGGAGTTGCCTGCGCTCCGCAGATGAAGGGCCACGCGGGAGCCATCCCGCCCCACGGCGACCTCGGCCGTCTCCTCCCCCCCCTTCCACATCTTCAGCTCCCACCCCGCAGGAACGCCACGGCCGGGCGGGGCTCCGTTGAGCTCCAGGATGGCCAGCTCGCCGGCGCCCTCGCCGGCCAGCCCTGGCAGCGCTCCCAGGAGCACGGTCACGAGCAGGGCGAGGGCTCGCCGCCGAACACGGTGAGCGGGCTCACAGACGTACGAGACCCGCATGGCGTCCTCCGTCTCCACCAGAAGGAGACCGCCCGCGCGGCGGCCTCTAAAGGTCCTAGTATACCACAAGATCCGCGCCCGCCCCGCGCGCGCGGCGCGTGCGGTTCCTCTTGCCGAGAGCCCTTGGAGGCTTGCAAAATCGCCGGGCCTGGTGTAGCGTGGCACTTTGGCCGCCCGGAGAGCAAGCATGAGGCTGGGTCGCGAGCAGGTTGATGGGATGGCCTCCCTCATCGTCAAGCACCTGAGGGACCAGCGCCTGGTGACCTTCAGGGTGGACGAGACGAAGGTCTGGGAACGGATCCGGGATATCTTCCTCAAGGACCTCATGGTCGAGGATGAGCTGAACCGTGAGGTGGAGCGCATCCTCGAGTCCCACTCCCGCGACATGCAGCAGAGCGACGTCGATTACCGCAAGATGTTCCAGCTCGTCAAGGCCAAGCTCGCCCGGGAGCGCAACATCGTGCTCTGAGGACCGGGAGCTGGCATGAGGCTGAGCGAGGCGCGGATCTCCTATATCAGCCATCGCATCCTGGACGGCCTGTGGGGGGACGAGCTCGTGGACTTCGAGGACGAGGAGCGCGTCCTGACCGCCATCCGGGGCGTGATCACCAAGTACCTCAAGGTGGATGAGGAGGTGGACGAGGCGGTTCGGCGCAAGCTCCGCACCATGTCACGCCGGGTGGTCGAGGGAAGTCGGGAGTGGGACGTCCTCTATGAGAAGTTCTTCGGCGAGGAGCTGAACAAGCGCGGCCGATGAGCCGATCCTCACCCTCCGCGCCGCCCCACTGATCTCCCCCGCCTCATCCGCTCCTGCCTCCGATCACCCCGCCCGGGCCTTCTCCTCGGCCTGCCAATTATCCTGGCACTCCGCGCGAGAGAGTGCTAAAAGGGGGGGAGATTCTCGAAGTGCGCACCCGCTCGCGACAGCATCGCTGGGGCCGCGCGCCCGCGCTGGCCCGATGGGTCAACACCCTGGCCGAGGCCGTGCGGGTCACCCTGGGCCCCAAGGGCCGCAACGTCATCCTCGAAAAGTCCTGGGGCTCCCCCACCATCACCAAGGACGGCGTCACCGTCGCCAAAGAGATCGAGCTCGAAGATAAGTTCGAGAACATGGGCGCCCAGATGGTCAAGGAGGTCGCCTCCAAGACCTCCGACGTCGCCGGCGACGGCACCACCACCGCCACGGTCCTGGCCCAGGCCCTCTACCGCGACGGCTCCAAGACGGTCGCCGCCGGCGCCAACCCCATGGACCTCAAGCGCGGCATCGAAAAGGCCGTCGAGGCCGCCGTCGCCGAGCTCAAGAAGCTCTCCAAGCCCGTCAAGACCTCCAAGGAGATCGCCCAGGTCGGCACCGTCTCCGCCAATGGCGAGGACGAAATCGGCGCGATCATCTCCAAGGCGATGGAGAAGGTCGGCAAGGAAGGCGTCATCACCGTCGAAGAGGCGAAGAGCGCCGAGACCTCCCTCGAGGTCGTGGAAGGCATGCAGTTCGACCGCGGCTACCTGTCGCCGTACTTCGTCACCGATCCCGAGCGCATGGAGGCCCACCTCGAGGACGCCTACATCCTGCTCAGCGAGAAGAAGATCAGCAACATGAAGGACCTGCTCCCGGTCCTCGAGGCGATTGCTCGTCAGCAGAAGCCGCTGCTCATCATCGCCGAGGACATCGAGGGCGAGGCGCTCGCCACGCTGGTCGTCAACAAGCTGCGTGGCACCCTCTCGTGCTGCGCCGTCAAGGCCCCGGGCTTCGGCGATCGCCGCAAGGAGATGCTGAAGGACATCGCGACCCTGACCGGCGGTCAGGTCATCGCGGAAGAGCTCGGGCTCAAGCTCGAGAACGTCACCATCAGCGATCTCGGTCGCGCCAAGACCATCAAGGTCGACAAGGACAACACCACCCTGGTCGACGGCTCGGGCGCCAAGGAGAAGATCAAGGCCCGCCAGAGCGAGATCCGCGGCCAGATCGAGAACACCACCAGCGACTACGACCGCGAGAAGCTCCAGGAGCGCCTGGCCAAGCTCGTGGGCGGCGTTGCGGTGATCAAGGTCGGCGCTGCGACCGAGACCGAGATGAAGGAGAAGAAGGCCCGCGTCGAAGATGCCCTCCACGCCACCCGTGCGGCGGTCGAGGAAGGCATCGTCCCCGGCGGCGGCGTCGCGCTGATCCGCGTCCAGACCGTGCTCGAGGGCCTGAAGGTGAACGACGAGCAGAAGTTCGGCGTTCAGATCATCCGCCGCTCGATCGAGGAGCCCCTCCGCCAGATCGTGGCGAATGCCGGCGAAGAAGGTTCCATCATCGTGCAGAAGGTGAAGGAAGGTAAGGGCAACTTCGGCTTCAACGCGGCCACCTGCCAGTACGGTGACCTGGTTGCCGAGGGCGTCATCGACCCGGCCAAGGTCGTGCGCTCGGCGCTGCAGAACGCGGCCAGCGTGGCGGGCCTGATGCTCACCACCGAGGCGCTCGTCGCCGAGAAGCCCAAGGAAGAAAAGGGCGGCGGCGGCGGCGGTCACGCCGGTCACGGCCACGACTTCTAGTCTCGTCGATGTTTGGGGCCCCGGCCCCGAACAGCGCCCCGCAACGGGGTCATCGAGCTAGAGTCTGCAAGAGGCGGATCCCGAAAGGGGTCCGCCTTTTTGCTTGGGCCGTGCCGACGCCGGTCCGGCGACCTCTGCTAGGCTCGTACCCTGTGATGGGACGGGCGAGACTTCGTTGGGGCGTCGTCTGCGCGGCGCTGGCGGCGACGGCAGGCAGCAGCGTGAGCTGTGCCGAGACCACGTGCGAAGAGACGCGCACTTGCTCGAGCGCGAGCAGCGGCGGCGCGGACGGTGGGGGAAAGGGGGGCACCGGCGGGTTCTCGGGCACCGGTTCGACCGGGAGCGGCGGCACGGCAGGCCAGCCGCCGGTGGGCAGCTTCGGCATCAGCGTGGCGGCGAAGGCGGTCACGCTGATCGAGGCGTCACAGGTCGAGCTGACCGTGACCGTCGCGCGCAACGACATGGACGACCCGGTCACCGTCGACCTCGTCGGCCTGCCCACGGGCGTGACCTCGGCGGCGGTGGTCGCGACCGCCAGCGATGCGTCGGTGAAGCTGACTCTGCAGGCGGCTGCCGGCGTGAGTCACGCGGTCACGGCCATCAGCGTGCGGGGCAAGGCGGGCACCGACGAGAAGACCGTGCCGGTGGATCTCTCGGTGCGTGGCGCCCCGGGCGCCCTCGACAACGCGTTCGGCACCGGTGGCGCGACCGTCGGCATCGTCTCGGGCGAGTGGTCCCGCCCGCGCGCGGCGGCGCTCGGCCCGGATCAGAAGATCTACGTGGTGGGCGAGACCGGCTCGACCACCGCAAACACCCACGCGTACTTCGTGGTGCGGCTCACCACTGACGGCAATCTGGACACCACCTTCGGACCCGCGGGCATGGTGGTGCGCTACGAGGTCGCGGGCACGGGCGCCCACGCCGCCCGTGGCGTGTTCGTCGACGCGCAAGGCCGCAGCGTGGTGGGTGGCAGCTTCGGCACGACCCAGTTCTTCGTTGCGCGGTTCGACACCTCGGGTGGCCTCGACACGAGCTTCGGGACCGGAGGCGAGGTCGTCGGCCCCGGGTTCGTGGCGAACGCCATCGCTCAGCAGGCCACGAAGACGGTGGTCGTCGGCCAGACCAACGACGGCCCGGGCTACGCGGCGGTGGCGCGGCTCGACGCCGACGGTAAGGCCGACACGGCGTTCGGTATCCAGGGCCTCACCAAGCTGAACGCCGGCGCCTATGCCTCGAACGCGCTGGCCGTGGCCGTGGACGCGTCGAACCGCATCGTGGTCGCGGGCACCAGCAACAAGAGCGGTGGTCCGGTGATGGTCGCGCGCATCACGCCCAGCGGCAGCCTGGACTCGTTCGGCACGACTGGCTACGTCTGGCTCGACCCGGGGAACGGCGGGGTCCCGACCGGCCTGGTGGTGCGCCCGGACAAGCGAGTCGTCGTCGGCGGCGGAGCCACCGGTGACAAGTCCTTCCTATTCCAGCTGGACGGGCAGGGCGCGCTCGACGCGACCTTCGGCAAGAGCGGGCTGGTCACGGGCAGCCCGATGCGGATCGACGCCCTCGCCCTCGACGCGAGCGGGCGCCTCTTGGCTGCAGGCCGCAACGCGGCGCTGACGCGCCTTGGGCGATTCGGCACCGACGGCAACCCCGACACCACCTTCGGTAACGGCGGCTTCGCTGATCCGACCACTAACGTGACGCCGCAAGCCCTGGTCGTGCAACCCGACGGCCGCGTGGTGCTCGTCGGGATCGGCAGCGACAAGCTCTACGTGAGCCGGATCTGGATGTGATTACGGCCGGCGCTTCCTACGGACCGCACTTCACTCGCAGGCCCTTCAGGCTGTACTTGCCGTCGGAATACTCGTATCCGGAGCACGGACCCCGTTCTTCCGACCTGCGGCGTAGGTCGGCAGAGTGGGGGGCATGACAGAAACAGAATCGAAGTGGGTTGAGCGGATTCGGCAGTGGAAGGACAGCGGCAAGGGGGCGGAGGAGTTCGCCT
>JACPFL010000046.1:18522-20115 GCA_016183025.1 Deltaproteobacteria bacterium | reverse complement strand
ACGGCTCGGGAAGCCGCCGGCGGGCTTCTTCGAGCAGGAGAGAAAGGCGGCGCTCCTGGAGCAACAGGGCTGTCCGCAAGCGATCGATTCTCGCCTGCTCGGCCTGGAGGAGGTCTGCGACTTCCGCGAGCCGGGCCGTGTGCTCCTCGCGCAGTGCGGCGAGCTGGCCCGTGTGCTCCTCGCGCAGTGCCGCGAGCTGGGCCGCGTGCTCCTCGCGCAGGGCCACGTGCTCCTCGCGCAGGGCCGCGTGCTCCTCGCCCAGTGCCGTGAGCCGGGCCGCGTGCTCCTCGCGCAACGTCGCGATCCGTGCCACCGCGAACCTCTGGGCCTGGGCCGCGACTTCCTCCAGGCGCGCCGCCAGCGCCTTGAGACCCTCGTGCATGGCGCGAAACATGTCGAGGCTGGCGGCGTTGAAGGCACGCTGGTCGCGCGTGACGAGTTGGGCCAGCCGGAGGATGAGCCGGACGATGGGAATCGCGAGCTTCCGCTTGAGCCCCTGCAGCCGGGTCATGGGAGGGAGGTTCAGGCCGACGGCGGAGAACTGTTGTGCAATCGTGAGGGCCTGGTCGATCGTCTCGGAGTCCACAGGGCTGCCGGCCTCTTCCACGCCATGGGCCCAGTCCGCCTCCATCGAATTCTGCTCTCGCCGCGCATTCCACTCACGCCGGCGACGCGCCTCCTCCCGGATGCGCTCCATGAGGTCGTCGACGTTGATCTCAGGGTTCTTGACGTCCAGCATCCCCTGCTCCTGTCTTCATTGCTTCCACGCCCGCGCCGCGCGTGAAGCCCTTGCCGGGCCAGATCGGGACGCCCCGAATCATACCCGATGGCATCGGGCGCGTAAATACCCGAGGTTCTGGGGAAAAAGCTGTTGCGGGGGGCGGAGGAATCGGTGTACGGTCGGGAGAAGTGGGATGGCGGTGAACGTCGCGTTCGTGGTGCAACGCTACGGGCCGGAGGTCGGCGGGGGGGCCGAGTTGCACTGCCGGCTCGTCGCCGAGCACATGGCCCGGTATTGGGACGTCACGGTCCTCACCACGCGCGCCCTCGACTACCTGAGCTGGCGGGACACCCTCCCGGAGGGCGAGGAGGCGGTCAACGGGGTCCGCGTACTGCGCTTCTCGGTCGACGAGCCCCGGTACATGCGCTGGTTCAACCGGGTGGGGGAGCGGCTGCGCGAGCGCCCCCACTTGATCGAGGACGAGCGCTGGTGGATGCGCCTGCAGGGCCCGCACTCCACCGCGCTGCTCCGCCACCTCGAGGCCAGCCGGCTGACGTATGAGGCGGTCATCTTCTTCACGTACCAGTACTGCCACACGTTCTTCGGCCTCCCGCTGGTGCAGGACCGCGCCCTGCTGGTGCCCACAGCCCATGACGACTGGGTCCTGCGCCTGGCGATCTTCCGCGAACTGTTCCGCCTCCCCCGCGCCCTGCTCTACAACACCCCGGAAGAGCGGGATCTGCTGGTCTCCCGCTTCGCGGTCGGGGACATCCGGTCGGAGGTCGTGGGGGTGGGGGTGTCGGCGCCGGCGCAGGTGGACCCGGAGGGGTTTCGGGCCCGCCGCGGGCTCGATGGGCCCTTGATCGCGTTCG
>JACPFL010000046.1:6516-18517 GCA_016183025.1 Deltaproteobacteria bacterium | reverse complement strand
TCTTCCTCCGCTATCGCGACCAGGCCAAGGAGCCCCCGACCCTGCTCCTGCTCGGGTCGGCGGCCATGCCGGTCCCCGAGCATCCGGCCATCCGGTGGCTCGGGTACGTCTCCGAGCAGGAGAAGTTTGACGCGCTGGCGGCCAGTGCCGTGATGGTCGCGCCCTCGCCCTATGAGAGCCTCTCGATGGCCTCCCTGGAGTCGTGGCTGATGGAGACGCCGGTGCTGGTCACCACGCGCTCCGCAGTCCTGCGGGGGCAGGTGCACCGGAGCCAAGGGGGATTGGCCTACAGCAGCTACGACGAGTTCGCCGATAGCCTGGACCGCCTGCTGGGTGACCGGGGCGAGGCACGGGAGATGGGGCGCCGGGGACGCGCCTACGTGGTCGAGCGCTACCGCTGGGAGGAGATCGAGCGCAAGTACCTGGCGCTCGTGCAGGGTCTTGGGTGAGGGGGGCATCATGGCAGCGCCGGAGCAAGAGGAGGGGGGCGTGATCCGGGTCCGGGACCCACGCCTCGATGGTCAGGCGCTCGAGGCCCGCGTGCTGGAAGGGGTCCGGGCGCGGAGCTGGGGGGGAGCGGACGAGGCCCTGCTCCTGAGCCGGCGCTTCGATCCGCGCTCCGGGGGATTCCCGGCAGAGGGGACTCCGAGCGACGAGGTGCGCTACGCCCGTGACCTTCTGGAGCGCTCGTCCCACATCAGCCCGGACCTGCCGATCCGATCCCACCGCCGATCCTGGTTGGGTCGCCTGATCGAGCTGCTGAAGCGGCTCACGCTTCGGGTGCGATGGCACACCGACGCGGGCCTGCACCAGCAGAACGAGTTCAACTGGGCGGCCCGGGTGCTCATCCAACACCTGCTCGAGCGCCAGCAGGCCCTTGAGGCGATCGTGGCGGGCCAGGGCGAGTCGGTTCAGCAAGGCGGGCAGCGCCCGAGGAGCCCCTGACGCGATGCCGGCCTGCCACCAGTTCCTGCCCACGGCCAGCGACGGCGACGCCGTCTTCAACTTCGCCCTCCTCCTGAGCCGGCTCCTCCGCGAACAGGGGTTCGCCTCCGAGATCTACGCGATGGAGGGACAGGGCCGGGCGGCGGCCGAGGTACGGCCGTACCAGGAGTACGCGCAGCACGCGGCACCTGGGCACCTCCTGCTCTACCACTTCGCCATCGGGTCGGTCCTGACGGAGTTCCTCTGTGGGGTCCCGGGCCGGAAGATCCTCGTCTATCACAATATGACCCCGCCCCGGTACTGCAAGGGGGCGGACGAGAACACCTTCCGGGCCATCCTCTGGGGCCAGCAGCAGCTTCGCCGCCTCCGGGAGGTCGTCGAGCTGGCGCTGGGGGTCTCGGAGTTCAATCGGAGCGACCTGGAGCGGGAGTTCGGGTTCCCCCGGACCGGGGTTCTCCCGCTGACCGCAGACTTCGAGCAGCTCGGCCGCACGTCGCCGGACCCTCGGCTCCTTGCTCGACTGGAGGACGGGGCGGCCAACATCCTGTTCGTGGGCAAGATCGCGCCACACAAGTGCCAGGACGACCTCATCAAGATCTTCTACCTCTACCACGCCCATATCGAGCCCTGCTCGCGCCTGGTCCTGGTGGGGAGCAGCCGCGGGGCGGATGCCTACGACGGCTACCTCCGGGAACTGAGCGCGGAGCTGGGGCTGAAGGAGGCGGTGCTCTTCCTGCAGGGTGTCTCCAAGGAGGAGCTGGTGGCCTGCTACCGTGCCGCCCACCTGTTCCTCTGCATGAGCGAGCACGAGGGGGTCTGCGTGCCCCTGCTTGAGAGCATGTACTTCCGGGTGCCCATCTTGAGCTATGCGGCCGCCGCGGTGCCCGAGACCCTGGGGGAGGCCGGCGTGCTCCTGACGCGCAAGGAGTACCACATCGCGGCCGAGACAGCCCACGTGCTGCTGGCCGACGAGGAACTCCGCAAGCATGTGATTGAAGGAGAGGCCCGACGGATCGAGGCCTTCGCCCTTCCCCCACTGGGGGAACGTCTGAAGGCCCTGCTCGATGGGCTGGGCTACGAGGGGAGGTACGCGTGAGCTTGGAGGAGCTACGGGAGATCTCGGATTGCCGGGGGCCCTGGCCGATCACCTCCCACCGGCCCGTGGTGGGACCGCTGATCGTCCTCATGAAGAGGCTCCTGCGCCTGATCGCCACCCCCTTTGCCAGGGTCGTGCTGGCCCGGCAGGCGACTTTCAACGAGGCCCTGGTCGACTACGTAGCTGGCCTGGAGGCCGAGATCCGCGGGGCGCTCAAGCGGATCGAGGAAGGGGTCGGAGGCGTGAGCCGCCAGGTGGAAGGGGTGGACCGGCGAGTGGAGGGGGTGGACCGGCGGGTGGCCGAGATGGATGAGTGCTGGGAGGAGGTCAACCAGCGGCTGGACTGGCTCCGCCGACAATGGGAGGAGAAGCTCCTGAGCGGCCGGGGGCCGAACGGTCCCAGCCGTCCGGCCCCCTGAGCCTGCCGAAGGTCTCTACCAGAGGATGTAGCGCTTCAGCCCCTCCTTGACCTGCCGCCACTGGGCCGGGGTCAGCTTCACGCTCCCCACGAAGGCGTTCGTATAGATCTCCTCCAGGGGCGGCTCGGCCGGCAGGTTCATGTACCTGATGATGAGGTCGCGAGTCTGCTTGACCATCTGGGGGTCCATGGCCCCCAGCCCCTTCTCCTCGGCGATCGGGGCCAGCCCCAGGGCGCTGTTGATCCCCACCCCGTAGGTCACCATGTCCTTGTTCGTCTGGCTCCCCTTGAACTCCTTCACGGCCTCGATGTAGAGCCGCACGGTCTCCTCCGGGTTCAGGTAGGAGAAGGCCAGCCCCTCCAGCGCCCCCTCGACGAAGCGGCGGACCTGGTCGGGGTTCCGTTTCACGCGGGCCCCGGTGGTGATGATCCCGTACTCGTAGGTCGGCAGGCCGTGGGCCGAGAACGCGATGTAGTCCATCTGGTATCCCCGGGCCCAGAGCGGTGGGGCGCTGGAGTTGTAGTAGGCGAACATCGCGTCGGCCTTCCCGTCGATCAGGGTGGGGATGTGGAGCTGGGGCTCGGTCAGGACGATCTGGACCTTGGCTACGTCGATCGCGTTGGCCCGGGCGAAGGCCGGCCAGAGCAGGGTCACGGAGCTCCCCCCTGAGGTCACGACCCGCTTCCCCTCGAGGTCCTTCGGCTTGGTGATCCCCTTGCCCTTGAGGCTGGCGACCCCCTTCGGGGAGACGTGGTGGATGATCCCGACGTTGATCAGGTCCAGCCCGCGGCTCTTCGCCACGATCATGCTGCCGAAGTCTGCCGCGGTGTAGTCGTAGTTGCCCAGCCCCGTGTTCTTCACCGCCTCGGCCGAGCCGTAGCCGCGGTCGATGGAGACGTCCAGCCCCCGCCGCTCCCAGAACCCCTTGGCCTTCGCCACCCAGAGCCAGGCGACGTCGCCCTGGGGGATCCAGGCCTGGGTGAACTTGATCTTCTCGGCCGCGCCCGCGCTCCCCACGCCCAGCGCCAGGGCGATGGCGAGCGCGAGCCCGAGGGCTTCCTGCATCCGTCGAGCCATCTTTCTCCTCCTTTCGGGCGCCGGCTGGCGGCGCCTACGTGAGCAGTGCGCGAATCGGCGTGGGCTCCGCCATGGCCTGCTGGTAGAGGCGGTCGAGGTAGTCGCGGACCTCGTGGAAGGGCCGGGCCCAGTCGGCCGGGATCTTCTCCCTGAAGGCCTCCAGCTCCCGGTACAGCGCCTCCTCGTCCACGGTGAGCAGGCGCCCGCCCCGGACCACCACCCGCCCGGCCACGAGCACGGCCTCCACGGAGCTGCCGTCCTCGCAGTAGACGAGCTGCACGAGCAGGTCGTTCAGCGGCTCGAAGGCGCGGCTGCGCCGCCGGAGCAGGACGATGTCGGCCGCCTTCCCCGGCTCCAGGGTCCCGATCCGGTCCTCCAGGAAGAGGGCCCGGGCCCCGCCCATCGTCCCCCAGTGCAGGATCGTGGCCGCGCCGAGCCACCGGTGGTAGTCCCAGGTGGTCGCGCGGTGGAGCAGCCCGGCCTGCTTCAGCACCTCGAACATGTTCAGCCGGTCGTTGGACGCCGCGCCGTCCGTCCCGAGCCCGATGGAGACCCCCTGCTCGTGCAGCGCCACCACCGCCGCGATGCCGTCGCCCACCCGGAGGTTGGCCACCGGATTGTGCACGATCCGGCCCCGGCGCTGGCCGAGCAGCGCGATCTCCTCGTCCGTGAGCCAGATGCTGTGAGCGAAAGCCACCTGAGCGTCCAGGAGCCCGAGGGCGTCAAGGTGGCGGAGCGTGGGGACGCCGTACAGGCGCTGGGCCGAGAAGGTCTGGAGCTTGGTCTCGAGCAGGTGCGTGTGCATCCCGATGCCGAGGGCCCGGGACCGCTCGGCCAGGCGTCGCCAGAACGCGTCGGTGCAGCGCTCCGGCGCCGAGGGGCCGAACATGACCTGCAATCGGCCGTGCCGGCCGTGCCAGCGTTGGCAGATCGTCTCCACCGCGGCGAGGTCAGCCTCCACGTCTGCCGGCCGCCCATCGAGCCTGGGCCTGAGCTCGGGAGGCGGGGGGAGCAGGTGGGTGGGCAGGGCCTCGGTTCCGGGCCGGTCCCTGAGCTCCGGCGCCAGGGCGGCCCGGATCCCGGCCTGCTCGTAGGCCTGCATGACCGCGTCCATCCCCTCCACGCTGAGCCCGGGGAACTCCTTGTAGTGGTCGAGCAACGCCGTGGTCCCGCCCCGGAGCAGCTCGGTCGCCCCGGCCAGCGCCGAGAGGTAGATGGCCTCCCGGGGGAACGTGAGGGCGTGGGCATTGATCCAGGCCAGCCAGAGGTCGAGGGGGAGGTTCTCGCAGATCCCGCGCTGCACGGTCCGGATGGAGTGGGTGTGGGCGTTGACCAGCCCCGGGATGGCGATCAGGTCCCGGCCCTCCAGGATCTCCGCGCCGGGCGGCGGGACGACCTGCGGCCCGACCGCCGCGATGCGGGCGCCGTCGATGAGGATGGAGGCGCGTTCGAGGACCGCGCCGGGCGGCGTGCCCGGCACCACGGTCGCGTCGCGGATGCAGAGTAGGCCCATGCCGGTCCCTACAGGCTGCCGATCCCGCGGCTGCCGAGGTTGTCCGTGACGTCGAGCTCACCCAGGCCTGCGTCTCGATAGACCGTGGCCGCGGCGTCCACGCCCGCGCCGGAAGGGACCGGGTGGCCGAGCTGCCGCAGGACCGCTTCGAGAGCGGCCAGGAGGCGCAGGACATTTTCCTGCTGGGCGCTATACCCCATGAGCCCCACCCGCCAGACCCGGCCCTGCAGGGGGCCAAAGGCGGCGCCGATCTCGATCCCGTACTGCAGCAGCAGGGCGCGCCGCACCGCCAGGTCCTCCACCCCGTCGGGGATGAGGAGCGGGACGAGCATGGGCATCTGAGACGTCTCGTCCTTGGGCCCGAAGATCGCCAGGCCCAGCGCCTCCACTCCACGGCGCAGGGCCTGCGAATGGAGCCGGTGCCGCTGCTCGCGGGCCTCCAGCCCCTCCTCCTGCACCACACGCAGGGCCTCGCGCAGGGCGAAGAGCATGGCGGCTGGCGCGGTGTGGTGGTTGTAGCGCCGGTCCCGGTCCCAGTAGTCCTGCAGCAGGCGGAGGTCAAAGTAGAAGCTCTGCACCGGCCGCTGCCGGCGCCACAGGGCGGCCTCGGCCCGCGCGTTGTAGGTGAGCGGGGCCAGGCCCGAGGGGCAGCTCAGGCACTTCTGGGTCCCGGAGATGCAGACGTCCACCTGCCAGCGGTCGGTGGCCACGCAGGCCCCGCCGAGGGTCGCGACCGCGTCCACCACGAGCAGCGCGTCATGGGCCCGTGCGATCGCCCCGATCTCCTCCAGGGGCTGGAGCACCCCGGTCGAGGTCTCGCCGTGGACGATCGTCACGACCTTGGGCCGGGTCCGTCGGATCGCGTCCTCGATCCGTTCCGGATCGAGCAGTTCCCCCCACTCGGCCTCCACGCGGGTGACCACTGCCCCGCACCGCTCCGCGCGGTCGCCGGGCTCGAGCAGGCTGCACAGGGCCGCCTCCAGTCCGGCCCGGCCGGTCCCGGAGACCGGGAAGGCCCACCGGTTCTCGGTCTGGAAAGCGTGACGCGCCAGCGCCATGACCTCGTTCATCACCGTGGTCATCTGCGGATCGAACTGTCCCACGATGGGCGTGGCCAGGGCGCGGAGCACGGCGGGGTCGGTCATGCTGGGCCCCGGGCCGAGCAGGAGGCGGGAATGGATGGTCAGGGGCGCGTAGCCGGTGGTCAGAGGGGGATGGGCGGAGGCCATGGGATCACGCGGGCACCACGGTGCCCAGCCCTCGTTTCAGGGCTTCCTCGTGGACCGCCCTGGCCAGCGTGATGTCTCCGATCCCGGTCCCGAGCTGGAGGAAGATCCGCCGGCCAGCCGGGAGCGCGGCGGGGTGCCCCGCCGCCTGGCCCTGGAGCAATCCGCCCAGCTCGTGGACCACCGGCGCCACCCCATCGGGGAACCGCCCCTGCTGGCGGAGGAACTGGAGTTGAGGCAGGAAGTCCACGACGAGCAGCGAGGCTTCAGCGAAGCTCCGGGAGGTCCAGGCCCGATCGATCTCCAGCGGGAGGGCCAGGCCCTCGGGGGCGAGGGCGGCCACGTCCAGGGCCAGGCCCGGCTCGCCGCCTGTGGCCGAGATCGCGAGGTCCGCCCCGCGCACCGCCTCCTCCGGCGAGCCTGCGGGGGTCAGCGTGAACGGCACGGCGTGGGCGAAGGCCGCGCAGAAGGCCTGCCGGGAGCCCTCGTGCCGAGAGGCCACGCGAACTCGCTCCAGCCCGGGCAGGGCCGTGGCCAAAAGCGGCAGCAGGGCCCGGGCCAGGGCGCCGGTGCCGACCAGGCCCACCGTGCGGGCACTGGGCGGGCTCAGGAGGTGGGCGGCCAGGGCTGTCACGCCGGCGGTCCGGGCCGTGGTGATCCAGGTGGAGTCCATCACCGCAATCGGCAGCCCGCTCTCGGGGTCGTTCAGGATCAGGAGCCCGGCGGAGCGGGGGAGCCCCCGGGCGTCGTTCTCCGGGAAGTAGCTGTGCCACTTGCTCCCGAGCGCGCCCTGCGCGGGGAGCAGCGCGGAGACCGAGAGGATATGGCCGCCCGGAGGATGGAGGAGCTGCTTCAGGGAGGCAGCGGCCTGCCCGGCCGCCAGAGCGCGGAAGGCGTCCTCCAGCAGGCGCAGGGTCTCAGCCGGGGAGGGCGCCACGGCGTCGACGTCGGCGGCGGAGAGGGCGCGGTAGGAGCGGCCGGGCGCGAACATCACAAGACGTGTAACATGCGCGCCCCAGGCAAATCAAGGCCGGCCCGGCTCCCGACCAGACGGGCTGAAGGGGCCGTGGAAGACGGGCCAGGACAGGAGGGCTTGACAAGACGGGCCGGTGGGGCTTGAGGCGGCGGGCCGGTCGTGCTATAAAGGCGAGCGCGCTGTTCTGCCAGGGGACCTGCGAAAGGCGAGACGGCGGCGCACGGGAGGATCGGGCCATGCAGCAGGGGCAGCAGCTCTATAACGTGGGCGGCGTGATGCTCCCGCAGCCGTTCAAGATCCGGCGACTGGGGCATTTCGGGTTGAACCTCCTGGACATGGAGAGCGGGCTCCGTTTCTACCGGGACCTGCTCGGCTTCAAGCTCTCCGACGAGCTGGACTTCTCCAAGCGGGCGCCGGACAAGGTGAAGGGGCTCGGCGATCCCAAGGGCTACTTCATGCGCTACGGCACCGACCACCACGCCTTCGTCATCTTCAACCGCCGGGTGCGGGAGGCCCTGGACACCCAGCGCCGGTTCGGCCCCGAGGTGACGGTCAACCAGATCACCTGGCAGTGCGGGAGCCTCGGGGAGATCGTGCGGGCGTACCACTTCTTCAAGGAGCGGGGCTGCCAGATCCAGCGCGTCGGCCGCGACATGCCGGGGTCCAACTGGCACGTGTACCTCTACGATCCCGACGGCCACACGAACGAGCTGTACTACGGGATCGAGCAGGTCGGCTGGCAGGGGATGAGCAAGCCGCTGGCGATGTACTATCGCGGCTTCCACGACCTGCCGCCCCTCCCCCAGATCTCGGAGGAGACGGAGGTGGAGGAGGCGCGGCAGAAGGGCGTGGACATCTTCTCCGGGATGCGGGCCGTCGAGCAGCTCCCGTGCAGATACGATGTGGACGGGGTGCTGCTGCCGCGGCCGTTCAAGATCACGAAGATCGGGCCCGTGAAGCTCTTCGTGGAGGACGTGGGGCGGGCCGAGGCCTTCTACGGGGAGATCCTCGGGTTCGTCCGCACCGAGGAGGTGACCTACCGCGGGCACCGCTGCCTGTATCTGCGCAACGGCACCGAGCACCACAGCCTGGTCCTGCTCCCCAAGGCATTGCGGGACCTGCTGGGGCTGAGCGCCCAGACGACCCTGATGGGGTTCGGGCTGGAGCTGGCGAGCTACCAGCAGCTTCGGGATGCCGTGCGGTGGCTGAAGGAGCGGGGGGTGCGGTTCACCGAGGTCCCGGCGGACCTCTCTCCGGGGATCGATTACCAGGCCCACGTCCTCGACCCGGACGGCCACTGCCTGCTCCTCTACTCGTACATGGAGCAGGTGGGCTGGGACGGCCGGCCACGGCCGAAGGAGCAGCGGCGGAAGCTCCAGGACCCCTGGCCCGAGACGCTGGAGCCGCTCTCGGACACCTACGTCGACCAGACCTTCCAGGGTCCGTGGAGTTAATCGTCGCGGTCGAGGAGCTGGAGCCGGAGGAGCCCCGGTTCTTCAAGAAGCTGCCCCTGCGATAGCTTGGCCCCCTCGCACCCTGGGCCGTCTCATCCAGGGCTGTGCGGCCCGGTTTCCCGCCCACGAGGCCCTCGTCTTCGAGGGTCGCCGCCTGACGTACGGCACGCTCCACGACGACGCCTGCCGGCTGGCCCGCGGCCTGCTCGCTCTTGGTCTTGAAAAAGGCGACCGGGTCGCGGTCTGGATGGCCAACCGCGTCGAGTGGGTGGTGGCCGAGCTGGCCGTGGCCATGCTCGGCGCGGTCCTGGTCGCGGTGAACACCCGGCTGCAGGCGCCCGAGGTCTCCGCGCAGCTCCGGCACGCCCGCGTCCGGGCCCTGCTCATGGCCCCCAGGTTCGCCCACCACTCCTTCCTGACGGCGCTCCTGGAGATCCTGCCAGAGCTGGACGCCCTCGAGCACGTGGTCTGCGTCGGGGAGGCGCGGCCGCCCCGCATCCGCTCCTGGGCCTCCGTGCTGGAGGCGGGGACGCAGGTCCTTCCTGCGCGGCTCGCGGCCGCCTGCGCCGCCGTCGGGCCCGAGGACGCGCTCGTCGTCCTCTACACGACCGGCACCACCGCCGCGCCCAAGGGCGTGCTCCTCTCCCACGGCAGCGCGCTCCCGCACTGCTTTCACACGGGCGAGGCGCTGGCGCTCACGCCGGCCGACCGCCTCTGCTTCGCCATCCCGCTGTTCGGCACCTGGGGGTGCCTGAACACCCTCCTCTCTGCCCTGAGCCACGGCACCACGGTGGTCCTCCTGGAGACCTTCGAGCCCCGGGCGGTGCTCGCGACGGTCGCCCGGGAGCGGTGCACGGTCCTGCACGGCGTCGATGCGATGTTTCGCGCCCTGCTGGCCCAGCCGGACCTCGACCAGTTCGACCGGCGGGCGCTCCGCACCGGGATCGTGGCCATGATGGCCGGGGCTAACCCCGCGTTCGTCCGGCAGATCGTCGAGCGGCTGGGCCTGCCCCAGCTCATCCAGGCCTTCGGGATGACCGAGGCCCACGCCGGCGTCCTGACGGGGCGGGTGACCGACCCGCTGGAGCGGCGGCTGGACTCGGTCGGGCGTCCGGCCCCGGGGGTGGAGGTTCGGCTCGTCGACCCGGATGTGGAACGGGAGGTCGGCGCGGGGGAGGTCGGGGAGCTGCGCGTCCGCGGCCCCAACGTCATGCAGGGCTACCTCGATGATCCGGCAGGTACGGCCGCGGCGTTCGACGCGGACGGCTGGTTCCGGACCGGCGACCTGTTCGAGCGGAACGTCGAGGGGTTCTACCACTTCCGCGGCCGCCTGAAGGAGCTGCTGAAGCCCGGCGGGTTCAGCGTCGCCCCCCGGGAGATCGAGGAGACGCTCCTGCAGCACCCGCGCGTGCGCGAGGCCTACGTCGTCGGCGTCCCCGACAGCCGGCTGGGGGAGGTGCCGATGGCCTTCGTGATCCCGGCCGAAGGGGCGTCGCCCGGCGCCGAGGAGCTGCTCGCCTTCTGCCGCGCCCGTCTGGCGAACTTCAAGGTCCCGCGCTACGTGCGTCTGGTCACGGACGTGCCCCGGGCACGCGGGCCCCATGGCGACAAGGTGCAGAAGCCCCAACTCCGGGAGCTGGCGCTGCGGGAGCTGGGCCTGTCCCAGGGGGTTCCGGGACTTGGGGGTTCCGGGGCTTGGTTGCGTTGAGGCGCCCTCCGACTATAATGACCCGAGTGTCGGCCGTAACCGGGGTGCCGCGAGTTCGGGAGAGCGGGGAGCTGACTGGGGACCGGAGGAGTCCTGCAGGAGGTCAACGATGAGGTCACTGACGCGACGGGAGATGCTCCGCATGGCCGGGATGGGGATGACCGCGGTGGCCGTCGGCCCTGGCCTGGCCTGGGGGCAGGTCAAAGTCCGGCTCTCCGTGGCCACTGGGGGGACCGGCGGGGTGTACTATCCGCTGGGCGGTGGGATCGCCGCGGTGATCTCCAAGTACCTCCCGGACGTGGAGGTGACCGCCGAGGTCACCACCGCCTCGGTGGACAACATGAAGCTTTTGGAGGCGGGCAAGGTGGGGCTCGCCCTGACGCTCCCGGATACGGCCTACGACGCCTTCCGGGGGGTCGACCGCTTCCGTGCCGGGAAGGTAGGGGTCCGGTCCCTGGCCGCGCTCTACTCCAATTACATGCACATCGTCGCCCTGGAGGGGAGCGGGATCCGGAGCGTGGCGGACCTGAAGGGGAAGCGGGTCTCCACGGGCGCACCCGGGTCCGGGACCGAGGTCAAGGGGCTGCGGCTCCTGGAGGCCTACGGGCTCACCCCGCGCGACCTCCGCCAGGACCGGATCGCAAGCTCGACGCCTTCATCTGGGACGGCGGGCTCCCCACCGCGGCGGTCCTCGACCTGGCGGCCACGCCGGGGACCCGGATCCGCCTCATCCCGCACGGCGATGCCGTGCCGAAGATGGTCGCCAAGTACGGCGGGCTCTATTTTGCGGCCCCCATCCCCAAGCAGGTCTACTCCGGGATGGACCAGGACGTGCCGGTGGCCGTGGCGACCAACCTCCTCGTGGCCCACGAGCGCATGGGCGAGGAGCTGGCCTACCGGATCGTGAAGGTTCTCCTGGAGCACACCCCGGAACTCGTGGCGGTCCACAAGGCGGCCCGGGAGATCACCCTGAAGAGCGCGGTGCTCGGCTCCCCCATCCCCTTCCACCCCGGCGCCCTCCGCTACTACCGTGAGAAGCAGGTCCAGATCCCGGGCTGACCGGCGCGGCCTCATCGCGGGCCTCCTCCTGCTCCTCAGCTTCACCCTCGCCCCCGGGAACCCGGATCCGTTGGCGGCGACGCCGGGTCTTTGCCTGGACGTGCTGGCCGTGCCTTCAGGAGAGTTGCTGGCACAGCTCCCGGTAACTCCTGGCACGGAGGTGCAGATCAGCTTTCGTCACTCCCTCTTCGGCTCGCGGGTCGAGGAGAGCCTACGGATCGAGCCCGATGGGGGTTTCACCTTGGTCCGGCTCCGCTACGAAGAGGCGCGGACTGCCGAGTACTATGGGCAGGAGCGAGCCGTCTGGCAGCAGGGGTGGTGGGTGGTCGAGGGGCGATCCAGTCGGCTGGGAGAGCTGCACCTGCGGGTTCCCTCCGACAATGACCTGCGCCTCACCGTAGGGGGGAGCGTGCTCTCAGCGGTAGGTCTGACCCAATCCGGTGGGCTCCTCCGGCTCGCGGCGGGTCCCTGCGTCTAGGGAGGCGTCACGACCCAGGCTGCTGGCATCGACGAGGCCCGCCTCCGGGC
>JACPFL010000046.1:0-6490 GCA_016183025.1 Deltaproteobacteria bacterium | reverse complement strand
ACCCGGAAGCTCCCGGGGCTCCCCGGCGTTCTCATCACCGGCCTGGCGGTCGTGATGTCGCTCTTCTTCGTCTACGCCGTCACCACCACCTTCACGACCCAGCTCTTCCGCACCGCCTTCCTCGGCTTCACGCTCGTGCTCACGTTCCTGGCCTACCCAGCGGTCCGGGCCCACCGGCCGCGGATCCACTGGTCGGACCTCGTCCTCGTCGCCCTCTCGCTCGGGTCCGTGGGCTACATCTTCTGGGACTTCGAGGAGTTCATCTATCGGGCGGCCCTGCCGATCACGCCCGACCTCGTGTTCGGCGCGCTGGCCATCCTGCTCGTGCTGGAGGCGGTGCGCCGCACCACGGGCTGGGTGATGCCCGTCGTAATCGTGGCCTTCCTGGTGTATGCCTACGTCGGCCCATGGCTCCCCCGGCCCTGGACGCACCAGGGCTACGGGCTGGACCGCCTGGTCGGCCACATGTACATGACCCTGGAGGGGATCTTCGGGGTGCCCCTGGACGTGGCCGCCACCTTCATCATCCTGTTCACCGTGTACGGCGCGGTGCTGGAGTACTCGCAGGCCGGGAAGTTCTTCGTGGACTTCTCCCTGGCGGCCACCGGTGGGCGGCCCACGGGCGCGGGCCGGACCGTGACCCTGGCCTCCTTCCTGCTCGGGGGCCCCTCGGGCTCCGGCGTGGCCACCACCGTGACCCTCGGCTCGGTGGCCTACCCGACGCTCGCGCGGGCTGGCTACAGCCGGGAGGCCGCGGGCGGCCTGCTCTCGGCCGGCGGCATCGGGGCGATCATCTCCCCGCCGGTCCTGGGCGCGGCCGCGTTCCTCATCGCCGAATTCCTCCGGATCTCCTACCTGGAGGTCCTGGCCATGGCCACCCTGCCCACCGTGCTCTACTACTGGTCGGTCCTGCTCATGGTGGAGTTTGACGCCAAGCGCTTCGGGGCCCGGCGGGTGGAGGTGGAGGGGATGCCGGGGGTGTGGGCGCTGGCGCGGCGCTACTGGTATCACTTCACCTCGCTGGTGGCCATCATCGTGCTGATGCTCTGGGGGTTCAGCGCGTTCATGGCCGTGTTCTGGTCCATCCTCATCGCGGGGGGCGTGAGCTACCTCAGGCCTGAGACCGCGCTGACCCCCCGGCGCCTGGTGCGGACCCTGGAGGCCGGCTCCCTGGGGGTGCTCTCGGTGGCCTCGACCTGCGCCGGGGCCGGGATCATCGTGGGGGTGGTCACGCTCACGGGGCTGGGCCTGAAATTCTCGACCATCATCCTCGCCCTGGCCGGTGGGACCCTGCTGCCGACGCTTGTGCTCACGGCCATCGCCCTGTGGGTCATCGGCCTCGCGGTCCCGGTGACGGCCACCTACATCATTGCGGCGGTCATCACCGCGCCGGCCATGACCAAGCTGGGGGTGCCGGAGTACGCGGCCCACATGTTCATCTTCTACTACTCCGTGCTCTCCGAGGTCTCCCCGCCCACGGCGCTGAGCCCCTTCGCGGCGGCCGCCATCACGGGGGGGAACCCCTGGAAGACGACCATGATGGCCTGGAAGTACACGCTCCCGGCCTTCCTGGTCCCGTTCATGTTCACCCTCCACCCTGCGGGTGTGGGGCTGCTGCTCAAGGGGCCGTGGCTGGGAATCGTCTGGACCACGGTCACCGCGATGGTCGGCCTGGTCGGTCTGGCGGCCGGGCTCTCGGGGTGGCTCTTGCGCCGGACCTCCTGGGTCGAGCAGGCGTCCCTGGTGGTCGCGGGGCTGGCCCTCGTCTACCCCTCGGTGGGCGGCGATCTGGTGGGGTTCGGGCTGCTCGCGCTGGCCGTGCTCTTGCAGGTGCTCCGCCGAGAGAAGGCAGTCGCGCTGTAGGGAGCGGGCGTGATGAGACGACGCTGCTCGCGTGTGCTCAGCATGGTCGGGCTGGCAGCCCTGATGCTGCTCGTGGGGGCGCACGCACCGGTTGAGCGCGCCGCTGAGGGAAGCCCTGAGCAGGGCAACGGGGCGGGGATCCCCTATGTGCAGATGACTGAGGAGGATGCCCAGCGAGTCCGGGAGATCGTCCAGGCCCCCACGTATCAACGCGAGTTTACGGACCTGACCTTCCGGGGCCCCCGGGTGCTCCTGGAGTTTCTTCTGGACCGCCTGGATATCACCGGAGCCTTGATGCGGGCGCTACGTCTGTCCAGTTACGCCTTTACCCGTCTGGGCGACCACGTGTACCTCGGGGACGACGGGCGGGGCGGGCGCGCCATCTACCAGTTTGTCCACCGTGCGCCGGGGCACCGCGTATGGCTCTGGCGGGCTCACACCTCCGGGGAGTGGCTCCTCTATGGTCGGGGGGTGCTCGTGCTGCGCTTGGGGGAGGAGGAGACCTGGGGCGAGCCAGTGGTCGAGACCACCATCCAGGCGTACGTGAAGATCGAGAACCCGTTCTGGGAGACGCTCTCTAAGGCCATCATGCCCGTGGCCGGCCCGCGGGTGGAGGAGCGGCTCACCCGGATGTTCCGGACGATCCAGCGCGTCGTGGCCCACCTGGCCGAGGAACCGCAGGACCTGTATGAGAAGGTGGCGGTCCAGGGGGCCCTGAGCCCTGAGGATCTCTTGGGCCTGCGAAGTCTGATTCTGGGGCCGACGCCAGCGAACGGATCCGGTCAGGAGTCCCCGGAGCAGGATGGGCGGCCGTGAAGAAGGGGGTGGCCCCTGAGCGGAGTTATGGCCAGGGGAGCTGGACCAGGCGTGGCAGAGTCCGGGGGCCGGGGGGCTCCAGGGCCGTCAACTGGATGATCCAGGCCCAGCGGTCCCCGACGAGCCGGCGGGTCCCGAGGTAGCCCAGGCCTGGCGCATAGTAGTCCCGCACCAGCGCCCGGCCGCTTCGACCCTCAATGACCAGGCACTCCAGCGCTCCCCAGGGGGTGGGGACTCGCTCCAGACCCTGGATGGTATAGGTCCAGAGGATCCCCTCGTCGCGGGTCTCCCACGTCCGCCCGGGGTTGGGGGGGCTGGGGAGCAGCACCTTCTGCACCCCCCAGCTTCCTGATGCATCCCCCCGTTCCAGCACCCGCACCTCCCAGGGGTCCACCGACACCCGGTACCAGCCTTCGTAGGAGCCGGGTGTGCCGTCGCTCACCACACTGCGGCGCCGGACCCGGATCTCGGCGCCCCCATGGGGGAGCCCGGTCCGGATCTCGACCACCTCGTCGAGGATGCGGAGCACCACCTCGCCTTCGCGTCCTTCGTCCACGCCATAGCGGAGGTAGGCCTTCAGGGTGCCGGGCGGGTGCAGCGGAAAGTACCGCACGAGCGGATCGGCGGGACTCGTCGGCAGCCGCAGGGCCTGGGCCTCCAGCTCCCGCAGGCGCACCCGGGCACTCACCAGCAGCTCCGCCAGCGCGGTGGAGTGGTCGCCCGGCACTAGCTCTGGCGCTCGATGGGGCTGCGTCGCGGCCAGGAGCAGCGGGGCCCTCCGGCCCTGGAGCAGGGCAGGCTCGGGACCTTTGGGCCAGCGCTCCAACCCGGTCGTGTCGGGACCCGCCAGCCCCCCGACGCCCAGGGAAAGCGCGGCAGGCAGGTCATCACTGCTGGGGGGCGTGGAGGGTGGGGCCAACGCGGGGCGCGGGCGGGCCAGCTCGGCGTCCTGCGGGACTCTAAGGGCCAGATGTGTGAAGGACGGCTCGGGTGGCCGTGCCGCTGGGCGACGCAGCGTGGTCGCGGCTCGTCGCGGACCTGGGGGTCTGGGTCCAACGATCACCACCCGGGATTTGGGCCCACGCCCCGAGCCCGCCACAGCCCGCAGGCGGTACCGATCCAGCGCCGCGGTGCCAAAGGGGAGGATGAAGCGTCCCCGGCCTCCGGGCGGGACGACGGTGGGTTCCAGCGCCACAGTGGCCTGGATCGCGCCAATGGCGTGCGGGCCGAGGTAGAGGGTCCCCTCCAGGGTGAGCTGGCTCAGCGGGCGGCCCGTCCGGTTGCTGATCTCCCCGTTCAGGACCTTCCCGGATCGTCCCTCCCCCAGGGTGTGACGGGTGATCCGGATGAGCCCGGCCTCAGCCAGGCCGGGCCCGGCGAACAGCGCGAGGCACGCCAGGGCCAGCCCCGCGCGCTGCAGGATCAACCGGGGCTCAGAGGCTGTCAGGCTCATGACCGGACCGGGGTGGATCCTCGTCGCCGGACGTCAAGCCGGCTCCGGAGGAGGGGAACCCGGCAGTGGAGCGCAGGTAGGTGAGCAGGGAGCCGAGGCTGAGTCCGCTGATGAGCGCGAAGAGGGTGAACGGGGAGGCCACCGACAACACCGAGGTCGCCAGCAGAGGCCCGGTCGCATGGGCGGCGAACCGGGCCGTGTTCAGGGTCCCGATCGCGACCCCTCCGGCTTGCCGGGCAACCTGGGAGATGACCAGGGGCATGATCCCCGCGACCAGTCCGGCCTGCACCATGCGCACCACCGTGAACGCCAACAGGCTCGAGGTCGCCGCGAGGAGGAGCTGGAGCGCGGCGGCGCTCAACGCGGCGGCCAGAACCACGGTGCGGCGTGGAACACTCGGGGCCACGCGGTCGATCAGGTACGAGCCCACCGCGGCCGAGACCCCGTAGGAGGTCACGACCAGCCCCGCCGCGGCCACGGCCCGCTCCGGCGCCACCCGGAGCCAGGCCAGCAGGTCGGGCAGGACGCTCGCGAAAAAGGAGATCTGGATCATGCTGGTGAAGCAGAGAAGCCAGCTCGGGAACATGGGCGTGCTGCTCCGGGTCCCCCGGGGGGCCGGCTGCTGGGGGGGGATCCGCCCCAGCCCCCAGCGCGAGAAGGCGAGGATGAGGAGCATGAACCCGGCGGCGACCAGGAAGGCGGCGCGGAAGCCGAAGGCGGAGGCCACGGCCGCGCCGATCGGGGGGCCGGAGAGCTGGCCGAGGGTCATCCCCGACTGGTAGATCCCTATGTTCCTCGTCAGGCGTTCCTTGGAGGAGGCGACGGTGGTGATGATGAGCCCGATGGTGGAGAGCCCACCCAGCAACCCCTGCAGCAGCCGGAGGGCGAACAGCACGCGGATGTTGGTGATGAGCCCCATGAGCAGGACCGCGATGAAATTGCTGATGATCCCCTTCTCGAAGACCCCCTTGGGGCTCGCCTTCGTCGTGAAGTGGGCCCAGAAGGGCGACGTGATGGAGGCGGCAAAGGGGGCCGCGCCCATGATCAGTCCGGTCCACAGGAGCGTGCCCTGGGCGTCCAGGTGGCTCGCCTCCCGGATGTAGAACGGGAGGAAGACGGTGACGAATGTGAACGAGAAATTGAGGGCCACCTGCGCGGCGACCACCTGGTATAATGCCCCGGCCGTGAGGCTCTCAGCGACCTCCTTCTATGCACTCGCCGCGATCTTCCAGGCCTCAGGCTCGGCCGGGGCTGCGACGCTCGCCCCCTTCTTCATGAAGGCGCATGGGTTCTCCATTGCCCTGGTCGGCATCCCTCTGGTGGTCAACGGGCTCGGACGCGTCTGCTCGGACCTGCTGTCCGGGGTCCTCGCCACCTACTTCAGCGCCGGAGTCCTGTTGATCGCGGCGACAGCGATCGGGCTCGGCGCCAGCGCCCTCGGGATGCTCTTCCGGGAGGTCATGCCTGTCTTCCTGGGGGCCTGGGGCGTGCTCGGCCTCACGGAGGCCATGTTCGGGCTCTCACTGCGGAAGATCGCTCCACGACGTACGCGCTGCAGTCAGCGGGCAGCACGGCCAAAGGGCTGGGCCTGGGGCTCGCCCGGGCCTCGACCTCAGTGGGGCTTGTGGCGGGGCCGCTCCTCGCGGGACTGCTCGTGCAGGGGTTCGGGTACGAAGGGGGCTTCGTGGGCATGGCCCTCATCTCCCTCACGGTTTTCCTGCTGGTCTGGTACGGGCTGAGCCGGCGTGCCGAGATCCCTGCCGCGGGAGCCGCGCGGCTCTCGTCCTCCTCCCCGCTCCCCCCGGACCCATCCCGGTAGAGATCCTCATCTCACCGCCCGGAACGGGCAACCGCGCCGCGTCGTCGGCCGAGAGATCGCGTCTACCAGGCATCCTGCAATGCGGGTGTGTGACAGGGATCACGCGAGAGAGACTCTCGGCGTCAGCCATCGGGGGAACGCGTAAAGCTCCGCTGGGGGTCTGCCGAGAAGCCACACGGGCATGAGCGTGAGCTATGGTGATCGCCATCACGCTTCCGTTGGTGACCGCCCGCACAGACGCGACTTCGGCCGATTGCTACGCTCACCCTAGAGCCACTTCCCATCACCAGGCACCGCTTCTCTGCATGAGGAAGCGGCCGAAAGGAGGAGACAGATGAAACGCCAGATCATCGCCGGCCTGCTCGCCCTGCTCGTGAGCGTCGGGGTGGGCATGCTCCCGGCGGCGGCCCAGGAGAGCGCCACGGACCCCGCGACCAGCATCGGGTCCGGGGGCACGGCGGTCAGTTCGGGCGACACGACGGCAGGGACCACAACGACCGGCGGCACCACGACCAGTGGCACGACGACGGCGACCAGCA
>JACPFL010000045.1:23139-39006 GCA_016183025.1 Deltaproteobacteria bacterium | reverse complement strand
TGCGGCGCCGGCGCCGCAGCGGGAGACCTTGCAGCAGACCACGAAGGCCTGCACGGCGGCATCGTAAGCCGGGTCGGGGTTGATCCAGCTCGTGTGCCGCTTGGCCTCCTTGGTCGCCTTCTCCATGTAGGCGCGGATCCGCTCCGTGAAGGCCGGGGCCCCCTCCGGCCACTCCTCGATCGGCCAGGCCCCGACCAGCGTCTGGTAGAACAGGTACTCGTCGTTCCGGTCCGGCGCCGGCTGCCCGTCGACCTCCCGCTTCCAGCGCCGGCAGAGCACCCGCCACCGGCGCACGCAGGCCTGCCACTCCGCCGGCACCTCCGAGAGCACGTTGATCCGCGCGCGGGCGTCCTCCCCCCGCTTCGTGTCGTGGGTCGCGGTCGCGAGCAGGGACTCGGGCCAGCGGGCGAGCCGCCTGGCGTTGCGCTCGTGGAAGGCCGAGACCGGCTCGCCGAAGCGGGCGGGATCGCTCCCCACCTCGTTCAGCGAGACGAGGCGGTTGTTGAGGTACAGGGCGGTGTCCTCCACACCCTTGGCGGTCACCGGCCCTGTGATCTGCTGGAAGCGCCTCACGAAGTGGTGCCGCTCGGCCCGTTCCTCCCCGGTGAGGCCGTCCGGAAACCGGAGCAGCAGGGTGTCCCGGATGAAGTCGAAGATGGAAGCGCTCACGGCCGGGTTACGGCGCCGGGCCTGCGCCACGGCGCGCTCGATGTAGGCCCGGTCCCGCGCGCTCACCTCGAGGCCGTCGTCCCCCACGTAGATCCGATAGACGGGGAAGCACGCGACCACCTCCCGGATGGCCCGGATCAGACTGTTCAGCGTGAAGTCCCGGGTCAGCCGGCTCGTCTCCGAGATCCGGTCCAGGTGGTGGCCCAGCTCGTTGATCTCGCTGGCCATGGAGACCTGCATGATGAGGCCCTTCGCGGCATACCCGTGATCGGCCGTCGCCGCCCGGGCGCCGACGAAGCGGCTGTACAGGGCGCTCATCGGGCGTTCGCCCTCGCGGTCCACGAAGAGCCCGTTCACCGACGCCAGGAAGTCGTAGCCCGTCGTGCCCGCGACGAGCCACCACTCCGGCAGGCGCTCGTCGCCCAGCAGGATCTTCTCGGCGGCGACCCACAGGGGCCGCGCCGCGCGCGCGGCGGGGTCCGAGCCCGTGCGCTCCCGGTAGAGCGCCACGATCGTCGCGGCGACGGCATCGTCCAGGTCCGGCGCGATCGCCCGGGCGGCGTGAAGCACCGCCCCCTCCTGGAGCCGGCTGAAATACTCTCCGGGGGCATAGAGGCCGTCCGGGTGATCCACCCGCAGCCCCGTGACCTTTCCCTCGCCGACCAGGCGGAGCACCAGCCGGTGGCTCGCCTCGAAGACCTCGGGCAGCTCCATCCGGATGCAGTCCGCCAGGCGGTAGGCCTGGGCCGAGAGCAGGTCGTCGAGGAGATCGAACGTGCGCGGCTCTCCCGGCACGCCGTTGAACGCCCGCACGTTCTCCTCGACGAAGGCGCGGACCTCGCTGGACTCCTTGACGAGGGCCGCCAGCCGCCGCTTGACGATCTCCTTTTCGCGGAAGCGCTCGGCGAGCCGGGCGGGGTCCGTCTCCGTCTGGCCGGGGAGATGATCGAGGGCGGTGAGGATGCTCTGGAGCTCCAGGAAGCAGGGATGCTCCGGGCCGAGCCGTTCACGCAGACCATCCAGCCGATAGGTCAACACCTTCGCGTACGTGCGCGGGGCGATCGGGAGCCGTCCCCCCGCGTAGCGGACCCAGAAAGCCCCCTCGGAGAACTCCAGGGCCAGCTGCTGGGATTCCAGGACGCGGCCGTACTGGTCAGGCAGGACGGGCAGGAGCACCTTGTCGCGCAGCTCCCCCTTCACCGGGGCCCAGTTGATGTCGAAGAAGCCCGAATACGGGGAGCTGGGGCCGTTCTCGAGGACATCCATCCACCAGGCGTTCGCATCCCCGGCGATCCCCATGTGGTTGGGCACGACGTCGAGGATCGCTCCCAGCCCGCGCTCGGCCAGGGCAGCGCTCATCCGGTCGAAGTCCTCGAAGTCGCCGATCTCGGGGTTGAACCGGTTGTGGTCGGTGACATCGTACCCCTGGGAGCTGCTGGGACCAGCCCTGAAGCACGGCGAGAGGTAGGCGTGGCTGATGCCCAGGGCGTCCAGATAGGGTGCCAGGGATGCCACGTCCGCGAAGCGCAGGGCGGCACCGAGCTGCAGGCGGTAGGTCGCGCGGTGGGGGCGCCCCAGTTTCGCGAGAACCTGGGCCAAGAGCGCGTCCATGTCTGCCACCAGAGCCGCTCCAGGTCGAGTGTCGCGGCCCGCGATGCGGGCGCTGGAGTTCAGCGCGCGGACCTCAACGCCCGTTTCGTTCGCTTCCATCCTGAGTCGGTACGCGGCGCGGCCCGGGTTGGAAGGTCCGGCGGAGACAGGATAACCTGGCAGAAGATCTCCATCAATCACCCGAACCGGATTCCTTCCTCACCCGCTCGATCCGCGGATCCGCCAGGAACGGCTCATACCGCGGTAGGCCCAGCGTCAGGGTGTCCCCCACATCGACGAGGAGGTCGATCTCGGCCACCTTCTGCCGGAACGTGGCGAGGATGGCCCCCCGGGGCGTGAGGACCGTCAGGAGGAGCCGGTCTTCCTCCCGCTGTTTCGCCACCGCCTTTCCCTCGATCAGCTCGCCTCCCCCCAAATTCCTTGGGGCAGGTAGCGCTGTAGTGCGCTCGGGTCAATCTCCCGGCCCCGGCTCGTCGCGCATCCGCCGAGCAGCAGGCCGAGCGTCAAGGTCAGCATGGCTGACCCGAAAGCTCCCTTCGCTGGGGCCATCGTGTACCTCCGACGGTGAGCGCCTGAAGCTCCCCGTCATCCCCTCAGCTTCTCCTGGTCGCCCCGGAGGTAGACCGTGCGGATCGGGAACGGGATCTCGATCCCCTCCTCCCGGAAGCGCCGGAAGATCCGTTTGCGCAGCTCGTGCTGCACCGGGTACTGGTCCACGAACTCGCGCACCTGACAGATGAGCGTGAAGTCCAGGGAGGACTGCCCGAAGCCCGGGATGAAGCGGACGAACGGCGGCGGGTCCGCCAGCAGCCCCTCCACCTCGCCGGCGGCCCGGGTGGCCTCCTCGATCAGCACCCGCTCCACGTGCTCCGGGTCCCCCTCGTAGCTCACCGAGATGGGCATCAGCAGGGCCATCCGCGGCTCCGGGTAGTTGTAGTTCGTGACGATGGACTGGGCGAGCTTGTTGTTCGGGACGATCACGAGGTTGTTGGGGAGCATGCGGAGGCGCGTGCTCCGCCACCCGATGTCCTCGACGTAGCCCTCCTGACCTCCGTCCAGCCTGACGTAGTCCCCCACCCGCACCGGCCTGTCCATGAGGAGATGGACGCCGGCGAACAGGTTGGAGAGCGTGTCCTGCAGCGCCAGGGCCGCGGCCAGCCCGCCCACGCCCAGAGCCGTGATGAGCGGCGTGACCGAGATCCCCAGGGAGGTCAGGAGCACGAGCCCGCCGATGACGAGGATCGTCCCCCGGATGAAGGCCTGCGTGAGGCCGGTGGCCGGCAGGGCCGTTCCCTGACGAGCAGCATAGCGTGCAAAGGCGAGGACCGCCACGTTCGCCGAGACCAGCGTCACCGAGAGGACGATCAGGGCGTGGAGCACCACCGTCGCGGCCCTGACGAGACGAGGCGGGAGGTCGGAGATGTCCACGGCGACATAGACAGCGACAGCCAGGACCCAGAACAGGGAGGGCACCCGCACGGCCGCGGTGATCTCGTCATCGAGCTGGCCCCGGGTGCGGGCCGTCCAGCGGCGCAGTTGCCGGAGGCCCGCGACACGCAGGACGAGACCGATGCCCAGCACTACCGCGAAGGTCGCGAGCGGGCCCACCGCCGGGATCGTCGCCTCCCAGCGAGCCAGCCCCAGCCATTCGATCAGGGGGAGTTCCATGGTCCGGTAGGATTCCTCCTCATCAAGGTGAGGGACATCAAGATGGGGACGCCACGGAGAGGGGACGCCGCGGCCCGGCACAACCCTGGCCGGTCTCCCCGGCCCTACGCGGATGCGACGCGAGGGCGGTCGAACTCCTTCAGCCACGGGGGCGAGAGCCCGGCCTTCTGCAGCGTCTGGAGGACCCGGCCGGGGGTGCCCCAGTCGGACCACGTGAGAGCGGGGAGCCTTGAGACGGCGAGGAAAGGGGGGGAGGGGTCCAGGACCGCCCGGGAGAAGTCCGCCCGGGGCGAGCGCGCATAGGCCTCTTGGACTGCCCAGGACTCACCGCTCCTCTCCTTCGAAGGCGCGATCCGTGCCAGGCAGTCGTTCAGCTCCGGCAGGAACTGTCGGCCGGCCTCGATGAGCGTGGCCACCGTGGCGACGAAGACGAAGGTGTTCCAGAGATGCCCCCCCGCGAAGCACGTCCTGGCCGTCTCCTTCGAGGGCTTTTCCCAGAACCGACGGACCCGCCACACGGGGCTCGTTCCGGTCCTGCCGATCGGCTCTCCAGGCTCGATCCAGCCGTACTCCGTCTCGGGCCCCGAGGGCTGGGCGCCGAGCAGGACGAGCCACCGGGGGTGGCGACTCACAAAGGCCGCCACCTCCAGCACGTGGTCCATGAAGAGGCCCTCTTCCACGATGAAGTGGTCGGACGGGAAGACCGCCACCGTGGCCTCCGGGTCCCGCCATCGGATCCAGTGGACGGGGTAGAGGATCCCGGCGGCCGTCCCCCGGTCCTCCGGCTGGACGAGGAGATGCAGCATCAGGCCGCTGGCGAACTCCTTGGTCACGTACATGATGTGGCGCCGGTGCGTCACCACGACCGTGCGGTCCCGAGGAATCACCGGGGCCACCCGGTCCACCGTGTGGCGCAGCATCGATCGGGAGCCGACGAGCGCGGCGTACTGCTTCGGCCGCTCATCGCCGAGGACGCGGCGGATCAGGGGGCGCAGGCGCCTCCCCTCGCCGCCGGCCAGCACGACGGCCCAGAGCTGCCTCCGCGCCCTCGCGCTCGGCCCGATCCTGGGCAAGGGCCTGTGGGGAGATGTCTGCTCCGCACACATACGGCCTCCTCCTCGGCATTAGCGACCGGGCATTGACGCGGTCCTTCCTGCAGCCCGCGCTAGGGTCAATGCCATCACATCTCAGCGAACGCGCGGTTGCCAGATCGCTTCTCAGACCGAAGGCTTGATGTTCTGGTTCATACGGAAAAGGTTCCCGTCCTTGCCCGATCCTGGCTTGACAAGCAGGGAGAGCCTCTCTATCTTCAATAAGTCCCCGTCATCCCGGGTTTCCCTCGCGATCATCCCGCACCTCTCCGACGGGCTGACCAACAAGGAGATCGCCAGGTCGTCGTCGAGCCGGTCCGGCGCGGTCTGATCTGCAACTTCTGTGGGCCGGTTCAGCAGTGGCTTCGCAGTGGGCGCCATCGAGTAGTCGGCATGGGACCCGGGGGCGAGAGACGGACAGCGGGGGAGGCCGCGGCGCGGGGGCCGGGAGGGGCCCAGCGTCCCGAGATCGCCCGGCCGGGCCGCGTCCGCCGAGGCGCCTCCGGACCGCAGGGGCTCTTGCTCGCCGCCGTCGCCGCCCTCGCGCTCATCCCCGAGGTCGCCTCTGCCGGGCCCCCGGTCTGGTGTCACCGCATCCGCCGGGGGGATACGCTCTTTGCGCTGGCCCGACGCTACGACACCAGCGTCCGGGAGCTCCGCCGGCTCAACCCCCTGCGCAGGGACTCCAGGCTCCTGGCGGGGCGGACCCTGACGTTGCCCGCCCTCGTGGAGCTGCGCCGTGGCAGGCTGGGCCTGGCGCCGGAGCCGCTCCGGGCCAGGCCGGGAGACGTCCAACATGAAAACCTCCACGCGGACCGGCTGGGCCTCTCCCGCATGCGTGACCTCCGGATGGTGGAACGCTTCGTCCGGGCCGGCCTGCTCGTGCCGGTGCCGGAGGAGACCCGGACCTACTGGGTGGCGGGAGTGCCCGCCGCTCTGCGCGTGGCGCGCCCGTGGACGAAACGCTTCATCGAGCAGCTCGCCCGCGGGTTCCACGAGCTGTTCGGGGGACGGCTCAAGGTCACCAGCCTGACACGGACCGCGGAGGTCCAGCGCGTCCTCCGCGCCCGGAACATCAATGCCGCCCCGGCGCGCGGGAGAGCCCCGTCCGCGCACCTCACCGGCGCCACGGTGGATATCTCGAAAAGCGGCCTCGCCGGTCCGGCGATCGCCTGGCTGCGCCACGTCCTGGGCCGGCTCGCCCGCGAGCACCGGGTACTCCACGCGATCGAGGAGTTCCGCGAGCCCCACTTTCACCTGATGGTGTTCAGGCACTACCCCTCCTTCGCCCGGACCCTCGCGTCGCCCATCCTCATCGGGGGGTGCTGAGCCGGCCCCACGGGACAGCCGGGCAATTCTCGCCGCAGGGTCTGGCTGCCGCTCTCGCAGGGCGGTATTCGGCCTGCCGTTTGCGGGCCCGTTGACGCTCCTTGCCCGAGCCTCCCAGCCCCGGCCGTCATCTCCTGGCCCCGGCCCTCCTGGATCTGGACGGCCGCACCTCGATCGACTTGGCAATGAGCCGGTGCCCCGTCCGCAGGTAGCGCATCAGCACGGTGTCGCCGACCTTGATGTCCCGGAGCCTGTTGTCGGGCGGGGCCTTGATCACGGTGTCCTGCTCGACGACGACCCCCACGGTGATGGTGCCCTGGCCCACCACGGCCTCCATCACGAGCGCGCCCGCCTCCGTGTCCACAGCCGTCACCTCTCCCCACACGAGGCGCTCGCCGGTCTTGACCTGCTCGGCCTTTCCCGGGGTCTTCTCGCTCCCGCCGGGCGCCGCCGCCCCCTCATTGGCCCAGGCGCCGCCTGCCACGGCAAGAAGAAGGCCCACCAGAATCCATAATCCATCGCGCATGGCTGTCCTCCCTATCGCGGCCGGCTTTTGCGCGCTGAAATCCGGTCCTCACCCTCCCACACGCCGATCCCCAGCCTCCTCCGTCAGGGAGACCGGGATCTGCTCCACCTGGACTGCGGCGGTCTCCTCCTGCTGGCTGCAGGCCACGAGACCAGTCGCCGCCATCCCCAATCCGACGATCACCAGAGACGCCGTCCGCCGATTCATGGGCCTTCCTCCATCTCTCGGACGCTGGTGTCCAAGGCCATCGCCCCCAGGGCCCTCGCCGTCTCGTTTGAGACAGCACACCCTCCGGTCCCTGCCTGTGCCGCCAGCCGGGCGATCCCGGGGATTCGGGGAGTCCGGAGAGGGGTCTCACTGAGGGGTCTCAGGGGCCTTATCCCCGCACCTCACCAGCAGGGCAACGTCCACAATCGAAGCGTGGCATCGAGCAAGGACCCTTACAACCCGACGTGGGGGGGATTCCGTCCCCACGAAGGGAGGAAAAACTCTCCCCCATGTGGGGAGTGCTACAGGAGACCCAGGGGCGTCTCAGCCAGGACTGCCGAGTGCCTCAGCGTTCCCGCCTGGAGCGAACCTCCTGAGGTGATCCGGGTGGCGCTCGTGCCAGGCGCCAGGGCCGCGGGCGACGGCCCGGTCTATCGGGGCAAGCGAGGGCGTCGCGGCCGGCCGGGTACGGGGGCCCCGGCGACACGGACCCTCCCGGGCGGGGCTCAGAGGTGGCGGAACTCGTCCGGCTTCTCCTCCTCCTGGTCCTTCTTCAGGTGCCGCTCGAGCATGTCCCGCGCCAGGTCCCGGCCGCCCAGGCCGAAGGCGAGCGCGAGCGCGAGGACCAGCCCACCGAAGGTGATGGAGAACGCCGCCAGGGTCTGAGGCAGGAACCCGATGACGAGCGGGATCAGGCTCTTCGTCCCCGGCAGCTCCAGGGTCTCGAGGGCCACCATCGCGAAGAAGAGAAACACCCCCCAGCCCCACGTCGTACTGGAAGCCGAACAACGGGACCTCTTCCGAGGGCCCGTCCCGCGTCCAGACGTGCTCGTACGTCTCCATCAGGTCGAAGACCGAGCCCACCACCTGCACCAGCATCCCGGTGAGGTCGGCGGCCGGGTCCTTGGGGTCGTGGATCTTGGCCCCCAGGTAGGCCTGGCAGACCCGGAACCCGTTGGCGATGGCCGTGGTCGTCATCCAGATGTCGATCCCGTAGCGGGCCACATCGGAGTCCCAGACGTCCTTCGTGAGGTAGTGCGCGGCCAGCCGGCCGGAAAAGCCGAAGTCCCCCCCGATCGGCTGGCGCACCTTCTTGCCGTACAGGGCGCGGGTCAGGGGGTACACGATGCTGTTCGTGATGGTGCCGTCATACTTGTGCCGCCGATAAAGGGGCGCCACGAAGTCGAAGCCGTGATCGCAGACCGGCCGCAGCAGCAGCTCCACCCACTCGGGGGTGATGGACCGGAGGTCCGAGTCCACGACCGCGCAGGCCCGCGCCCCCAGCAGCTCGGCGATCCGGAAGATGGTCCGGAAGGCGCTCCCTTTCCCCGGGACCCCGTGGTACGGCGTGGTGATCTTGTGAACCGGCGAGACCGGGTGGGCGACCAGGATGGTGCCCGGGTCCTCGATGCCGGCCTGGCGGACGACATCCGGGGTCTCGTCCTGGGACCCCCCGTCGGAGTTGACGAGCACGGCCCGCTCGCTGGGAAAGTACTTGGCCAGGCCGGCGCAGACCGCCCGGACCACGTGGCCGATCGTCCGGGCGTTGTTGTAGCTCGGGATGCCGACCAGGATGTCCGCAGAGCGGATCTGCTCAAGAGCCCTGACGGTCTCCTCGCTCAACAGCAGAGGGTCTGCCCCCAGCGGGCGCGCCGGGGCCGTGACACCCTCCGCAGGCCCCGGCCCGCGCGAGGACTCTCCCGGCTCTTCCAGCCTCACCTCGACTGCTCCCCGACCTCCTCCAGGAACTCCAGCACCGCCTGGTTCCAGCCCGCCGGCCCGGGGGCGTGGGCGATCCGGGCGTGTGGGAGATGCAGCCCGATCTCGCCAGAGGCCGACGGGATCAGGATCGGGATGTCCACGGCCTCCAGCATCGCGCGATCATTCTCACTATCCCCCAGTCCCGCGAGCCGAACCCCCGGCCAGCGTCGCCGGAAGAGCCGGCTCAGGGCCCGGACGGCCTTCCCCTTGTCGTGGGGCCCGGCCAGGTGCCAGAACTGCCCGCCCCCGACGAGCTGCAGCCCCCACGCTGCCGCCACGCCCTGCGCCCGCGCCTCCGCCGCGGCCCCCCCGTCGATCACGAGCGGCTCGCCGTACCCGCGCTGCAGGGCCCGCCAGGCCTCCTCCTCCGAGAAGCCGCACAGGTGGGCCACCCCGGCCACCCCGAGGTCGGCGAAGCCCGTCACGGCGAGCCCGGCCGCCCGCATCGCGGCCACGACGCCGCGGATCTGGGGGTAGGGGACCCCCCATTCGAGCAGATCGTACTCTCCCTCCGTGCGGTGCGCGTCCCAGGAGAACGGGAAGTAGCCGCAGGGGACGAACACGGCAGCGCCGTTCTCCACGATGAAGGGGTCCCGGTTACCAAGGGCGGCCCGCACCGCCTCGACCTCGGCACGCGTCTTGATCGAGCAGAGCACGAGCGGGGCGCCCGCCCTGGCCAGCCGTTCCAGGGCCGGGCGGGCAGGGGCGAAGGAGCAGGTTCGGGGGGCCAGGAGTGTGCCGTCCAGGTCCGTGACGATCACGATCACGGGTTTTCCTCCTCGACCGCCATGAGGAGCTGCCGGAAGAAGTCCGGGATGGCCGCCAGCACCCGGTTCCAGTTCGGGATCAGCAGGTGGGCCTCGGGGTCTTCGAAGAATTCCCGACAGGCCGTCCGCACCGCCGCGGCGAACGCCTCCACCGCCAGGCCCTCCTCGTGCTGGTCGAAGTGGAGGCTGTTGATGGAGGCGTCGTTCTGGTACCGGGCCATGATCTCCCGGGCGCTGCGGAGGTAGGTCACGGGGAAGGAGCCGAGCACGGCCTCCGAGATCGGGACCCCCTCCTCCGCCAGCGTCCGGAGGAGGCTTTTCGTGATGTCCACGGCCATCCGCATGAGCCCGTGGCTGGGGTCGTCCGCGGAGAGCACCTGGTGCTTGTGCTCGTAGACGTCCGCCAGGTCCGCCTGGCAGATCCGCCCCATCGCGCAGTTCCGGTACACCTCGGCCAGCACGCCCACCTCCAGCCCCCAGTCCCCGGGGATCCGGTTCACCCGTGCGAGGTCCGCCTGCATGGCGAACTCCCCGGCCAGGGGGTAGCGAAAGCTGTCGAGGTAGACCAGGAACGGTTGGTAGCCCACGAGGCGCTGGAGCGCCCGGATCAGGGGCGTCACCAGCAGGCGGGTCGCGCGGCCGTGCAGGCGGTCGGTCACCCGGCTGTAGTACCCCTTGCAGAACTCGAAGGCCAGCCGCGGGTTCGCCACGGGGTAGCAGAGGCGCGCCAGCAGCTCCCGGTCGTAGCTCAGGATGTCGCAGTCGTGCAGGGCGATGACGCTGGCCTTCCTCCGGGCCAGCACGTAGCCGTACGCCGTCCAGGCCGACCGCCCCTTGCCGTCAGGCCCGGCGCTCAGCCCCTGCTCCTCCAGGAGCGCGTACAGGTGCTGGACGCGCGGGCTGTCGATCCAGATCACGCGCACGGGCTGCGGGAGGGCCCGGAAGAACTCCCGGGCCTTCGCGAATTCAGCCGTGGCGCCCCGCCCCAGGGCCACGACGATCTCCTGCAGGTACCCGACCTTGGCCAGCTCGGTGACGACCCGCGGCATCGCCTCGCCCTCCAGCTCCGAGTAGAGGCAGGGAAGGACGACCGCGATCGGGTTCACCTCGGCATACTCCGCCAGCTCCCGCTCGAGCTGGTCCAGGTTCGACCGGACGAGCCGGTGGAGCGTGGTGATCACGCCTGTCTGATGGAAGTCGCTCATAGGCATCCCCCTCTCAACTGCGCACGGGCTCGAGCAGAGCCCGGACCTCATGGGGAGAGAACAGCTGGCGCAACCTCCCCAGGGCCCGTTTCTCGATCTGGCGGACACGCTCGCGACTGAGCTTGAGACGACGCCCCGCCTCCGCGAGGGAGTGCTCTCCCGCCCGGTCGAGCCCGAACCGGAGCCGCAGCACGCGCTGATCCCGGCGAGACAGCCTGTTGAGGGCCTCGGAGACCCCGCAGGCCGCTTCCCTGGCGGCCGCGGCGTCGGGTGGTTCCGGGGTCACCTCGTCGGCCAGCACCTCGTGCAAGGGATGGCCGCCCTCGCGCCCCCAGGGGTCGTCCAAGGAAACCGTCTCCCGCATCGCGGCCAGCAGGTCCGGCAGTCGCCCATCGGAGACCAGGTCCTCCAGCCCGGCGTCCGGGGCGCTGCCCGGGGCCGCCCGGTGCCGCCCGCTCGCCCGCCGGAAGCGGGCCACCAAAGACGAAGGGGTGTGCACGATGGCGGCCTGGCGGTCCAGGGCCCGCTCGATCGACTGCCGGATCCACCACGTCGCGTACGTGCTGAAGCGGCAGCCGCGGGCCGAGTCGAACCGGGCGGCCGCGTACAGCAGCCCGATGTTCCCCTCCTGGATCAGGTCGGCCAGCTCCAGCCCGCGTCCCTGGAACCGGCGCGCGATGCTGATCACCAGGCGGAGATTCGCCGTGACCAGCGCCTCGAGCGCAGGGCCGGATCCCCTGCCAGATCGCCCTCTCGCCCTGGACGACCGGCGATCCGGGGCCGGATGCTCGCCGGACGCGGGCCACCTCGAGCGCCGTACTTCGCGGAGGTACGCGGCAAGCGCGCCAGCATCACGCCTGTCGCCCTGCTCGACCCCAGAATCCTCCTGCATCGGCCATCTCCATGGGCCCTCGATCCCAGACCCCGTGAGAGGCCTGGTCGAGAGCCCGAGGATGCGAACTACCCGCTGGCGCTCGACGTACCACGACGGCGCGGCAGGGCCGGTTCGACAGCGGTGGAAACTACAGGATGGCTTGGGGGAGGTCCCGGTCCTCGCTGGACGGGATCTTCAGGAAATGGTGTGGATGGGGAGAGATCACCACGGGCGGCTCCATCTGCAGCCGCGCCAGGCGGACCTCGAGCGGCCGGGGGGGAGTCATCATCCCCGGCCGGCGGAGGTCAAGGATGGACGTTAAGGGGTGCGGGGCCCGGGCCGCCTCGAGCACAGAACGCCACGGGGCCCGCGTGCGCGAGAGCATCTGGCTGATCAGGGTGCGGGAGGCCCCCTCGAACTCCGGGCTGTCGTGCTGGAGGTACCGGGCGTCGGGGAGGAAGAGATCGACGAAGAAGATCACCAGCAGGAGGATGAGCGACCGGAGCAACACCCGTCCAGTCAGCTTCACCATGCACCTATGGTTATCAGCCGAGAGTCCGGGTGTCAAGCAAGACCAGCGCGGTTCATTGCTCCCCCGGGCGAAGTCCAGCCGCGGCCGAAGTCGCATTGCGCGCTATACTTCAGGGGAGGGTCTGAACGTTCATGGCGCTCCTCGTCCCTATCCTCCTCGCCCTGCTCCTGGGCTGCTCCCGGGCGGGGCCGGAGCGCGGGATCACCGTCCGGTTCCTCGATCGTCCGGACCGCAATCAGGCGTGGGCCGATGCGATCCAGGCCTTCCAGGCGGCCCACCCCGACATCCGCGTGGAGCTCGTGGAAGGACCCAGTGCGACCAACGCCCGGGAGGATCTCTACGCGACCTCCCTGCTCGCCGGCGACCCGATCTACGACCTGGTCTTCATGGACATCGTCTGGCTGCCGAAGTTCGCCGCGGCTGGATGGCTCCTGCCGCTGGATGCGCGGCTAGCCGCGGGAGAACAGGCGGACTTCCTCCCCGGCGACCTGGAGGGATCTCGGTTCCGCGGCCGGCTCTACCGGGTGCCCATGCGGACGGATGCCGGCCTGCTCTTCTATCGACGGGACCTGCTGGTGGCGCGGGCCCTCGCCCCTCCGCGGACCTGGGAGGCGCTGGTCGAGGAGGCCCGTGCCCTGCAGGCCCCCCCGGAGCTGTGGGGCTACGTGTTCCAGGGCAAACAGTACGAAGGGCTCGTGGTCAACTTCCTCGAGCTCGTCTGGAGCGCCGGCGGCGACGTGCTCGATTCGCAGGGGCGGGTGATCCTCGATCAGCCCGAGGCCATCGCGGCCCTGCGCTGGCTCCGCGACGCCATCGTCCGGCACCGGATCACGCCCCCGGCCGTGGCCACCTACGAGGAGCAGGACAGCGCGAATGTCTTCCTGCAAGGCCGGAGCCTCTTTCTGCGGAACTGGCCTTACGTCTGGGCGCTGACGGCCGAGAGTCCCAGGGTTCGCGGACGAGTGGCGATCACGGCGCTGCCAGGCCGGGCAGATGCGGTCGGGATCTCGGCGCTGGGGGGATGGGGGTTCGGGGTGTCTCGGTTCTCGCGCCATCCGGAGGCGGCCTGGGCGTTTGCCCGCTACGCGACCTCGGCAGAGGGCCAGAAACGCTACGCGCTGCGGGCTGGGACTGTCCCGGCCCGCCGGGCCCTGCTGCACGACGCTGAGCTCGTGGCGCGGAACCCACACTACCCGGTCCTGGCGAAGGTGCTGGAGCGGGCCCGTCCCCGGCCGGTCCACCCCAAGTACGCGCAGATCTCGGACATCCTCCAGCACCACGTGAGCGCGGCCCTGGTTGGGCGGACAGAGCCCCAGGACGCTCTGCGGGCCGCGGCCCGAGAGCTCCGGACGCTCCTCGCCTCCCCGCGGACACCATGAGGCAGGAAGGCCTCCTCTACCTACTCCCGGCCGCGGCGCTGCTCCTCGTGGTCCTGGCCGCCCCGGTCGCCCGGCTGGCCTGGCTCAGCCTCCAGGAGGTCGAAGTCACCCCGGGCGGCGGAGCTGAGTTCGTGGGGCTCGCCCACTTCGCGCGGGCGCTGGCCGACGGGATCTTCCACCGCTCGCTCGTCACCAGCGCGCTCTTCACCGCTCTGTCGCTCGCGGCGGAACTGCTCCTGGGGCTGGGGATGGCGCTGATCCTGCACGCCTCGTTCCCGGGGCGCGGGGCGGTCCGGGCCGCGGCCCTGATCCCCTGGACGCTCCCCCCCGCGGTGATGGCCATCGGGTGGCGCTGGATCTACCACGACTCCTACGGGATCCTCACCGCGGGCCTGGTCGCCCTCGGGCTCCTTGCGCCCGGGACCACCTGGCTGGGTGACCGCCACCTGGCGCTGGCAGCGGTCATCGTCGCGGACGTCTGGAAGACGGCCCCCTTCGTCATGCTGATCGTGCTCGCCGGGCTGCAGGCCGTCCCCCCGGAGCTGCACGAGGCGGCGCTGCTGGACGGGGCCGGGCCGGTGCGGCGGTTCACGATGGTCACGCTCCCCTACCTGCGCCCCTACCTCGCGCTGGCGTTGCTCTTCCGGGGCGTGCAGGCCTTCGGGGTCTTCGACCTGGTGCGAGTCCTCACCGGCGGGGGGCCGGGCGGGGCCACCCGCGTGGTGGCCCTCGCCCTGTACGACACCTTCTACCGTTACCTGGAGTTCGGCTACGGGGCGGCCCTTACCCTGCTCACGCTGGCCCTGCTCGGGCTCTGGGCCGCGGCCATGGTGCGGGCGGGCCGGTCGCGCCTGGACCAGGAGGCGGGGAGCCGGTGACCGGACGTCGGGTGCGGCGGGCGCTCTTCGCGGCGGTCGTGGCGCTGATCGTGGGCCACAGCCTCTGGCCGTTCCTCTGGCAGGTCCTGACCTCGCTGAAGGCCCCGGACGAGATCTTCGCCATCCCGCCCACCCTTCTCCCCGAGCGTCCGTCCCTGGCGAGCTACGCGAAGGTCTTCACCCTGCGCCCCTTCGTCCGCTACGTGCTGAACAGCCTGCTCGTGGCGGTGGGGACGACGCTCCTCCCCCTGGGGCTGGGCGCGCCTGCCGCCTATGCGGTGGCCCGGCTGCGCGCCAGGGGAGGAGAGCTGCTCCTGCGGGCCGGGCTGGTCGGCGCCCTGCTCCCGCCCATCGTCTTCGTCCTCCCGCTCTACGAAGGCATCCGGGCGCTGGGGCTGCTCAACCATCCCCTGGCGCTGATCGTGCCGTACACGGCCCTCAACCTCCCCCTCACCCTCTGGATGCTCACCAGCTTCTTCCGGCAGCTCCCCTCGGAGCTGGAGGAGGCGGCGCGGATCGACGGCTTCTCCCGGGTGGGCGTCCTGCGGCACATCATCCTGCCCCTGGCGGCGCCAGCCCTGGCCACGGCCGCCATCCTCGTCGCCATCTTCAGCTGGAACGAGTTCCTTCTCGCCCTGACCTTCATGACGGCCGACCAGTGGCGGACGGTGCCGGTCGGGATGGCCATGCTGAGCGGGGTGACCGAGTTCGAGGTGCCCTGGGACCAGATCTCGGCCGCCGTCGTGGTGACCACGCTGCCGGTGGTCCTCCTCGTGCTCGGGCTCCAGCGCCGGATCATCGCGGGGCTCACCGCGGGGGGGATCAAAGGGTAGGAGGCGGGCGTGGCGGCCATCGAACTCGTGGGAGTGCGCAAGGCCTTCGGCCCCGGCGCGCCGGTGCTGCACGACATCAACCTCCGGGTCGAGGATCGGGAGATCGTCAGCCTGCTCGGCCCGTCTGGGTCCGGCAAGTCCACGCTGCTGGTCAAGGTCGACGAGGCCCTGGTCAACGAGGTCCCCCCGCCCCGGCGCGATATCGCCATGGTCTTTCAGAGCTACGCGCTCTACCCCCACATGAGCGTCGCCGAGAACATCGGGACCGCCCTGCGACTGCGGGGCGTGCCCCGGGACGAGATCCGGCGCCGGGTGGTCGAGGTGGCGGCTCTGCTGGACATCGAGCCGCTCCTGGAGCGCCGCCCGCGGGCCCTGAGCGGGGGGCAGCGGCAGCGCGTGGCCCTGGCCCGGGCCATCGTCCGGCAGCCGAAGGCCTTCCTGCTCGACGAGCCGCTGAGCAACCTGGACCCCGCGCTGCGGGAGCGGACACGCGCCGAGCTCAAGGCCCTGTTCCGCACCATCGGGGCGACGGTCCTC
>JACPFL010000045.1:5887-23134 GCA_016183025.1 Deltaproteobacteria bacterium | reverse complement strand
GAAGCCCTGACCCTCTCTGACCGGATGGCGGTGTTGCTCGATGGCGTCCTCGAGCAGGTTGGCGCGCCCGCAGAGGTCTACCAGCGCCCGGTCTCCATCCGTGCGGCGCAGTTTGTCGGATCGCCGCCCATCAACCTGCTCCCCTTCCGGGTCGCCGATGGGGTCCTGCGCTGGCAGGGCTTGACGGTCACACCCCCGCGTGCGGTGGCCGAGGCCCTGCGCGCCAGGACGAGGGAGGTTCTGGGAGGGTGGCGGCCCGAGGACATCCTGCTGCACCGGTCGGCAGAACCGGGTCACCTGACCGGCCGGGTGACCCTCGTGGAACTGGCCGGACCCCATACCATCGTGACGGTCCGCGTGCAGGACGCCGAGCTGAAGGCCCTGACCACGCTGGAGCTGCAGGAGAGCGCCACGGTGGGCATCGCCCTGCCGCCGGAGCGCGCCCACTGGTTCGACCGGGCGTCAGGGCAACGCCTGGCCTAGATCCGGGGGTTCATGAGCTCACCTCCTCTGATTATGCTACAGGTGCCGGAACTCGTCCTCCTTCTCCTCCGGCTGGTCCTTCTTCAGGTGTCGCTCGATCATCTCGCGGGCCAGGTCCCGCCCGCCCAGGCCGAAGGCGATCGCGAGCGCGAGGATCAGCCCGCCGAAGGTGATGGAGAACGCCGCCAGGATCAGCGAGTGCCCGATCCCGAGCTGGGTCAGGACCATGGCCAGGGTGAACAGGATGATCGTCCACCGGACCCCCTGCGCCGCCAGGCGGGCCGTGGGGATCTGGGCGTTCACGGCCGCGATGAGGGCCGCCTGGCCCAGGAAGTTCGCCAGGAAGATCCCCGCCACCAGGATCACGAAGGCCGCCAGGGTCTGCGGCAGGAACCCGATGACCAGCGGGATCAAGCTCTTCGTGCCCGGCAGCTCCAGGGCCTCCAGGGCCACCATCGCGAAGAAGAGGAAGACCCCCCAGGACGTCAAAATCCCGACCAGGTCGGAGGCGGGCCGCCGCATCCCGGTCAGGAGCAGCGACTGGCCGAACCCCCAGCGCTCGCAGAGCTGGTCGAACCGCAACCCCCGGAGCACCCGCCTGACGATCCCCCGCAGCACCAGCCCGGCCACCAGCCCCAGGAGCAGCAGACTCAGCATGGCCAGCAGGTTCGGGAGGAAGTGGGCCAGCTTCTGGCTGGCGGTCCGGAGCGCCTCGAGCATGGTCTCCTTCCACAGCTCGCTCATGTGTCGCCCCTCCACGCCCGCAGGAGGTAGGGCCGCAGGGCCTCATACCGCCCGCAGAGCGCCTCGATATTCTCCTCGACCGCTGCGGCATCCGCCTCCCAGGTCTCCAGCACGAAGGAGGCGGTCCGGCCCAGGTAGAGCGGGGTCAGCGCGCGCAGGAGGTGGTCGTGGTACACGCGACGCTGGCGGTAGGCCGCGGCGAAATCGTAGATGACCCGGACCCAGAGGTCCTGCGGGAGGTTGAACTCCTCGCCGGCCGCCCCCTTCAGGGCCAGCAGCCCGGCGAGCGTCTGCGGGGCGAGCACCTGCTCCCACACGGGGACCAGGTCCGCCAGGCCCTGGCGGAACGCGGCCATCATCCGCTCGACGTTCACATGCACCGGCTCCAGCCCGACCTCGTACTGGAAGCCGAAGAGCGGCACCTCCCCCGAGGGCCCGTCCTGCGCCCAGACATGCTCGTAGGTCTCCATCAGGTCGAAGACCGCCCCCACCACCTGCACCAGCATGCCGGTGAGATCCGCCGCCGGGTCCCTGGGGTCGTGGATCTTCGCCCCGAGGTAGGCCTGGCACGCCCGGAACCCGTTGGCGATCGCCGTGGTGGTCATCCAGATGTCGATGCCATAGCGGGCCACGTCCGAGTCCCAGACGTCCTTCGTGAGGTAGTAGGCCGCCAGCCGGCCGGAGAAGCCGAAGTCCCCCCCGATCGGCTGCCGGACCTTCTTCCCGTACAGGGCGCGGGTCAGGGGGTAGACGATGCTGTTGGTGATGGTGCCGTCGTACTTGTGACGTCGGTAGAGCGGCGCCACGAAATCGAAGCCGTACTCGGAGATCGGTCGGATGAGCAGCTCCACCCATTCGGGGGTGATGGAGCGGAGGTCCGAGTCGACCACCGCACAGGCCCGCGCCCCCAGGACCTCCGCGATCCGGAAGATGGTCCGGAAGGCGCTCCCCTTCCCCGGCACTCCGTGGTACGGCGTGATGATCGTGTGCACCGGCGAAGTCGGGTGGGCGACCAGGATGGTCCGCGGATCGTAATTGTGAAGGCCGGCCTGCCGGACGACCTCCGGAGTCCCGTCCTGCGAGCCCCCGTCAGAGTTGACGAGGACGGCCCGCTCGCCGGGGAAGTATTTGGCCAGGCCAGCGCAGACGGCCCGCACCACGTGCCCGATGGTGCGGGCGTTGTTGTAGCTAGGGATTCCGACGAGGATGTCCGCGGAGCGGATCTGCTCCAGGGCCCTGGTGGCCTCCTCGCCCAGCTCCAGGGGCCCTGGGTCGCGCGCGGAATCCTCTGGGCCCTCCAGCGTCACGCCGATCGACCCTCGACCTCCTCCAGCAACTCCAGCACCGCCTGGTTCCAGCCCACCGGTCCCGCGTCTCGGGCGATCCGGAGGTGTGGGAGGCGCAGCCTGGCCTCCCCCTCAGCAGACGGGATCAGGACGGGGACGTCCACGGCCTCCAGCATGGGGCGGTCGTTGTCGCCATCCCCCAGCCCCACGAGCCGCGCTTCGGGCCAGCGTCGCCGGAAGAGCTGCCCCAGGGCCGCGACGGCCTTCCCCTTGTCATTCGGGCCGGCCAGGTGCCAGAACTGCCCACCCCGGACGAGCTGCAGCCCCCGGATCCCGGCCACGGCCTGCGCTCGCTCCTCGGCTGCGACTCCGCCGTCGATGAGGAGGGGTTCGTCATATTCGCGCTGCCGGGCCCGCGCAGCCTCCTCCTCGGAAAAGCCACAGAGGCCCGCCACGTCGGACACGCTGAGGTCGCCGAAGCCGGTCACCGGAAGGCCTTCCTCCCGCATCGCGGCCACCGCCCGGCGGAGCCGGGCGTAGGGGACTCCCCATTCCAGAACATCATACCCCTCCTGCCTGCGGTGCGCATCCCAGGAGAACGGGAAGTAGCCACAGGGGACGAACGCGGCCGCCCCGTTCTCGACGATGAAGGGATGCCGATTGCCCAGGGCCGCCCGCACCACCTCCATCTCTGCCCGCGTCTTGCTCGAGCAGAGCACGAGCCGGGCCCCCGCCCCCGTCAGCCGCTCCAGGGCCGGCCGTGCAGGGGCGAAGGAGTAGGTCCGGGCGTCCAGGAGCGTGCCGTCCAGGTCCGAAAAGACCACCATCACTGGTTGTTGTCCTCCTGGACCGCCTCGAGGAGCTGGTTGAAGAAGTCGGGGATGGCCGCCAGCACCCGGTTCCAGTTCGGGATGAGGAAGTAGCCCCCGGGGTCCTCCAGGAACGCACGGCAGGCCATCCGCACCGCCTCGGCGAACGCCTCCACCGCGCTCCCTTCCTCGTGTGGGTCGTAGTAGAGGCTGTTGATGAAGGCATCCTCCTGGTAGCGGACCATGAGATCCCGCGCGCACCGGAGGTAGGTCACCGGGAGGGGGCTCAGCGCGGACTCGGAGACCGGGATCCCCTCCTCGGCCAGCGTCCGGATGAGGCTCTTCGTGATGTCCACGGCCATCCGCATGAGCCCGCGGCTGGGGTCGTCCGCGGAGAGCACCTGGTGCTTGTGCTCGTAGACGTCCGCCAGGTCCGCCTGGCAGATCCGCCCCACCGAGCAGTTCCGGTACACCTCGGCCAGCACGCCCACCTCCAGCCCCCAGTCCCCGGGGATCCGGGTGACCCGGGCGAGGTCCGCCTGCATGGCGAACTCCCCGGCCAGCGGGTAGCGGAAGCTGTCCAGATAGACCAGGAACGCCTGGTAGCCCAGGATTCGCTGCAGCGCCCGGATCAGCGGGGTCACCAGGAGGCGGGCCGCCCGGCCGTGCATGCGGTCAGTCACCCGACTGTAGTACCCCTTGCAGAACTCGAAGGTCAACCGAGGGGTCGCCACCGGGTAGCAGAGGCGCGCGAGCAGCTCGCGGTCGTAGCTCAGGATGTCGCAGTCGTGCAGGGCGATGACACTGGCCTTCCCCCGGGCCAGCACATAGCCGTATGCCATCCAGGCCGACCGTCCTTTTCCGTCGACGCCCGCGCTCAGCCCGTGCTCTTCCAGGAGCGCGTAGAGCTTCTGGAGGCGCGGGCCATCGTTCCAGATCACCCGCAAGGGCTGCGGGAGCACCTGGAAGAACTCCCGGGCCTTCGTGAACTCGTCGGCGGAGGCGCGCCCCAGGGCCACGACGATCTCCCGGAGGTACCCGACCTTGCGCAGCTCGGTGACGATCCGCGGCATCGCCTCGCCCTCCAGCTCCGAGTAGAGGCAGGGGAGCACGAGCGCGATGGGGTTCACCTGGGTGTAGACCATCAGCTCCTGTTCGAGCTGGTCCAGATTCGACCGGACGAGCCGGTGGAGCGTCGCGACCACGCCGGTCTGGTGGAAGTCACTCATGGACGTCTCCCATTTAGGCCCATCTCAGGAGATGCTCCAAGAAGACGAGCACCTCCTCCGGCCCATCGAGCTGGTAGGCGGCTTCCGTCGGGCCAGGCCCGATCTTCACCAGCGTGACGGCGCCGATTCCCTTCAGTGCCGCGAACATCGTCTCATCGGTCTGATCATCGCCAGCGCAGACCGGCGCGCAGCTCCCCGGCCACCCGGTCCCGTGAGCCTGCCCCAGGAGCCACCGGACCGCAGCACCCTTGTCCCACTCCACCGGCGGGAGCAACTCGAGCACCATGTGACCCCGCCGGACGAGGAGCCCCGCGCCCGCTGCCTGCGGCGCCGGGCCTCCTGCCTGGGCCCGCGCCACTCGGGAGCATCCGCCGCTCGACGGCTCACCCGAGCCGGGCCCCTGCGAGGCCACCGCACGTCCCACCGCCGCGCCGACCTCCTCGGCATGCGCCGGCGCCAGCCGATAGTGCACGCTCAGGCTCAGCCTCTTCTCCTCGATCAGGACCCCCGGGAACCGTGCCAGCTCGGCCCGAAGCAGGCCGGCCGCCGTCGCCAGGACGGCCCGCCACCCCTCGGCGCCGGCATGCACGAACGCGACGCCCGGTCCCGTCATCTCGAGCCCGTGGTTTCCCACCAGGATGATCCCGGGGACCGCCACCTCCTTGGCCAGGTCGCTCAGCGAGCGCCCGCTGACCACGGCCAGGGTGATCCGGGAGTGCGCCGCCAGACAGCCGAGCAGCGCCCCCACGCCGTCCGGGAGATGCGCCGTGTCGGGGCGGGGGGCGAGCGACGCAAGTGTTCCGTCGAAATCCAGGAACAGGTGCCAGTGCGGACGCGCCAGCAGGCGAGCGCGGACAGCCGGGAGGTGGTGGAGGAGCGGCTCAGCCACGGGGCGCTCGGGCCACCTTGCCCAGGTCGAGCAGGGTGCGCGCCATCCACTCGTAGATGTTTCTGGCCTGGACCTGGGCCCGCATCGCGCGCATCCGCTCCCGTCGTTCCTCCGAGTCCATGGTCAGGGCCCGGGCCAGCGCATCGGCCAGCCCCTCGATGTCGAACGGGTTGATCGGCACGCTCCCGTGCAGCTCCCGGGACACCCCGGCCAGCTCGCTGAGCAGCAGCACCCCCTGCCCATCGGGCCGGCTGGTCACGTACTCCTTGGCCACCAGGTTCATCCCATCCATCAGGGAGCTGACCACGACCAGGTCAGCGAGCTGGTAATAGGCGACCAGCACCGCCTGCCGGACCCCCTGGGCCAGGTAGTGGATGGGACGCCAGCCCGCCTCGCCGTACCGAGCGTTGATCTCCTCGATGAGGGCCTCGATCTCCCCTCGCAGGCGACGGTAGGCCTCGATCCGGGTTCGGCTCGGCACGGCGATCTGGATGAAGGTGAAGCGGCCCCGATACTCCGGGTACTTGCTGAAGAACAGGTCCAGGGCCTGCAGCCGCTCCCGGATCCCTTTGGTGTAGTCCAGACGGTCCACCCCCAGCCCCACGGCCACGCCCTCCAGGCCGTAGTGCTGGCGCAGCCGGCGCACCAGCCGAACCGTGCTCGGGGCCGCGGCCGCCCGCGCGAACCACGCCGCGTCGATGCTGATCGGAAAAGCGCACACCGAGACCATTCGACGGCCGATGGCCACCGTCCCGGCCTCCACATCCGCGTCGAGCCCCAGCTCGGCCTCCACGCACGCGAGGAAGTTCCGGACGTAATCCTCGGTCTGGAGCCCTATGAGGTCGTTCCCCAGGAGACCCTCCAGCAGCTCCCGCCGCTGCGGGCAGACGCGGAAGATGTCGGGCGGGGGCCAGGGGATGTGCCAGAAGTGCGCGAGGAGAGCCTGCGGCCGGGCCTCGCGCACCAGGGCCGGGCAGAGGGCCAGGTGGTAGTCCTGGAACCAGACCGCCGGGGACGCGTCCTGCATCTCCTCCAGCACGGCCTCGGCGAAGCGCCGGTTCACCGCGGCATAGTGGCGCCAGGCGCCGCGGGAGAACTGGGCGCGCTCGATCAGGAGGTGGCAGAGCGGCCAGAGGGCACGGTTGGCGTAGCCGTAGTAGAAGCCGTCCACCTCCTGGGGGGTGAGGAAGATCCGGCGGAGGGTATAGGCGGGGCGCTCGGGCGGAACGGCGACACGCCCCAGCTCATCCGCCGTCTCCCGGTCCGCGCTGCCGCTCCCCCAGGCGACCCAGGTGCCGCCAGTCGCCTGGAGCACCGGGTCCAACGCCCCGGTCAGCCCCCCGATCGGACGATCAACCCGGACCCCCTGCGGCGTCTGTCGGTGCTCGTAGGGCTCGCGGTTCGAGACCAGGACGAGGGGCCTCTGGCCGAACTCCTCCTTCACGAGCTCGTGAATGCGCTGGCTATCCCACGGGGGGCCGGAGGTGGCCATGAGGTCGCCCTCTCAGATCTCGAACTGCGCGTGGCCGGGGTGCTCGAGCGCCAGGATCACGAGCAGGTAGTCGCGGATGTTCCGGGTGATCAGGAAGTTGCGCCGCACGAACTCCCGGGCGTTCTGGCCCAGGCGCTCCCGCAGCTCCGGCCGGGAGAGCAGGTACCGGATCCGGTACGCCGCCCCCTCGACGGAGTGCACGAGGTAGCCGGTGAACCCCTCCTGCACCTGCAGGGTGATGCCGCCCGCGGCTCCGCCGATCACCGGCTTCCCTTTCCACATCGCCTCCGTCACCGTCAGCCCGAACCCCTCGCGCAGCGACTTCTGCAGGATGACCGTGGAGGCCCGCTGCAGGGCGTTGATCGCCAGATCGCTCTGGGGCGGCAGGTCGAGGATGTGGATGTCGCGCTCGCCGGCCGCCTCCTCCAAGACCCGCGCCAGCACCCGGGCCCCCTCGGGGTCGTCCGTGGCCCCGCCCCCGGCCAGGACCAGACGGCAGTCCACGTGCTGGCGGGCCAGCCGGAAGGCCCGGATCACGCCGATGGGGTCCTTGAACGGATCGAAGCGGGAGATCTGCGTGACCAGGGGCTTGTCCCGGGGGATGTTGAGCTGATCGAGGATGGCGTCGACCTCCTGGGGGTCGAGGTCCCGGTTCTTGTCGCTCAGCGGGTCGATCGAGGGGGGCATGATGAACTCCGGGATGCGCAGGTTCTGGGCAAACTTCGTCATGGAGAAGATCGAGGCGTCGTAGCGCTCCACATAGCCCCGCAGGTACTCCCACGGCTCCATCTGGGGGTGGGAGAGGTCGATGTGGCAGCGCCAGACCCATTTCTGCCCCTCGCGCCGTCCCCGCACCATGGCGGCTGGCTGGGGGTCGTGGATGTAGACCACGTCGGCGTCCAGGTTGACCCGGAGGCTGTTCTCGTAGTTGCAGATCACGTAGGTGTCCAGCATCTCCCGGCTGATCGGGACGGGCTGCCCCTGCAGGGCGTTGTGGAAGCTCTTGGTCACCTCGAAGAACTCCGGGCTCCCCTCGATGACCTCCCACCGGGCCTCCAGCCCCAGCTCCTGCAGGAGGGGGATCGCCCGCTGGAGGATCTCGGCCACGCCCCCGCCGACCCGCGTCGAGTTGACGTGCAGGTGGCGGCGGGCCCGGACCCGCTCGCTCAGGATGGCCAGCTCCTCGAGCACCGCGCTGCCGACGATCGGCCCGTAGTCACGCAGCCCCACGCCCATCGGTCTCACACCCCCTGGTCCAGGATCGTCAGCAGCGCCGACCGCGCCGCCTCGTGGCTCAGCTGGAAGGGGTCGAGGCGGGCCACCTGGTCGGCCAGGTCGGGCCGCCGCGCTGCCTGCCGGAGCCAGACAGCGAAGTCGTCGTCCCTCCCGCCGGACCGGATCCGCCCCTCATAGAGATGGTAGTAGACGCACCCGGAGTCCACCGTGCGCAACACCTTGCGGAGCTCGTCCAGGGAGTCCGCCTGGAACCGGGTGGGGACCACCACGGTGACCGCGCGGTTGAAGTGGAACTCATCGCCCGGCCACACCCTCCGATCCTCCCCCGTCTCCTGCACGTGGCCCTCGAGCAGGCGCACCAGCGTTCCGCGCAGCGTTTCGAGGTCCCCCTCCCCGAACAGGTCGAGCATGGCGAGCTTCTCCGCCAGGGCCGGATCCTTGAGGTCGTGCGCCGCCCAGGAGGCGAAGTCGGTCGGAAATTCAGGCACGGCCAAGGCATACTTCCGGTAGGCCTGGTGCAGGTGGTAGCAAAGGGACTCGGGCTCGACCTCGCGCACCACCGCCAGGAACTCCCGCAGGCCGGCGGCCCGGCGGCCGGTGCTCTGCACGAGGTGCAACGCTGTGAAGAACCGAAACCGGGGCGTCTCCATCGGAGACTCCTCCTCGGGTCATGAATGGGCCCGAGCGACAACAGAAGCCGGAAGAGGCCTGGCAGTGGGACAAGAGGCAGAAAAAACCTGAACGGGCCCCATCCCCTCTGGACGCGCCTGTATATTGTAGAATAGCAGGCGTGTCCCGGGCCAGCGTCGCCGGAAGAGCTGTCCCAGGGCCGGCCGCGCGGGCGACCTGGCGGCTCAGCGGTGCGGGACGTGCGCGTCGATGTGCGCGAAGCTCTCCTCCAGCAGGCCGATCCCCTGCTCGGCCACCTCCTCGGTGATGGTGAGGGCGGGGTTGATCCGGATCCGCGAGTCGCTCACCATGATGACCAGGCCCCGGCGGAGCGCCTCCTGAAACACGGCCTGGGCCACCGGCGGGGCCAGCGGCTCCCGGCTCTGCTTGTCCTTGACCAGCTCGATGCCGATCATGAGCCCCTTGCCCCGGACCTCCCCCACGAACTCGAACCGCTCCTGCAGCGGGCGCAGCCGCTCCAGCATGAGGTCACCCAGCTTCTCCACGTGCTCGACCAGCCCCTCCTCCAGGATGGTCCGCAGGGTCACCAGGGCCGCGGTGGCCGCCAGGGGGTTCCCTCCGAAGCTCGACGAGCTGGCGCTCGGCAGGGAGAAGGGCCGGGCCGCGGTGATGGCGTCGGTGGAGATGAGCCCGCTCACGGGGAACCCGCCCCCCAGACCCTTGCCGACCGTCATGATGTCGGGGATCACGCCCTCATGCTCGCAGGCGAACATCTTCCCCGTCCGGCCGAAGCCGCTGATGATCTCATCGGCGATGAACACGGCCCCGTGCCGGGACGCGATTTCCCGCACCGCCGCCAGGAAGCCCGGCGGGGGGACGATGTTGCCGGCCGTCCCCTGGATCGGCTCCACGATCACGGCCGCGACGTGGCCGGTGGTCTGGTTCCGGATGACCTTGTCGAGCCACTCCGCGCAGAGCAGGCCGCAGCTCGGGTAGGTCAGGTGGAAGGGGCAGCGGTAGCAGTAGCCGTAGGTGCTGAGGTAGGAGCCCGGCGGCAGGGGACCGTGGTCCACCTTGAAGTCGTCGCCCATGACCCCCAGGGCCCCCAGGGTCTTGCCGTGGAACCCTCCCCAGAAGCCCACCACCTCGAACTTCCGGGTGTGCGCCTTGGCCAGACGGAGGGCCGCCTCCACCGCCTCGGCCCCGCTGCTGAAGAGCTGGGTCCGGCGGAGGTCACCCGGGGCCACCGAGGCGATGAGCTTCACCAGCTCCACCCGATCGGGGGTGCTGAAGGAGCCCACGTGCAGCCGTTCGAGCTGCCGCTTGAGCGCCGCGACGTAGCGCGGGTGGGCATGGCCGAGGCTGGCCACGCTGACCCCCGCGAAGAAGTCGATGTAGCGGTTGCCGTCCACGTCGATGAGGTACGGCCCCTCCCCCCGCTCCAGCACGATCCCCGACACCAGCGCGATGGACTGCACCCCCGGGGCCAGGTAGCGCTGCTCCTCGGCGTGCAGGCGCCGGGATTCGGGGCCCGGCACCTCGGGGCGATCCCCCGACCCCTTCACGCTCATAGCCGTCCCTCCTGCCGGGCCCGGGCCAGCACGTGGGTCGCAATGGCTTGAGCCCCCGCCTCCTGACAGGTCCGGAAGCTCGGCCAGTCGTTCACGTCCACGAGCCACAGGGCGCCCGAGTCGGTGGCGATCACGTCTCCCCCGTAGACCTCGACCCCCAGGCAGCGCGCCCCCGCCTCCACCAGGGCCTGCAGGGCTGCGGGCGCGAAGTCGGGGCCCGGCTCCTCGCCGGCCCAGCGCCAGTCCACGAGCCCCTGGCCCTGGACCGCGTAGAACTTCACCTCGTGTCCCGGGACGTGGCGCTGGAGCACCACCCGCTGGATGCCGCGGCTGCGGAACTGGCTGAACTGGTGTTGCAGGGACGCTCGCGTCGCCCGCACCACGTCCCCCGGTCCCGTGGCGTGCACGTCTCCCCGCTTCACCCACCAGTGCCCGGCCAGGGCGCCCCGCGCGATCTCGCTGATCGCCCCCTCGACCTGGATCACATGGCTCTCCGGGAAGGCGAGATCAGCAGCCAGCAGGAGAGGGACCAGCCGCTCCCGGTAGCAGTTGCGGATCGCCGCGGGGGAGTTGATCACGAGCCGGCCTTCGGCCACGTATCGGTCCAGCAGGGCCAGCCCGTCGGGCCCCTGGCACATGGCCAGGATGACTGGAGCCTCATCGCCGCCCGAGCGCGCCTCCTCGACCGAGGCCGCCTTCACGGCCACCCCCTGATCCTCCAGGGCGGCGGCGGTCAGTTCCAAGATGCGCGCGTCCTCCACCTCCCGGCCTGGGGCGTAGATGGGCTCGCGGTGGATGGCCAGCACCTGGGTCACGCCCACCCCTCCTGGCGGAGCCAGGCCTCGGCGACGGCGATGTCCTCGGGGCGGTCCACGTCCACCACCCGCGGGCCCGCCCACCCTGCCAGGCGGTAACCCCGGCGGAGCAGCCACTGCAGGAACTCCCTCAGGGCACCCAGCCGGGCCTGCAGCGCGGGCTCCGCCTCGGCGAAGATGCGCGGGGCACAGGCATAGAGCCCCGCGGTGACGTGCGCGCTGCCGGCCGTGGCCTCGCCGAGGGCCGTCACCCACCCCGCCTGGTCCAGCCGGGCCCACAGCGGCTTGTCATCATCCACGAACTCCGTGAGCGCCAGACACACATCCGCCTCGATCACGCCGGCGTGGGCCACAAACTCCGCGAGCGCTTTGGGAGGATAGATCGCATCCACGGTGGTGAGGAGGAAGGGCTCCCCCTCTAGCGCCTCGCGCAGGGCAAACAGGCTGTGCATCGAGCTCGGGGTGGAGCGGCGGACCCACCGGAGGCTCACGGGTAACTCCAGGGCGGCCACGAAGGCCTGCACGGCCGGTCCCTCGTCCTCGTTGACGATGCAGGCCACCTCGCCGATCTCTGCCCCCTGCAGGGCCCGGAGCGTCCGCTCGATCAAGGGCACGCCGCCGACCGGGATCAGCGGCTTCGGCGTCAGGATCCCGCGGGCCTTGAATCGGCTCCCGGTACCGGCCGCGATGATCCCCCCGCGGCGCATCACTCGCGTCCCCGGCTGACCAGCTTCTCCAGGTCGCCCAGCGACTGCACGGTCACGTCCACCGCCCCCGGCTCCGGCGCAGGACGGGCCACCGGACCCACGACCCAGGCGGTCCAGAGCCCGGCGGACCGCGCCCCCAGGATATCACGTTCGAAGGAGTCTCCAACGAAGAGGGCGCGATCCGGCTCCACGGCGAGCCGGGCCAGCGCGAGGTGGAAGATCCGGGGGTCCGGCTTGCGCAGCCCCACCGCCTGGGAGTCCACGACCACATCCAGGAGCGGCGCCAGGCGGAACTCCCGGCAGATCGTCTCCAGGTTGCCATAGAAGTTCGAGATGATCCCCAGGCGGACGCGCCCGCGCAGGCGGTGCAGGAGCCGCAGGTTGCGCGCCAGCGCATTGGCCGAGGCCTCGCAGAAGCGCTCGACCAGCCAGGCCTCCCGGGCCGGGTCGTCGATCTCCAGGTGCCGGAACTGCCACCACACATGCCGGCCCATGAGCTGTCTCAGCGTGAGCCCGGGCGTCTCGGGCTCCGCGGCCAGGGCATCATCCGCGCCGTAGAAGGCCTCCTTCAGGCGCTCCAGAGGCACGGCGAGCTTCGCCTCGGCGTACAGGCGCACGAAGCGATCGAACCAGTGCTCCCCATCCCCGTCCAGCGTCCCCCCGTAGTCGAAGAGCACCGCCTGGAGATCCGGCAGGCTGTGCCAGGCGCCACGCCTGCTCACGGTCGCGCCCCCGAAGCCGCCCTGGGCCCTCGCTCCCCACCATTGCGGGCGGCCACGTTGACGAGGAACAGACTGAGGAAAAAGAGGTTGGCGCCCACCGCGCCGGCCCACAGGATCCACCCCAGGCGGTCGAGCAAGGCCAGGAGCAGGAGGAGATAGAGGAAGTCGCGGTTTCCCAGGGCGTTATCCAGCCGGGTCACGAGCGCCAGCGCCCCGGCACGCCCCTTCCCGGGCGCCACCGAGGTGAACAGGGGGCCAGGCCCGCGGCGACGGCGCAGGCGGAAGTACCACACGGTGGCGAAGGAGAGCAGGACCCCCAGGCCGGCAATCCCGCCGAGCAGGAGCTGAGCGGGCGCGCCGCTGCGGTGGTAGGCCCCGACCCCGATCCCGACGAACAGGGCCACGTGCACGGCGTTGTCTCCCACGAGGTCCAGCCACCCTCCCAGGCGGGATTCTTCCAGGCGCAGCCGGGCCAGCTCCCCGTCACACCCGTCCAGCACGGAAGAGACCAAGAGCAGCGCGGCCCCCGCCACGTCAGCCCCGTGCGCGCCCGGCACGAAGGCCAGGGACCCAAGCAGCCCCACTGTCAGGGACACGAGCGTCACCTGGTTCGGCGTCACGGCCGTGGGGAGCAGGCGCCGGGTGATGGCCAGCGAGAGGTGGCGGTCGAGGTGCCGGGCGAGGAGGCTGTCCGTCGGCTTGATCCCGGACCGGAGCAGCCGATGTTCGGCCGCCTGCCGGGCGGATTCATCGGTCACCGGGAGCCAGCAGACCTCCTGCAGCACGGCCGCCCGGAGCCGGCCCCGCGCCGCCAGCCGCGCCAGACCGGAGACGAACCCGGTGCCGGGTGCTTCGAGCAGCTCTCGGGCGAGCTCTGGGGGGCAGAGGACCACGCCGAGGCTCACTCCATCGGCGCCCTCCACCTCCTGGCCGAGGGCCTCTACCTGTCCCTGCTTCAGCCGGACCTGGATCGCTGAGGACGGGGAGGCGCCAACACAGGAAGAGGTGGCGAGCACCGCCGCGTCGGGGGCCGGCTCCTGGGCGACCAGGCGCTCCAGCACCGGTCCCTGACAGATCCCTCCGCCGTGGATCAGCAGGACCGGCTCGGCCAGATCCAGCATGAGGCCGTCCCCAGGCGCTGTCGTCGACCGGGTCCTCCCCTCCAGGCCGGCCGCTGCAGGTTCCAGCACCCGGAGCTCCACAATCCCGGCCCGCCGCGCCTGGCGCGCCCAGCGCTCGACCACGCTGAGCCCGGCCACCCGGGCGCCGGCCACCGCAGGCTCCGCGATGATGACTGCTGTGCGGACCATGACCCCCTCACCCAGTGTAGATCATCCCTCAGGGGCCGTGACAGCGGGGGAGGACGGGCCACAGACAGGCGCCGGGAGCTGCCCCGACGCCCGTCGTGGGTCGGGCCTCATGCGGTGTCGGAGCGTCTGAGAGGAATCCCAAAGCGGGCCAGGACCAGCAGGCCTCCACCGGTGAAGGTCAGCTCCCGAACACGCCGCAGCAGGCTGAAGGTCAGCCCCGCTGCCGAAGCCAGGCCGAAGGCGCCGAACAGGAGGATGTTCCCTCCCTCCTGCGTGCCGACGTTGGCCGGGATCAGGAAGGCACCGGCCCGGATGGCCGATCCCAGGGCCTCGATCGCGAAGGCCGTCGTGAAGCTCCCGCCGAGGCCGAGGAGTTGCATGACCACGTAAACCTCGAGGCTCCCGGCGACCCACCCGAGGAAGTGGAACAGGAGGGAGAGGGAGAAGCGCCGGGGACTCCGGGCGTAGAAGTCGGCGATCCGCAGGTCAAGTCCCTTCAGATCTTCTTCCCGCGCTTCCAGAAAGCGGCTGCGCACCCCGACCCGGCGCAGCAGCCCCAGGACCACGGCGCACAGGCCCCAGCGCTGACTCAGGAAGAAGGCGGTGATGAGGATGGTGCCCGCGGCCAGGAGCAGGGTCATCAGGGCGATGAACGGCCCCGACACCTCGGCGTAGGTCGCCGCGATCCCCAGGCCGATGAGGACGAAGGGGAGCTGGGACATGGTCATCGTGGTCTTGGCAATGACCACGGAGGCCAGCGCCTCGGTCAGCGGCACCCGGGAGCCACCCAGGAGGAAGGCCTTCACCGGCTCGCCGCCCAGGGAGGCAGCCGGGACGGTCACGTTGACCGCCTCCCCGGCCAGACGCGCGAAGAAGAGGCGGGCGAAGCTCACCGACGGCGCCCCGTGCTGGATCGCATAGCGCCACCCCAGCGTGTCGAGGACCGAGACGAGCAGGTACGGGAGGAAGATGAGGAGAAGCCCCCACCCGAGCGCCCGCAGATGGCCCAGGATGACCTCAGGGCCAAGGTGCACCAGTGCGCCGAGCACGACGGCCAGGCCGGCCAGGAGCAGAGCCCGCCTGGCCCACCTGAACCGCGCCGACCACATACGGCCTGTCTGCGGTGCGATCGGCATATGTTCTTCAAGGTAGGGAACACCTCGGCCGAAGTCAACGACTTTCCCGATTGCGAATAGGCTCAACGTGTTTGCTATAATCTACGCTTGATGCGAGCGCGTCTCGGCCGGCGATTTCCCCGCCGCGCCCTACTCTCCAGGCTCCTGCACGGGTGTCGCCCGGGGCTCCTGATCACCCTGCTGCTCGCCTGGCCCCAGGTGGCCCCGGGCAAGGTCTCGGTGGTCCCCCTGCCCGTGTACGATACGAACCCGCAGGAGGGGAGCACCTTCGGATTCATGCCCGTCTTCCTCATCCTGGATGAGCAGGACGCGGTGCGCCAGATCTACGCGCCCACCATCACGCACAACGTCATCAACGGCACGACCGGGACCTTCCGCCTGCTGGGGTACCCGGACAATGCCCGGCGCTACGCCCTGACGGCCGGGGCCTCGACCGGGATCAACTACCGCGTCCGGGCCCGCTATTCGGACACCCGGTTCCTCGATGGGCGTTTCCTGTTCGAGAGCCGCGTCCGCCAGGAGCGGGATGGGACCTTCCGGTTCTTCGGCTTTGGCACGCGGAGCGTGGCCTCCGACGAGACCAACTACGCCCTGCGCGAGACCCACGCCGAATTCGCCTTCGGCCCCCACCTGTCGCGCCACCTCCACCTCACCCTCCGGGAGATCATCCGGCGGGTGGAGGTGGAGCAGGGGCGGGTCGAGAACGTCCCGTTCATCGGCGACCGCTTCCCCGATATCCCGGGGGTGCGGGGCGGCACCGTCCACGCCCAGCGACTGGCCCTCACCTACGACAGCCGCGATTCAGGGATCGTCCCCACCCGGGGGGCCTTCTGGCAGCTCTATGCCGAGGTGTCGGCTCCTGAGCTGGGCTCGAGCGCCGACTACCTGAAGCTCGGGGGCGAAGGGTCCTGGCTCTTCCCCCTGGACGGGCCAGCCGTCGTCCTGGTCCTCCACGGACTCCTCGAGGGGCTCAACGGGACCAATGTCCCCTTCTTTGCCCGGACCAGCCTCGGGGGACAGGACACCCTCCGAGGGTTCAAGGAGAACCGCTTCATCGGCAACGCCCGGATCCTCGGGAACGCCGAGGCCCGGATCCGCCTCTTCAATGTGCGCCTGTTCCAGACCAACACGGAGTTCGAGCTGGACCCGTTCCTGGACATGGGGCAGGTCTTCAACGCCTTCAAGCAGATCAGCCGCGGGACCCTCCAGGTCGTCCCCGGGGTAGGGCTCCGGGCGCTGGTGCGGCCGACCATCGTCGGACGGGTCGACGTGGCGGTCGGGCGGGAGGGCTCCGCGGTCTTCATCGCCCTCGACTACCCATTCTGATCCGGCAGATAGGGAAAGTGTCCGGAAAACGTGAAAGAAGGCTGGATCAGAGGTTCTTGAGGATGTAGCTCAGCATCCACATCCAGACGGGGACCGCGACCCCGAAGAGGCCCACCATGGTGAACTGGAGCACGCGGAAGCTCGAGTGGATCTCGCCCCGGATCCCGGTCGCCACCAGGTCGATCTTCGCGTCCAGCCGCCGCAGCTCGGCATAGAGCTCCCTCCGGAGCTCCCCCATTTCTTCCCGAAGCTGCCCGATCTCCCCCCGGACCTGCCCGATCTCCCCCCGGACCTGCCCGAACTCCGTCCGGATCTCGGTCCGGAGCAGGCCGATTTCCGAGCGCAGATCGGCGATCTGCTGCTCCACCACCCCGAGCCGCTTGTCGTGCTGGGCGAGAATGGCTTCGATCTGGCTCTCGGGCATCTCGTTCAATCGCCAGGCTCCCGCTGGCCTAGCCCTAGCCACGCCGGGACCCCACGAGATCCCAGCTCCAGGGCCCAATGATAGAGCGCCCCCTACCCGATGTCAATGCAAGAAGGCGACCAGCCAGCGGGAACGCAGCGGGCCGCCGAGCCCGCCGGAGGAGAGTGCCCGCCATTCTGGCCAGGGCGGGCGGGGAGAGGATCGGCGTCCGGGGGAGCCCTGAGCAGCCGTAAACTGCGGCAGGGTCAGGCCTGTCGGCCGACGATGTAGCGGGCAATCTCTCGCAGCGGGTCGGCCTGCTGGTCGAACGCCGCCAGGCAGGCGATCGCCTCCTCGGCGAGCTGCTCGGCCCGCCGGCGCGACGGCTCGAGCCCCAGCAGCGCGGGGTAGGTGGCGCGGCCCCGCGCCTCGTCAATCCCCGACTCCTTGCCCATGACG
>JACPFL010000045.1:0-5813 GCA_016183025.1 Deltaproteobacteria bacterium | reverse complement strand
TCCAGGATGTCATCGGCGATCTGGAAGGCCAGGCCGATCCGCTCGCCATAGGCCCCGAGGGATTGGATCTGCGAAGGGCTCCCCTCGCCCGCGAGGGCGCCGGCCCGTACCGAGACCTCGAGGAGCCGGGAGGTCTTCAGGCGGTGGATCTGCTCCAGGTCCTCCAGCCCCACCACCATCTTCTCCGCGTCCAGGTCCAGGACCTGCCCCCCGACCATGCCCATCGAGCCGGCGGCCAGCGCGACCTCGTGCACCACCCGGAGCCGGAGCGCCGGGCCGAGGTGCGGCATGAGCCGGGGGTCGGCGATGAGCTGGAACGCCATGGTCAGCAGGGCATCGCCGGCCAGGATGGCCGTGGCCTCGCCGAAGACCCGGTGGTTGGTCGGCGTGCCCCGGCGGACGTGGGCGTCGTCCATGGCCGGCAGGTCGTCGTGGATCAGGGAGTAGGTGTGGATCAGCTCGATCGCGCAGGCGGCCGGCAGGACCGTCTCACCCCGCGCACCCACGGCCTCAGCCGCCGCCAGGGTCAGGATGGGGCGGAGCCGTTTCCCGCCGGCGAACACGCTGTAGCGCATGGCCCGATGGATGTTCCCCGGGCCCTCATCCTCGCCCGGGAGGTACCGGGCGAGCGCCTCGTCAACCACCCGCCGTCGCTCGGCGAAGTACCTATCCAGGTCCATCTCCGGACCTGCCTCGACCCCTGCTGCCACCGTCCGTATCGGCCCCCTCCGCGACCGGCTCATCCGGCAGCGGAAAGTCCACTCCCCTGCGCGGATTTGCGGATGCTAGCACCCGCTTTCAACGGTTGTCAACGCGCAACACAGCCCAAACGCCATATGTCCCTCGCCATGATACTATCCGGAGCACCGGGAGCGCAGGAGAACCCAGGGCCGCGGAGATCCATCGGTTTTGACCTGGAGGGGGGCGGCTTTCTTGTCCCGGGTCTTTTTGGGCCTCGGTGTCAACCAAAGAGAGGTCTGACTCGTTCTATACCAAGGATGCTGAGAGGATGGGGAACCGGGAGGTCGGACCGGACGAGGCACCATCCTACGAGATGCTCCACCGAGCGCATTATGCCCGGGTGCTGCAACTCTGTCGCCTGCTGCTGGTTGACCGTCAGGAAGCCGAGGACGTGACGCAAGAGGTTTTTCTCAGGCTGTTCCGGGAATACGAGGCCCAGTCTCGCCCCATCGCGTGGGGCCCCTGGCTGACCCGCGTCACCGTCAACGCCTGTCGCGACCGGCGGCGCTCAGGGTGGTGGCGGTGGTGGCGAGATCGTGACGAAGCCTTCCAGGAAGCGGGTTACCCGAGTCGGGACCCCACGCCGGAGGAATGGGTGTCCGGCCGGGAACAACGCGAGCGGATCTGGCACTCCTTTCGGGGGCTCTCCTCCCGCCAACGCGAGGTCTTCGTCCTCCGCTACGCGGAGGAATGGTCCACCGAGGAGATCGCGAAGGCCCTGGGACTGACCGCGGGCAGCGTCAAGCGCCATCTGTTTCGGGCCGTCCGCCACGTGCGCAAGGCGGTCGGAGATCGCTGATGGACGAATGTCTCTCGGACCGAACGCTCCTCCTGCTACACGAGGGCGAGGGCACCAGCGCGCACCGGGCCCATCTGGACGCCTGCGCCACCTGTGCCAGGCGCTATGAGCGGCTTGAACGCGACCTGGAGATGATCGGGCAGGTGCTCCGGGAGACACCTCCTCCGATGGCTGTCCCTCATCGTGTCCGCCCGCTCCGCGCGCGCTGGATGGCTGTGGCGGCGGCAGGCGCGGTGGCGCTCGCGCTGGTCTGGGGAAGCGTCATCGGGCGGAGACCGTCCCCGCCGGCTGGCTCAGCACCGGCGGCGTCCGATGAGGAGATCTGGCAGTTCCTGGAAGAGGTGCCCGCTGTCCCCTTCACGATCGTCGATGCACCGTCGGAGGGAGTGGCGCAACTATCGGCTATGGCCGCACTGCAGGGAGGCCCGGAGGGAGAATGGCCCTGTGAGCAGTGGCCCTTCACGCCGGAGTGGCTCCTCACGCCGGGATGTGGCGATCCATCTCTGTCCCTCCTGTTTGGAGGGACGCCAGCCGAGGAGGAGGTGCTATGAGAAGATGGGGTCCTACGTTGGGGCTCGTCGTCGGGCTCGTGGCTGCCAGCCTGTGGGCCGCTGCGGCCTACGGCCAGGGCCGATCAGCGCCAGGGCGGAGGGCGGACGTCCCGGGGATCATGCTGCCTCTGCTGCTGAGAGGGGTAGACCTCACGCCCGAGCAGAAAACCCGGGTGCAGGAGATCATGGCTGCCCACCGAGCGACTTCTCGAGCGCTCCTCGATCAGATGCGAGCGGCCCGGGAAGAGCTCGGCGATAGACTCCTGACTCCTGGAGGGCTCCAGGCCGAGGATGTGAGCCCTCAGGTCCAGAGGATCGCCCAGCTCCGCGAGCAGCTCATGCAGGAGGGCCTCAGGGCCACGCTGGAGATCCGTGGGGTGCTGACGCCGGAACAGCTCGCCAAGGCTGCCCAGGTGAAAGCGCGGATGCAGGCCCTGCGCGCTGAAATGAGGACGCTCCTCGGAGGGCAACGATAACGGGGTCAGGGGGGGCCGCAATCACCTGGTTGATCCACTATGGTATACTTTTGTTAGTTAACAGCCCGTTGAAATAGGCCTTTCGGACGCGCTCGGATGAGACGGAAGAAGGTCCTCGTGCTGGCACTCCTTGCCCTGGCGGCCCTGGGGGGGTTGGCCTATGCCTACTTCCGCGACGGCCGGAGCGAGGTGCGCTACCGGACGACACGAGTGGAGCGCGGGGAGATCACCGCCACGATCACAGCCACGGGGAACGTCAACGCCGTGACCACCGTCCTGGTCGGGAGCCAGGTCTCGGGCACCATCCAGCGCCTGGGCGCGGACTACAACTCGGTGGTCAAGAAGGGCCAGGTCATCGCCCAGCTTGACCCCGCCACCTTCCAGGCGCAGGTGAGCCAGGCGCGGGCGAACCTGGAGGCCGCCCGGGCCGGACTGGAAAACGCCCGCTTCGCGCTGGAGAACTCACGCGCCGCGCTGCGCAATGCCGAGGCCAACGTCCTGACCATGCAGGCCAACATCGAGCGGGACCGGGCCAACCTGACGGACGCCCGCCGGAGCCTGGAACGCATCCGCGAGCTGGCCCAGAAAGACCTGGTCTCCCGGCAGGAGCTGGACAGCGCCCAGTACCGCTACGACCGGGCCGTGGCCGAGGAGCGCGCCTCGCGCTCGACCCATGAGGCGTCCCGGGCAGACCGGGACCTCAAGGCGGGCCAGGTCCGCACGGCGGAGGCCCAGGTGCGGGCCATGGAGGCGCAGGTCAAGCAGGCGCGGGCCATGCTCGACCTCGCGGAGGAGAACCTCGCGCACACCACGATCCGCTCCCCGGTGAACGGGATCGTGATCGCGCGCAACGTGGACGTGGGACAGACCGTCGCCGCCAGCCTGCAGGCGCCCACCCTCTTCACCATCGCCGAGGACCTCTCCCGGATGCAGGTGGACACGAACGTCTCCGAGGCCGACATCGGCAGCGTCCGGCAGGGGATGCCGGCGACGTTCACGGTGGACGCCTTCCCCAACGAGGTCTTCCGCGGCCAGGTGGCGCAGGTCCGGCTGAACCCGACCACCATCCAGAACGTGGTGACGTACAACGCCGTGACCGAGGTGGGGAACCCCGACCTGAAGCTCAGGCCTGGGATGACCGCTCAAGTCACCATCCTCGTGGCCCGGAAGACGGATGCCCTGAGGGTGCCCAAGGGGGCCCTGCGGTTCCAGCCGGCCGAGGCCCGGGAGCGCCGGCAGGCGCAGGGGGCTGTGGGCGACAGGCCTGCCGGGCCGCCTCCGGCCGGGGTGAAGGGCGAGGGGCCCGGGCGCGAAGGCGCGGGGCGGGCCGGGGACCGGGCGGGTGCGGCCAACCAGGCCGGCGGGGCCGGACCGCGGGGCTCACGCATGCGGCCTGGAGGAGCGGATGGCGCGCCCGCAGCCGAGGGGCTGCAGCGGCGAGGCGCCCGCGTGTGGGTCCTGGGATCTGACGGCCGCCCCCAGCCCGTCGTGGTCCGCACCGGGATCAGCGACGAGCAGTACACCGAGATCCTGGACGGGGAGCTTCGCGAAGGGCAGGAGGTCATCATCGCGGCCACCGGGCGCGGGGCGAACCGCCGCGGCACCGGGCCGTCGCTGCCGGGGCTTGGCGGGCCCCGCGGGGGCGGCGGGCGGCTCTGAGATGCAGCCGCTGATCGTGGTGGAGGCGCTCCAGAAGGTGTACCACCTGGGGGAGGTGGACGTGCCCGCGCTCCGGGGGGTGACCCTCACGATCCAGGCCGTGGAGTTCGTGGCGGTCATGGGCCCGTCGGGCTCGGGCAAGTCCACCTTCATGAACATCGTGGGATGCCTCGATCGCCCCACCGCCGGCCGCTACTGGCTGGACGGGGTGGACGTGGCCGGGCTCAGCCGGAACGAGCTGGCCGCCGTGCGCAACCACCGCATCGGGTTCGTCTTCCAGAACTTCAACCTGCGCCCCCGGACCACGGCCCTGGAGAACGTGGAGCTGCCCCTCCTGTACAACGGCACGCCGCCCCGGGCTCGCCGGTCCCGGGCCCTGGCCGCCCTGGAGATCGTCGGCCTGGGAGACCGGGCCGCGCACCACCCCAGCCAGCTCTCGGGGGGCCAGCAGCAGCGCGTGGCCATCGCCCGCGCGCTGGTGAACGAGCCGCTGCTGCTCCTGGCGGATGAGCCCACCGGGAACCTCGACAGCCGGACCTCGGTGGAGATCCTGGAGGTCCTCCAGCGGCTGAACCGGACCCGGGGCGTGACGGTCCTGCTCGTCACGCATGAACCCGACGTGGCGGCCTACGCGGGCCGGAACATCCAGTTCCGGGACGGCCGGGTCGTGCGCGACGAGCCAATGGCCGCACCCCGCCGGGCCGAGGACGAGCTGGCGCGACAGGGCGGAGAGAGGGGCCTCGGATGAACTGGCTGAGCATCCTGCGCATAGCCGGCCGCGCCCTGCAGCGCAACCGGCTCCGTTCGCTGCTCACGATGCTGGGGATCATCATCGGCGTCGGGGCCGTGATCGCCATGGTCGCCATCGGCCAGGGCGCCAACGCGGCGGTGCAGGCCCGGATCGCCAGCATGGGGACCAACGTCCTGGCCATCTGGCCCGGCAGCACCACCTCCGGCGGGGTCCGTGTGGGGCACGGGAGCATCCAGACGCTCAGCCTGGCCGACGCGTGGGCGATCCAGCGCGAGGTCCCGACCGTGGCCGCCGTGGCGCCCTCCCGGCGTGGGACCGCGCAGGTCATCTACGGGAACCAGAACTGGGCCACCGTGGTGCTGGGGACCTACCCCGAGTACCAGATCGTGCGCGACTGGCCGGTGCAGGCCGGGCAGTTCTTCACCCAGCAGGAGGTCGGCGGGGCCGCGAAGGTCGTGGTCCTCGGCCAGACCGTGGCCGACAACCTCTTCGGCGGCGAGGACCCGATCGGGAAGATCGTCCGGATCAAGAACATCCCCTTCAAGGTGGTGGGCGTGCTCGCCCCCAAGGGGCAGTCGGGGTGGGGGCAGGACCAGGACGACACGGTCCTGATCCCGTTCACGACCGCCGAGCGCCAGGTGCTCGGCACGCAGTTCCTCGGGACCGTCGGCTCGATCATGGTCACGGCCGTGAGCAACGAGGCCGTGCGGGAGGCCCAGGAGCAGATCACCGCCCTGCTCCGCCAGCGCCACCGTCTGGTCCCGGACCAGGAGAACGACTTCCTCGTCCGCAACTTCGCCGACGTGGCCGCCACGGCCGAGGAGACCGCCGGGGTC
>JACPFL010000304.1 GCA_016183025.1 Deltaproteobacteria bacterium | reverse complement strand
GACCAGGAGCCGAATCCTGATGCTGAGCAGCTCGATGTCGGCCACGGAGATCTTGATGTCGCCGGCGATGACGATCCCCTTGTCGAGGACCCGTTCGAGGATGTCGGCTAGGCTCGTGGCCTGGACGCCGTGGGCGATGGCCGGAGGCATGGCCATCCCTTACCTCCTCAGGCTCGCGGGCTCCACCCTGGTCCCACAGGATGGGCAGAACTGATACGCGCTCTTGTAGATGTACCGCCAGGTCCCGCCGCACTCCGGGCAGTTCCGGATCAGCGGCTCGCCACACCTCGGGCAGTGCTTGAGGCTTCCCCAGGTGCTCTCCCCGCACGCCGGGCACTTGAACGCTGCCATCCTGTTCCCTCCTCTCCTCCCGTCCCGTTCGGGGTCGACGGCACGGGCTGTCCGGTGTCGGGCTCACGCGGCGGTCCTGGACTCCGGGCAGGGCCCTGCCGGCGTGTCCCCCTCCCTTCCCGGTCCCCTCGCAGCGCCCGCTCCCTGGCCGCGTTGAGCCGCGCCTCCAGGTCCACCGCCTGCTGGAGGTACTCCTCCTCGCCGATCTCGCCTGTCTCGTAGCGGAGATGCAGCTCCAGGAGCTTCTCCTGGAGAGAGGCCTCGTCATGGAGCTCCCGCTCGGCCAGCTCGTGGATCTGCCGGAAGATCCCGAAGAGCCCCCGGGCGGGCAGCAGGAGGAGGTCATCGAGCAGAAACATCTGCCCCCTTTCGTCCGCGAGCGCGGCGGTCCTGCCCGCCAGCCATCACACCAGCCAGAACGCCGCGGCCACCCCGATCAGCAGCCCCAGCGAAAACCCGATGAGCAGCCCAGCGGTCACGGTTGCCATGCCCGTCCCTCCCGGCCGTCCCTCAGGCCCCGAGACGGATGCCGAGGCTGACGAAGTTGTAGGGCGGCACGGGCCCCACGTACCTGAACGTGATCCGCTCGCGGTAGCGGAGGTCCAGCTCCTCCACCAGCCGATCAAACTCCTCCTCCCGACGACGGTCCACCAGGAACGCGGCGTTGAGCAGCATCCGGTCCCCGACGGTGCGGTTGAGACGATAGTCGATCGCTGCCGGTCTCAAGCGGCCGAGGATCTCCTCGCTCTCGTGCTCCTTCTTCGCCGCCAGGGCGGCCTGGACCATCTGCCCGAGGGCTATGCGCTGGCCGTAGGTCTGGAGAGGAGGCTTGCCGGCGATCTCCGCCCGCCTCCGCCTGACCTCCCCGCTCTCTTCCGTGATCTCGTCGAAGATGCGCCCGATGTCCCGCCAGAGGGCCTTGACCCCCAGCTCGACCTTCCCCTCCAGCTCCCGCAGGAGCCCCTCCAGCTCCTGGTACCGGTGCTCCAGGAGCCAGCGGACCTCCTCGGCGCTGTCCGCGACGGTGCCGAACTTGACGGGCAGCACGGTGTACTCCTGCATCACCCGCTCGAGCACGCGCTGGTGGGCCAGGAGGTCCTCCCTGCTGACCGCGTAGTCGACCATGCGGGGCACGTTGCTGACGACAGCACTCAGGTCCCGATAGACGATGGTCTCGACCCTGTCGCCCCGAATCCCGACCCCGATCGGGCCGAAGTCTCGCGCATCCTTCGTGCCGATGATGCCGTACAGGTACTTCCCCTCATTGGGGCTCCCCATGCTCCCTGTCCCCTCGTCAGTACCGCAGGGAAAAGGTCCTCCAGGTCCGCTCTGGACCCGTCCGCGTCGACGACTCCTTCGGGCCTTCTGCTCGGACCGATCGCTCAAGGCGCTGCATCTGCGCCTGGATCTCCTCCAAGCGCCGCTCGATGGCCTGCCGACGCCTCTTCAGCGCGGCCGCCTCCTTGTCCAACCGCTCCTTCTCGGCCCGCAGCATGTAGAGCGTCAAGTAGGCGGAGCTCTGGAGCCTCAGGATGGGGCACCGGCCCGAGCTCCGCATGCTCCGGATATCTCGCAGGCCCTTGATCTCCGTCGCGCCTTTCGTCGCCGTCACCGCGCGTCCCCCTGGCTGTACTGCCTGACGAACGTCCTCACCAACTCCCTGACCTTGGCCCGGTTCCCCCTGGTGCCGACCCGGTTGGTCTCCGAGACCACGATGTCCTCGCAGACCTGGCGGAACAGGTCTTCCGACCCCTTCGCGTGGCCGTTCAGCACCGCGAGGGACCTGGCGATCATGATCGCCCCGCGGATTGTGGGGCCGAACTCGCAGACGTCCGAGGCGCGCACGGCCCGGACCACCTTGACGATCCTCTCGGCCTCCTTCCGGGCGAGGCCGGACTTGGCCTGGGTGATGGCGATCTCTGTCTCCTCGTCGAAGTGGTCCAGGTCCATGGTGACCATGCGGTCACGCAGGGCATCCTGGGTCCGATGCACCCCGGCATATTCCTCCGGGTTCGAGGTGAACAGGGCCGTGAAGTCCGGATGGACCCTCAGGTAGCTCTCCTCCCCGCCCCGGCCGACGGGCAGGTCCAGCACCCGCTCCTGGAGGATGGAGAGCAGGATGTTGTTCGCCTCAGGCCGCGACCGGGTGAACTCGTCGTAGACGAGGGTAAAGCCGTACTTGCAGGCGACGGTCAGGCGGTTATCGACCCACCGCCTGATCATGTTCTCCTCGACCTTCAGGACCCGGGAGACGAAGCGGTCGACCACCTTCCGCAGGTGGTACCCGTACTCCCCGCCCACCAGGTCCGTGCTGGTGTACTGCTCGTCGCCGTGGATCAGGATCACCTGGCGCCCGAGCCTGCTGGCCACGTGCAGGGCCAGGGTCGTCTTCCCCGTCCCCGAGGCCCCGCGGAAGTGGACCGGGAAGCCAGCCCTGATGTAGCCCAGGGCCCGCTCCGTGAGGTCTTTCACGAAGGCCGTCTCGACGAAATCCGGCACGGGACCGGGCTTGATGACCGTGGTCAGCTCCTCGATCATGCCCATCCCTCCGCCCGCCCGGAGCCTTGCCATGGCCGCGCGCACCGCGAGGCGCCCATCCCCGTCCCGAGCCGTTCCCGCACGATCTTGAGGGTGGCCTTGAAGTCCTTGACACCGATCGGTCTGCCGTTCGCGAGCAACCCTCCGAGGGCCTCGGCCACCTCTTCCTGCTCCCTCCGGAACTCGGCCAGCAGGTCCCGGACCGCCCGTTCGTGCTCCTCCTGCCTGACTCTGATGGCGACCAGGAGCCCCTTGAGGGCGCCCATCGCCTCGGCCGAGCTTCTCGAGCCCTGCTCCGCATCGGCCCTGACCAGGGCCTCCTTCAGGGCCACCGCGAGCGTCCGCTGCTCCTGGAGGTACGCCCTCATCGTCTCCCTGACCTCCACGGCGCGTCCCTCCTGAGCGGAGAGGATCCCCTGCATCATCCCGTCGAAGTCACGCCTTCGGAGACAGGCCGATCGGGCGAGCGCCTCCTGGAGCCGGGCGCGCATCGCCTCCCGTTCGGCGCGGAAGGCCTCCAGCATCTCGTGGGATGCCTCGGTGATCTGCTCGACCGAGGCGATCCTGGCCTCGTAGGAGGCGATGACCTCGCCTGCCAGGGGCGCGATGGCCATCCCCATCCGGGCTGCCCGCCCGTCGCTCATCGGGCGAACCCTGCGCGCTTCTTCGCCATGGTGAACGCCATACCCTGCCAGTGGTGAGCCGCGGCCCCCCGATCCTGTCCGAACCCCGACAGCAGCCGGGCGACCTCTCGACTCCTCGCCTCCCGCTCCCGCCTCCGGGCCTCCTGATCGGTCCGAATAGCCTGGCGCAACGCCCGGAAGTCCCTCATTCGGGCCGACGTGGTCGTCTCCAGGAACCGCCTGAGATCCCTGGCCTTGTGCCCGAGCTCCTCCCGGACCGTGTGCATCCCCCGGCGGAAATCCCGCAGCCTCGCCGTGGCCTCCCGCAGCCAGCCGGCAGCCTCCTGCCTGAGCGCCGCCCTCTTGTCCGCGCGGGTCTCGAAGCCCTCGATCATCTGCTGGGCCAGGTGGTGCATCGCCTCCCCCAGTCCCGCCGGTTCCCGTCCCTCGAAGTGGAACGCCTCAGTGGCCTGCTTCGATCGTCTCTTGGACGCCATGGTTCCCTCCTCGCTCCTGAAGATGCTCCGGTGAGGGGAGAAATCTGGCGGGACACGCTCTCCGCGGCCTTCCGCTCAAGGGCACCCCGGCAGAAACCCCTCCCAGTCCTGCGGCCGCCGTTACGCCGGCGCGGCCGCCGTGGCGGTCAGCCCGATCGCCTCGGCGTACTTGAGGTACGTCTCGACGGAGGCCACCACCACGCGGGCCTCGATAGCCAGTAGCTCGATCCCCACCAGGGAGACGCGCGCCCAGACATCGATGGCCACGCCCTTGTCCAGGAGCCGGTCCACCACCTCGACCAGGCTGGACGACGCCATTGCCTTCTCCACCGCCATCCTCGCTCACCTCCTTTCTGCTTCGCCCCTCGTCCTGCTTCGACCCCGGGCGAGGGGGCTCTCCCGCCCTCCTCGGTGAACCGCCTCGGTAGGGCAGCGCTCAGGCATCGTTCCCGGCGTCACCACGTCGTGTGCAATGCCGATGCCCTCAGGGCGCCACACGGCCTGTGTGTGGATGAGCAGCGTTTCTCTAGGGGGAACAGGACGTGATGATCAGGACAGAGGTGGGACGAACGGGAGGCTCGGACAGCGGTGCCCTACCACGTGGGACACGCCTGTCCAACTCAGTCGTTCAGATGCCGTGCTCCCGGAGCCTCCGGAAGAGGGTCCGGTAGTTCATCTGCAGGAGGCGGCTCAGGGCGCGCTTGTTGCCGCGGGTCCACTCCAGCAGTCGAACGAGGAGATCTCGCTCGACTCCCCCCACGAGCTCCTCCATGACCAGGCGGAACGGCCGCCCGCCTTCCAGGGTCGTCACGAGTTGCTCCAGTGTGGGCAGGGCGGGCTGTTCGAGAGACAAGGCCTGCCCCATCCGCGGCCGCTCCAGGTCCCTGGCATCGATCCGGCTGCCATCGACCAGGATCGCGGCCCGGCGGATCGCGTTCCGGAGCTCCCGCACGTTCCCGGGCCAGGGTTCCTGCACCAGCAGGGCTCGGGCCTCCGGCGACAGGAGCAGGGGCGGCCGGTCAAGCTCCCGGCAAGCCTCCGCCAGCAAACGCTCCGCCAGGTACTCGATATCCTCCCGGCGCTCGCGCAGGGGAGGGATGAAGATCTCGAACTCCGCCAGGCGCTGGTATACGTCCCGCCGGAACCGCCCGCCTTCAACCTCCTGCCTCAGGGCCGAGTTCGAGGCCGCGACGATTCGTACATCGACCTCCACTGGGCGCTCCGCCCCGACGGGCCAGATGTGCCGCTCTTCCAGGGCGCGCAGCAGCTTGGCCTGCAGCCCCCGGTGGAGGTTCGTGATCTCGTCGAGGAAGAGGGTGCCGCCGCGGGCCAGCTCGAAGTAGCCCCGGCGCCGACTGGTCGCCCCCGTGAACGCCCCCCGCTCGTGCCCGAACAGCTCGCTCTCCAGCAAGGTATCGGGGATCGCCCCACAGTCCACGGCCACGAGCGGCTGTCCGGCCCGGCGACTCATCCGATGGATCGCTTCCGCCACCAGCTCCTTGCCAGTCCCCGTCTCGCCCTGGATCAAGACAGAGAAGTCCGTGGCGGCCACCCGTTGGATGTTCATGAGCATCCGCCGGACGGCCATCCCCCGGCCCATGCGTGTCAGGAGGTCCTGGCTGACCGGATCCGGCTCCTCGATCTCTCGGAGGTTCGACTTCCGGTGCCGGCGGATGGCCTCCAGGAAGTCCTCCCGCAGGATCGGCTTGAGCAGGAAGTCCGTGGCCCCACCTTTCATGGCCGCGATGATCACCCACGGCTCCGCCTGCCCTGACAACATGATCACCGGCGTGGGATGGGGGCTGCGTATGATGTGCGCCAGGACCTGCAGGCCGTCGCGGTGCGGCATCGCGACATCGAGCACGGCTAGCTCCGGCTGCAGCGCCTCGAACCGCTCCAGCGCCTCTATCCCATCGGATGCCGGGATCACCCCCCAGCCCTCCCGGCGGAGGTATGCCTCAAGGAGATGCAGCACTCCGGGGTCGTCGTCCGCGACCAGCACGCGAAAGTCCACGGTCCCCCCCTCCGCTCCTGGACACCGGCTCTGGCCGCACGGTGCGCCGTTGCACACGTGGAACACGACGCCGAGCAAGAATCGCGCCCCCATGATCCCGGGACCACGTCGGGGGCCTAACCCCCGGGATCTCCGCGCGTTGCTGCTCTCGAGATGGAATCGGGCTCTCCGAGCAGCGGAGACCATCCGCGTTGCGCAGAATGACGCTACCGTCAACGATCTAACGGGTCCCCTATGAAATGTGACTAACTAGAATAATCTCGATAATGCTCTGTATACTCAGCTTCGGGAGGTCCACCCGCACGACAACCTCGACATCGAGGACGGTGTGACGGTGGACGTTGACGCGGACGGGCACATCGTTGGCGTGGAGACCCTCAACATCACCAACTGTTATTGACACGCGATCGGTGCTCCCATACGATGACTTTCGAGGGTAGAGATGAGTCGAGTGATTCGGGCTGTTTTTGAAAATGGGGTCCTTCGACCGTTGGAGCCGTTGGATCTGCCCGACCGAAGCGAAGTGGAACTCGCCATCCAGGCTCCAAACCACTGGGCGAAGGAGTTCAGGGAGCTCTTGGCTCGGATCCACGCGAAAACCGGCCGTTTCTCCGGTGAAGAGATCGAGGCTGATATCACAGCGGCCAGCCGGGAATCCCAGGGCGGATGAGTGTCCGCAACCGTAGTGCTGGACACGAACGTCTGGGTCTCGGCGTTCCTGCTCGTGAGCCGGGATGAGGATTTGACCCGCGATCAGCCGCTCGCGGCCCATCTCTCCACCCGAGGGATCACAGTGGTAACCGTTGCTCGGTTTCTTCAGTACCTCGCCGAACCCCCTTCCGAAATGACGTAGCCAGCCCGGTCCTTGGCCAGCCCCCCGAGAGGGGTGTTGCGCAATTGGAAACTCTTGGGGAAGCGATCGATGGAGGAGAAGCAACTACCTCAGCTCAGACGGGCCGGCTGTTGCTCAGCTGTCGCAAAAGGAGGGAGTGGTGGAGCTGATGGGAGTCGAACCCACGGCCTCATGACTGCCAGTCATGCGCTCTCCCAACTGAGCTACAGCCCCACGCAGCAAGAACGTAACATCCTGGCGGAAATCGTGTCAACCGCTTTCCCCGTCTTCCCGCGTGTGACGCCCTGGCCGTTGCCCCATCGGGCGCTCCGGGCGCTCGGTTCCTGGACAGGTGCGGTGGTGTCCGACAGGGCGGCTGGATGGATTTCCTCTGGCATTCTGAGTAAGAATGAATTGATGAGGGCGACGGCTCCATGATCGTCGGAGTGCCGCGAGAGATCAAGCCGGGCGAGCAACGATTGGCGCTCACCCCGGCAGGGGTCCAGGCGCTGTCGGAGGCCGGACACCGGGTGCTCATCGAAGCCGGGGCAGGCGCCGGGAGCGGGATCCGGGACGAGGCGTACGCGAAGGTCGGCGCCACGCTGTGCCCGGCCGACCGGATCTGGGCCGAGGCGGAGCTGGTGCTGAAGGTGAAGGAGCCGCTCCCCTCCGAGTACCCCAGGCTCCGGCCGGGACAGGTGCTCTTCACCTACCTTCATCTGGCCCCGGCTCCGGAGCTCACGCACGCGCTCCAGAGGGCCGACGTGATCGGGATCGCCTACGAGACGGTGCAGCGTGTTGACGGGAGCCTCCCCCTGCTCACCCCGATGAGCGAGGTGGCCGGACGCCTGGCGGTCCAGGAGGGGACCTTCTACCTGGGGAAGGCCCACGGCGGCCGGGGCATCCTCCTCTCCGGGGTCCCTGGGGTTCCTCCCGGGAATGTCGTGATCCTGGGGGCGGGAACCGTGGGGTTCAACGCCGCCAAGACGGCGGTCGGGCTGGGGGCCGACGTCTCGATCCTGGACGTGAACCTCGACCGGCTCCGGTACGTGGACGACCTCTTCCGCGGTCAGGTCGTGACGCTAGTCTCCAACAGCTTCAACATCGCCCAGGTGCTGCAGCGGGCCGACCTGCTGATCGGCGCCGTGCTGATCACCGGGGCTCGAGCCCCCGTGCTGATCACCGAGGCGATGGTGGCGGGCATGAAGGAGGGGGCCGTGATCGTAGACGTGGCGGTGGACCAGGGAGGGTGTGTGGCCACCATTCGCCCCACGACGTTGCTCGAGCCCATTTACCGGGTGTCCGGGGTCGTCCACTACGGAGTGGCCAACCTCCCCGCGCTGGTGCCGCGCACCTCCACCTTCGCCCTCACCAATGCCACGCTCCCCTATGCCCTGGAGCTCGCGACCCGAGGGGTCGAGACGGCGGTGCGGGAGAACGCCGCATTGGCCAAAGGCGTCAATGTGTGGCGCGGGAAGATCGTCCACCCCGCCGTGGCCGAATCGCTGGGCGAGGCGCCCACTCCCCTGGAGGCATGTCTCCCCTGACTCAACGGAGGATGCTCTTCCGGAACAATTCATCAGCCCGGGCTCGGTCCAAGCTCTTGAGCTGCTGATAGACCTCCCTCGCCCGCCGCCGATCATCTTGAGCGGCGTAGGCGAGCCCCAGGTTGTACCAGGCCTTCGCAAAGTCCGGCTTCAAGCGGATGGCCTCCCGATAGGCCGGGACCGCCTGCGCGTACTGGCCCTTCGTCGCGTAGACGACCCCGAGGTTGTTCCAGGCCTCCGCGTAATTGGGCTTCAGGCGGATGGCCCGGTGGAACACCGTGATCGCCTCTGCGTGCTCACCTCGGTCCCCGTGGGCGATCCCCAGGTTATTCCAGGCCTCCGCGTAATCGGGCATCAGGTGGATGGCCCGGCGGTACGCCGGGACCGCCTTCTCCAGCTCTCCCCGGCCACTGCGGACCAGGCCCAGGGTGTTCCAGGCCTCCGGATAATCGGGCTTCAGCCGGACGGCCTGTTCGGTCGCTGCGAGCGCCTCTCCGTACCGACCCCGCTTCATGTACGCGTCTCCCAGGTTGATGAGCAGGGGCGCGCTGTCCGGAGTGGCTGCCAGACTGCTGGCATAGAGGGTCACATCGTCCCGGTAGTCCAGAGTGCGCAACACGGTCCGGGCCCCGAGCAGCCAGGCGAGGAGGAGGGCGACGGCAGTCGCGGCGAGGCTGAGGGAGTGATCGCCGGAGCGAAGTGAGCGACCGGCGACGCGCAGGAGTTCGACACCACTGCTCAGGAAAAACAGGAGGGCCCCGGCGCTGGCCAGGTACACGTAGCGCTCGCCCATGATCGCATAGAAGGGAAGCACGTTGGAGACCGGGAGGATCAACGCCGCGAACCACATCAAGCCGTACGCGGGGATCGGGGTGCGACGCCAGAGCCACCAGGCGATCCCGGTCATCGCGGAGAGCAGGGCAAAGGCGCCCAGGACGGCCGGGTCCCACGGCGAGGCAGGGAGGCCCAGGCTCGAGCCCCGCTCGATGCTGAGCCAGAGGGGAAAGGCGACCAGGACCAGATAGCCGGCCACCACCCTGATGGCCAGCAACAGGCGTGTTCCAAACCCCGCGATGAACGTGCCTGGGTCCAGGGTCGGCCCCAGCGACACCACCGTGAGCCGAAGGCCCAGGTACGCGGCAGCCCCGGCCAGCAGGACCAGGTAGGCGGCGCGCCGCTGCCGCAATACCGACCAGGGTGAGGCCGACCTCGGGGCGTTGGTCACATCCACCAGGAGGGCCAGCAGCGGAAACACAATGGCCATCTCATGGGTGAGCAGGCCCACCGCCATCAGGCCCGCAGCCGCGCCCACACGCCCCGCGGTCTCACCGGAGGATCGGTCCGGCGGCCGGCGCCACAGGAGCAGGCCTCCGAGGAGCAGCGAGGAGAAGAGCAGGTGGTTCCGATTGGCAACCAGGCTGACCGCTTCGGTCAGGACCGGATGAATCGCCCAGAGGAGGACTGTGGACGCCGCCAGCCCGTGGGGCACAAATCCCAGGAGCAGCCGGAGCAGAAGCACGACATTGGCCAGGTGGATGACCAGGTTGGTGAGGTGGAACCCGAGGGGGGAGAGCCCCCAGAGGCTGCGGTCCACCAGCAGGCTCACTTCCAGGATGGGCCGGTAGACCTCCGACGCCACCCCGCCGAACGCGGGGTTCAGCACGAAGGTATGGGTGAAAAGCTCCCCGAACCGCTCCCAGGAGCTGATCCGCGGATTCTCGGCGACGATCGAGATGTCGTCGAAGACAAAGCCGTTGCGGAGGGTCGGACTGTGGACGGCCGCGGTGGCCAAGAGCAGGGCGACCCCCAGCCAGCGCGACGGGAAGTTCATACGGCCACCCCCCACAGACGGGCCCGATGCGCTTCTGCGAAGGGCGAGATTTTGATATGGTACGGGCAGTGCCGGAGTGGTGGAACTGGGAGACGCGCGGGACTCAAAATCCCGTGGCCCTCTGGGCCGTGAGGGTTCAAGTCCCTCCTCCGGCACCAACCCTCTCAAGTACGAGGGCCAAGATCAGCGATCTGCTCCAGGAGCTAGCTGTCGCGTCCCCCCGTGCCTAGCTCCGCAGGTGGAAGCAGACGAGCTTGAGCTCGGTCATCTCCTCGACCGCATAGCGTGGCCCCTCTTTCCCGAACCCGCTCTCCTTGAGGCCTCCGTAGGGCATCAGCTCCACGCGCCACTGGGTCCCCCAGTTGACGTGGAGGTTGCCCGCCTGGCACTCCCTGGCGAATTTCATCGCGGACTCGACGCTGCCGGTGAAGATCGCCGCGGCCAGCCCATAGGGCGTGTCGTTGGCGAGCGCGATCGCCTCGTCCAGGTCCGCCACCTTGGTCACCGCCACGGCAGGGCCGAAGAGCTCCTCTCGGGACAGGCGCATCTCGGGCTTCACGTCCGCCACGATGGTTGGCGCGTAGATCGCCCCGTGACGCTCTCCGCCCACGACCAGGCGCGCCCCGCCCTCCAGGGCCTCGTTGACCCAGCTCTCCACGCGGACCGCCTCGCGCTCCCGGACGAGGGGGCCGATCTTGACCCCTTCCTCCAGGGGATTGCCCGTCTTCAGCGCGGCGACCTTGGGCCTCAGGGCATCCAGGAGATCGCCGTAGACCGGCGCGGCAGCCAGGACGCGCTGGGTCGAGACGCAGACCTGCCCGGCGTTCGTGTAGCCCGTGGCGGCCAGGCCGGTGGCGACCAGCTCCAGATCGGCATCGGGCATCACGATGACCGGGCAGTTCCCGCCCAGCTCCATGGTGACCTTCTTGATCCCCGCGATCCGGCAGATCCGGTCCCCGACATCGCGGCTGCCGGTGAAGCTGATCTTCCGCACCCGGGGATCGCGGCAGAGGGCGTCGCCAACCTCCGCGCCTGCGCCGGTCAGGCACTGGATCCCCTCCGGAGGGACCCCGCACTCGAGCAGCAGCTCGGTGAGCTTCAGGATGCAGAGCGGCGTATCCGAGGCCGGCTTCACCACCACGGCGTTCCCGGCGGCGATGGCCGGGCCCACCTTGTGCGCGGTGAGGTTCAGCGGCGCGTTGAACGGGCTGATGGCCACGACCACCCCGCAGGGCACGCGCAGCGTGAATCCCAGTTTCCCCGCCCCTCCCGGAGCGCCGTCAAACGGGACCGTCTCGCCGTGAATCCGCTTCGCCTCCTCGGCCGAGAGCATCAGGGCCTGAGCGGCGCGGCTGACCTCAAAGCGGGACTCGGCCAGTGGCTTCCCCTCTTCCATCGTGATCGTCCGGGCGACATCATCCGTCCGGGCCTCCAGCCCCTCGGCGGCCTTCTTCAGGATCCGGTAGCGCTCGTAGCCTGGCAGCTTCGCCATCACCGTGGCCCCGCGCACCGCGCTCTCCAGGGCCAGGTCCACATCGCGCAGGTCCGCCCGGGGCACCGTATCGATGAGCTTCCCGTCGTAGGGGTTGAGGTCTTCGATCTTCTGGGACTTCTCCACCCATTTCCCCGCGACGTACATCCGCATGCCTGTCTCCTCCTCTTGGCCGGGATCTTCTGACCGGGCTTCCCCCGATCACGGGACCCTCCGGCCTCCTCAAGGGCGCGCGATCTCCTCTCGTCGCCCCGTGCAGATGTCCAGGGCTGCCAGGGCATACACCCTGGTGCAGTTGAGCATGTTGTCGATCCCCACGCCCAGCCTCAGCCCCGAGGGGGTATCCCACTCCGCGGGCGCCCGCGTCTCCGTGGGATCCACGAGGTGCGTGCCAAAGCCGGGTCCGTAGGTGATGGTCGGCACCCCGTACGGGGCGATCCGCGACCCGTCGCTCGTGATGCCGTAGCGCTTCGGAG